>JBDSSD010000055.1:0-61994 GCA_039928945.1 Opitutus sp. | reverse complement strand
TCTGTTTTTCGTCCCCTCTCCCGCTTGGTGCAAGCCGACGGAGCCACGTTGCCCGGTAGCTCAGTGGCAGAGCAGGTGACTGTTAATCACTTGGTCGTAGGTTCGATCCCTACCCGGGCAGCCATTTAAGGCCAATCACTTAGCTCTGATTGGTCTTTCGTGTCTTATTTTGCTCCGCCAATCCTCCGCCAGATCGCCGCCGTCCTGTTACACTAAGTTTCGGTACGGCGTCAGTTTGAAATCTTAAGGTCGCGCAGCGAGTGCGCCCGCGAATTTTGCAGATGAATCCGGCGCTAAGAGTAGGCGGCACGCGTCCGCATTCACCCATCCTACAGCTTCGACGATTTCGTCGTAGTCGCGCTGAAGATTTGGGCGATTCCAGATGCGGCGAAAATGGAAAATCCGGTTTCTGAGAGATCGAATACTCTCGAAACGTTGGGAAACATTCCCGCGTGTTCTTTGCTGCTTGGATAAACCCGGGAAAACGTGCGTCGCAATGCTATGAAACAAGGGCTCATTGCGGCTATTAAAAAAGCTGGTCCAAAAACCGAAGCTCATTTCCTGAACCATACGCGCTTGTGTGATAGTGCGACCGCGGCTCGATAGGAAGTCGTGTGCGGCGCTTACGTCGTCCTGCTCTTTTTCTCGTAGCCATCCTGGAACTTTCGTCAGCCAATTTCCATCTCCTGTTTTAACGCCGATGCCGCTATCTAAACTGTTGCGCAGCGTGACCTCCAACGTACGCAGAGGCCCGTAAAACTGCTCGCAGATCAAAGCATTCCACTGATAGCGGTCAAAAACCCTTTCGTCAGTCTCGTTAGCTTCTTTTCTGTGTGACTCAAACCGTTCGCTTGAGAGGGCTTTCCTGATTAAAGCGAAATCTGTTTTACTTTTTGTCTGATTTGGCGATTCTTGTGCCACTGTCCCGGGGCCATTCCTAGCGTTAGTAGTGCTCATGCGCTGCTGATGATGAATCCCGGGTTTTTTTATGCCGTCACTTGAGCGGACTGGTCTAGCAGCCCCACAAAACCGGACAACTCCGAAACGTTGCCGGCCTCTCCGCACGACGGGGCATTCGATGAGGCGCTAGGGCCAATCCTCAAACTCAGACGAGTGCCGAATCAATGAAGGCGATTACCTCGACCTCGTTGAACAACACAACACAGCACGTGGATTAACTTTATAACGGGCGATCTTCCCAGCGTCGGCCCAACGAAAAATCGTTCGTGGGCAGATGCCGAGGCGTTTGGCGAGCTCGCGAGCGTTGCTGAACTTACACACCGCGAGGTTTGGTGACCCGGCGTGCGGCGGAATTGATTCTGTGTTCGAGATCATGGCGTCAGTCTCGCGGCATCCGCACCCCAACACCATCGCCCGCACCCTCCGAATTTTCGGTAGGCGAACTACCGTAAAATAGGCAGTTCGTTTTTTGGTAGTTCCGTCATCGCTGGCTACGAAGAAGTGGGCAGGTTGGCGAACGGCCTGCGCACTTTGTTTTTCTCCTGACGCAATACCCTAAGGACTTCCTTGGGTTGTAAGTCGTTCAGAAATGAATGTCGTTCTTCGCAAAAATTACATTGGCACGCGCATTCCATCTACCGTTTTTCGGTAGGGGGTACACAGATACGCTTCCCGATTTCCGGACCGGCGTGGCCCCTGACTTTGGCCCTAGCCTGGTTTCTTTACGAGCTCTTCGATGGTTCCCATCGGTAGAAAAACCCGGTTCGGATCGCTGCCCAATTGGGCAAATCCGAACTTCCGATAGAACTTCAACGCCACGTCGTCCTTGGCATCCGCGACCACGGCGAGCGATGCGATTCCCGCCGCTTGTTGATGCGCGCGGGCCAAAGCATCCATCAAAAGTAGCGGGCCTGTGCCCGGAAATCGTTCATCGCGCGCCAACCGCCCGAGCAAAGTCGCCGGCAAGCGTGGATACCGGGGCAGCTTCTTTTGCATGGCTTCCGGGAGTTCCGTGACCTCAACAGCGAAGGCAGAAAGCGTGTAGTAGCCGACGATTGCTGTGGGAGCAGTACCATCAACCATCACGAAAGCAGCCGCCACCCGCCGTTCGGCGTCCTTGCGGGCCAGTTGCTGGAGATAAACGTTAAGCGGCGCGCTGGAGCAACGAAACCCTGTCCGGTCGTGTTGCTTGGTCAGTGGCTCGAATCGATAAGCCATCAGGCACCGACCTTGATCTCCTCACGAAAACGTTTGAAAGCACCCCGCAGCGCCGCATTCGGAGCGGCGGGAGCGAGCACTGCCTTCACGAAATTCACGGACTCTTCCGCGGAAAGTTTGGCCTGTTGATGTTCCTCAATGACCTTGCGAGCGCTGGCTTGAAGGGCAAAAAGGACAAAGCTTGTGACCGTCGGATGGCCCGTTACCGCCGCCGCCTGCTCCAGCGTTTTCTTGAAATCACGGGGGATTCTCGCCTCCAGTCGCGCCATGGACGACGCACGTGAACGAACGGATTTTGCGGCTAATGCGGCCATGAAACAACCATCCGGCATTTTGCCGGGTCCCGCAACTGCAAAAACTATCTGCCATCGTTAGCGTCGTCCTGAAACCATGCCGACGCTGCATTTTGCGGCATTTCGACACGGTACCCCAGTTCCTTTTACCCGGCCAATCGCCGGCGAAGCATCGCATTAGTAAGCGCGTGATTCCCGTCGAGGTAATCGAAGATCAAGGAATCGCCTTTTGATTCATGCGTCCGATTCAAGCGTCCCGCGTATGGAATAAGCCGGCCCTTGAACGACAGCGGCATGGACAAGACCAGCGTGTCTAACTGTGGAGGGTCGAACCCCTCGCCGGTCAATGACGCCGTTGCGAAAAGCACGAACGTCTTTCCGCCGTCGTAACATTCTTCGATCTGCCGTAATATTTCGCTCCGAGCCTTTTTGCCTAGCTGGCCGTCTAAACGAAAGCATGCAGTGCCTGTCTTGCGGGACGTAAAAGCGTGCTCAAGTCGGTCCAAGTAGGCTTTGCGGTCGGCTAGCACGAGTGGCGAACGTGCCATCGCCACACACGCTTCGAGGTCTGTGACAATGACCGCAATCCGGTTTTCATCCTGCACCAGCGCCTCCCAAAAGACATGGATCGGCGGCCGGTGACCTGCATCTGGCGGCAAAGCCACGTTAGTATGGCGAACCTTTGCGATCTTCTCCCCGTTCGCATCGGCGGCGACTACCGTATGTTTGATCGAGCCGCATTGTGCGAAGAGCAGCTTCTCCAATCGGTCCTTCCGTGAGGGCGTGGCCGTCAGACCATAAATTCGTCGGCTCGGGCAGGATTTAAGGACTACTTCAAACGAGGTCGCAGGCACATGATGGCACTCGTCCACAATCACCAAGCCATATCCGCTCATCGCATCCGCCAGGTTTTCCGTTCGGGCGAGCGACGGCAGCATCGCGATGTCCAGCCGTCGGGTGAGCCGCGGGGATTGACTGCGCCAAAGTCCGATCTCTTTGCGCTTCAATCCAAGAAAACGCATCGCCGTTTCCCTCCACTGGTCCAGCAAGACGGAACGATGAACCAGTATGAGGACAGAAGTGCGAGCGCGTGCGATCATGGCGCAGCCCATGACCGTTTTTCCTGCGCCCGGCGGCGCACACAGCACCCCGTTATCTTCAGCCAACAACTTTCGGACCGCCGCCTCTTGTTCTATGCGCAGCTCTCCTTGAAATTTCCATTTCACCCGACTGCCGATCTGACGCAGATCCTGCAAGACTACCGTGCCTCCGGCTGATTCCACGAGCGAACAACACCGATCCAAAACACCTCGTGGGAGCACGAGCCGGTCGGGGTGCCACTCACCCGCAAAAAGAAATCGCGGCGTATCAAAGGTGGGAAAGCGCAAGCGAAGCTTCTCGTGAAAAACTGGATTCGGGAACGTTGCGAGCCGCTTCAATCCCGCCAGTACCGCTGCTGGCAACGAACGGGACAGGTGAATTTGAGCATCCAAACGCACGGTGACTTCCCCCGAGAGCATTCCACTTCGAATCGGAGGATGCGATAGATCCAGCACGGCTGCGTCACATTGCAGCGCAAAATCTTCAGAGGCTGAACCATTCTGGGACGGCGGTGTTAGCGCTGACAGCGGAGCAATTTTGCCGAGAATTCTCTCTAGTTCGCCGCGAGTGATTCGTGGCAGACCGGCCAGGAAATTCCATTGGTCATCGAACGGTTGCATGTGCGCATCGACGAACAGAGTGTTACCCTGCTTTCTCGGCATCATAGCCAGTGGTAATGCGATCAGGTTTCCGAAGCCGCCTGGAGGAAGAAAGTCTTGATTAGGAAAGAGTCGGTCATATGCGCCCAAACTCAGCGCCGGACGCATTGCGGAAGCCCTGGCGACAAGGATCGACCCTAGTCGCCGCGCCAGCACAGCTGGCACAGGTTCGGCAAAGAAGATCCAAGCGTGCGCGCCATTTCCAGATCGGGATCGTTCGATGGCGACTGCAACGCCCACCCGTTCACCCGCGTCGCGATAGGAGAGCGCATCTTCCGCCCACCCTTCCCCATCGAAGTCAGCTGCGAGAAACCGGCAGGTGTCGTCGGTTGCGATGGCATACACGCCGAGCGTGTGCGCACCTCGTAGATGACCTTCGATCGATTGCTCATCGAGAGGGGGAAATCGCTGACGGAGGCACTCGGTACATTTTATTTTCGGTTTCTCACAAATCCCGGGCCACCACTCATTGTCGCAGGCGGGGGCGTAACCGCTTTTTCCGGTTTTCTGATTTTCCCACCGCTTCGGATAGACGGAGCGGCGCGTGCCGAACAGATCGATAAAAAGCGCCACTTTCTCTGCTGGGGAGCGGGGAGGTGAAGTCGGAGCGGTTGCTGCCGTTGCGAGTCTGAGCTGCCCCTCCGATTCGATGGTCGTGAGTTCGTCTTCGATCTCACGAGCTTTGGCGGCAAGGTCAGCCAATTTCTGCCGAAGATCGGCAGTCCGATTAGAAGCGTCGCTTTGCACGGTAGTAAACGGCTTAGTCGCGGTTCCAGACTATGGGAAACTGAAATCAACTCGCCGCAGCTTGGAGATTCGTCCCAATGGGAATGCTGACTTCGAAGCGACGTTTCTTGTCCACGTAATGCGACGACGCGGTTCGGATGTCGCGGTGACCGAGATACTGGGGCGCGGCCTCGATGCCGTGGGACGAGGCGATAAGTGAACCGCTTTCCTTGCGCAGAGAGTAAATCGCTTTTTTCTGGCGCACGCCTTTACTACGGAGCCAATCGTGTAGGTCGCGCCACGTACAGTCGCAACGATAGTAATCATACGTCGCGCTGGGCCTTGGCTCGGAACCCTCCAGCACAAATTCCGACGTGCTGCCTTTCTTAAAAGAGCGCAGGACAAGTTCAACATCCGGTCGCTCTCGCGCGCGCCGAGCCTTGCGGCCACGACGGTCCCCGCGGACTGAACTACCACCTCGCCGTCCGTGCCGAATTTCACGGCCATGAATCGGCAAGCGGTGGGTGGAAGAATTCCTCGCTGGATCGCGGGGCAACGGCATCCAGCGATTTCTGGACTGCGCAGGGATTCGAAGAAACTTCCGGCGCCGTCGCGTTCGCGATCGATCTCGTTTAAAGTAGCCGCAACCAACCCCGTGCTAACGCTCCCGTGCGGAGTAATGCGGAGCAAAACACCACCGATAGAGACCGCCGCCGCCGACCGCGCCGAGAATTGGCGCAATGACGTAGACTGTGCACCAGCCAATCCCGTTCGCGCTAAATGGCACGCTGCCCCAACCCGCTAAAGCGCTAAAAAGACGTGGCGCCAAATCTCGGGCGGGGTTGAAGGCTGCCATCGTGAGCGGACCGAGCAGCGAGATCAGGATCGTCACCGTCAGTCCAATGGTGGCTGCGGTGAGAATCTGCGGACGCGAATCGTTGCGGACATTCGTGACGCAGAGAATGACGAGCATGAGAATACCGGTGCCGACAAACTCGACAAAAAAGGCGGTCGGATGCGAAACCGTCAGCCGGAGTTCGTCGGTGAACGGTTTGCCGCCAGGATTCGGAAAAAATTCGCCGAAGATCATCGCCGTGGCTTCGCTGCCGACTGTGCCCCGTACGATATGGTGAGTTTCCTCGTAGGAAATTAGGGTGCCCCGATACATCGCGAACAAGACTGCGCTGGCGGCCAGGGCCCCGAGAAATTGCGCGCTGACGTAACGCGGCACTGACCGCCACGGAAAATGGGCCCATGTCGCCAGTCCGATCGTCACGGCCGGGTTGAGGTGCGCTCCACTTAGGCTTCCCGTCAGATAAATGGCGGTCGCGATCCCGATCCCCCATACGATCGCAACCTGAAAGATGCCCACTTGTGCGCCAGTAAGAACGGCCGTGGCCACGCTGCCGCAGCCAAAGAAAACGAGAATGAAGGTGCCGAAAAACTCACCGACGAACCAAGCTGGAATCGGCGGGCGTGTCGTCATCGCGCCATGCTTGCCTCGCCTTCGATCTTCGCATCTTGGCCGATGGCCTGAACGCGAGGAGAATCGATCTGGTTGGAAGGCAAGGCACAGAGCAAATCCACGCGTCGAGCAATTTGGAGCGCCACGTCAACGAACGCCCGGCGCTTCACTTCTTCGGTGCCCTCAACTCCCGCAGGATCAGGCGAACCCCAATGCGCGAGAATCGGTTTTCCCGGCCAGATTGGGCAGGCTTCCTTGGCGTTGTCGCAGACGGTAATGACTGCGTCGAACGGCACCGTTTTGAATTCGTCCCACGACTTCGAACGAGCGTCCGCTGCATCGATATTGAAGCGTTCCTTCAGCACCCAAACGGCCAGGGGATTCACTTTGCCGGTCGGCTTCGAGCCAGCGCTGTGCACTTCGAAACGTCCTTTGCCCTTCACTCGCAAGAGATACTCGCCGATCACGCTGCGAGCGGAATTGCCGGTGCAAAGAATGAGGATTTTGAGCGGAGCGGAGGAGGTCATGAAAGAGTTGTGGTCTTCTTTTTCGCTTTAGGCGTGCAGCATATCGGGCTCGATTCGGCGAAATGGCCGCGTGCCTTTCGAAGCCGCTCCGCGTCGCGACGAAAGACGGGATCTTCACGCGTGCAGTCCTGAAGGCAGGCGAGATTCGCCTTTGATTCGCGCGAAGGTCGGGCTGGCAGGCTGTAAACCATCCAGTTCGCTTCCCGGCGCGCTTCCACCATTCCGCGCGCCTTAAGGTAGCCAAGGTGCTTTGAGATCTTCACCTGAGGCTCGTCCAGAACATCCTGAAAGTGACAAACGCACAGCGGGCCCTCCGCCAGCAGATGCAAGATGCGCAGACGCGTTTGGTCGCAGAGACACTGATAAACTTGCACCAAGCTCATGGTACAAGTTTAGCCGCAGCCGCAGCCTTGACCGCCACAGCAACCGGCACCAGCTGCCGCCGGTTCCACGCCGCATGCTTCCCGCGCAAGGCAGTCCGTCTTCTTGTTCCCGAGTGAAAACGTGAGGGAGTCGCCTTCGACGCTCGACTCCTCTAACGCGTATTGCGCAACCACACAGCTCTCGTATTCGATTTCGACGGCGAGGTCATCTGATGGAACGACCTGATTCGACCGGTCGAGAATCTTGGCGAGTTTGCCTGCAGTCAGGCGGTGGTCGGCGTCCCCGTCCGGCACCCACGTTTGCAGCAGACAGGACTCCAGCTGACGAATGGTGCCGCCACAGTCGATGAACCGCCGTGTAACATGCCCCACTTCCGTCACGTGGAAGCGCGCAGCGATCGCGTCGCCATCGGGCAGGACCAAGCGAACGATTTTTTCTGGATGCTGCCGTAGACGTTCTTTCAGGGTGCCGAGCTGCATGCCCCAAAAGGCATATTCTTTAACAGGAATACGCAAGACGATTTACCATTCAGGCAGGTGACCGTCGGCCCGCGGGGAGGCCCCTCGAGGTCCGATTCGTTTCCCACCACGTGTTGATTCATCTCGATCCGCGGAATCGGCCAAACCGCCGCCGACCGGTGCGCACGCTTAGGGCAGCCGCGCGTTGTTCCCCGGATCGTCGAACAGCGCGGCGAATCGTGGATCGGCGGAGATCGCCCTGATCGATGGGTCGTCGCGGAGCTCAGCGACATTGAACAATTGCGTAGGCGCATGGACGAGGCGGGTGAGTTCTTCCAGCGCATGCTGCTCCCAATTCGGCGCCAATGTCGGGCAAGACCGATGTCACTCCCTGGCTCGCGGACTATCTGAAAGCGTACAAGACGCACTGGGACAAACCGGTCGTGGAGTTCATCGTCAGTGGCCCCTGGGCGTTTGAGCGTTACTCCTACACGTCGACAGACACGCCCATCGCCGGCGGCGATGTCGTCAAAGACACGGGCTGGGGCCTGGTGATTTATCATCTCGACGCTGACGGCAAATGGCGGGTGGCCCGCGATGCGTGGGGTTCGGATCGGCCTGTACCCACGAAGTAAGCGAGCGCTCGTTCTCACCGCCGGCGCCTCGCGTGGCGCCGGCAATCATCAGACTCACTCCGTGACCGGTTCGTTCCATTCCGAGCAGTCTTGTCATCGTCCGTACTGCGATGCGCAATACCCCTTGTATCCCCATTTCCACCACACCGACGGCACGCCTCACACAGGCAAGGTGACACGAAACGTCGTGCCGTCGGGACCCGTCGAGTCGAGCACCAGCGCAGCTCCAATTTGCCGGGCGAGTAGCTGACTGATCGCGAGACCCAACCCAGTGCCGCTCACCCGTCCGCTGAACCCGGGCTCGAAAATATGATCGCGGATCTGTGCAGGAATACCCGGACCGTCATCGCTCACCAGGAGCGAAAGGCCGGCGCTATCACAGCGGAGCGATACTCGAATACACCCGCCCACCGCACTCGCCTCAATGGCGTTTTGGACCAGGTTGCTGGCGATCAGACAAAGCAGCCCGCCGCGATGGCTGTCGATTTTGGCGGGAAATCGTTCGTCAACTTGCAGCGTCACGCCCTTCGACTCGGCCACGGCCACGTTTCGTCGGCGAATCGCATCCGCTAGTTCCGGCCCGGTCAGCTCATAGGCGGTCGCCGTTGTATGATCGCCGAGCAGCGCCACCGTTTCTTCAATAATCACCTGCATTTGGTCGGCGTAATTCGCCGCGGTTTTCCAATCTCGCGCCGAAACGCCCTCGTCCGTCGCGACCATCGACCGCAATCCTGCAACGGGGCCCTGCAGGCCATGAACCAAGTGAGACGTAATCTGGCCCAGCGCGGAGGTCTTCGCCGCAAGGGTCAGCTCGAAATTCGCGCGCTGCAGCTTGGCGGTGCGCTCAGCAATCGTCCGATGCGCCCGGCCGAGCATCGCGTACGCCGCGCCGACCAGCAACGCGAGCGCGGCCAGACCCGCCGTCAGCATCACGGCGGTTTGTCGTCGCACGCCGGCATCGAGGGCCGCCAGTTCTGTGGCCAGCGCGCGTGCATCCAGATGATAGTGCACAAAACCAATTGGCGCTTCTGCTCCGTCTGCCTTCGCGCCGCGGCCCCGGCCGTGCAGCGAAAGCACGATTTCCAAAACCGGTGTCGGCGCGGCCGGTCCGGTCAGCAGGATTGAGCTCAACGAGAATTCCGGCCAATAGCGCGTGATCGGACGGTTGTCCTGCAGCCGGACAAAGTCATCCGGCGGCAGCTCAACCTGCGTCTGACTCGTCGGTATTTTCTCCAGCGCGATTCCGTCTGAATCGAAGATGGTCATGGCCAGCAAACCCTCGCGATGTGCCGACGGCAAAAGCGCCGCGAGCCAGCGACCGGCATTCGACCGCGTGGGTTCGAACGGGCTCGTTTCGATTTCCTGCTGGGCGACCGACGTCAGCACTGCAGCGTCCCGTTGAATCATCTTCGCGTGGATGTCTCTCCGCAGGTCGAAATCGTAGCGTAGTACCAACCCGACGAAGACCGTGCTCATGAGTGCGCCAAGGATTAGCGCAACCGTCGCAGGATTTCGTGCAATCAGGGAGGACACGCCGATCAGGGTTGAAGCGACGCACCGGCTTGCTCCAGCTCCGCCGTGGTCGCTTGAAAAAGCAGGCGGCGTTGCGCAGGAGACAGGCCCGGTTCCAACACCGCGCGGATGTAGTCGCGGGACCGTTCCCGGTTTTCCCGCGCGGCGTACGCTTTCGCAAAGTCCGCGGCGAGTTGGTCAACCGTACGGGTTGAGCGCTGCGGGCTGTTCGCGAGGCGCTGCTCAATTTCGCGTCGCAGGATTTCGCTTTCGCGGGCAAAAGCCGTGTAGCGCTCGGCTTGTTGAGCGTTGAACTTCGCCAGGCTCGCCTCCGCTTCAGAACTGAGCGGAGACGAGGTAATCGCGAGGCCCTCACCGTGACGGGCAATCGCAATTGTCGCCGTGGGGAATTCGCTGCGCAGCTCTCGCAGCCGGCTCGCGAGATCGCGCCGCGCTTCCACTTTGCGCGCATAGTAGTGTCCGACGCGTTCCGTGAGATCGGCGGGGAGCGAAGAACCGCCCAGCTGATCGGGGAAACCGATCGCGGCGAGCCCCACCCGGATTTCCTCCGCCAGCGGCTCCAACGCCGCCAGACGCGGAGCTTGCTGTTCGGCCAACTCGGCGAGAAACCGCCGTCGTTTGGACATGAAAAAAAAGCCGTTCTTCAGCACCGCTTTCTGCAGTTCGCTTTTCAGGCTCTCCTTTTCGCGCACGAAGGCGCGAATCTTCCCCTCAAGTGCCGCCGGAAGGTCGGCCGGGGGTCGGATGCGCGCGGTCGCGGGAAGAAAAAAGAAGTCGGTTCCGCTACTCCATTCCTCGCTATTCTTCCACGGTCCTGCCGCGGCCGGGCCGCAAGCGATTTCGGGCAGCAAACGACGCTGTTCGGATGAAAGCCCGGCATAAAAAGAAGCGGCGAAAAGCAGCTGAAGCGTCTCACGGCCCGGGCGGTCGAGACGAAGCGCCCTGCCTCCAAGATTAGCCACGTTGAAGTCTTGTTTCGAGCCCGCCAAGGCCGCCACGTCGAAGTCCTGTCTTGAACCCACCAAGGTCACCCGAATTGCTTCAGCGTCGGCGGCCAACGCCTGCAAGCGGCTGTCCTGCTGCCGGGCGAGTTCCGACAATCCTAAAGCGCGAGCGGCCGGAGGTGCGCCCGCCAACGCCTCGAGTTTTCCCCTGATTTCATCGAGCAACGGAAGGCCCTGCTTGTGATAGACGGCAACGCGTCCGTCGTCCTTCGCGGTCAACTCGTTCAAACTCGCGAGAAAGGTGTAGGCGCTGTAAAACGTTTGCCGGTCGATACCCGCCGCAAAGCCACTGCTCCCCGACGCTCCCCAGCTGCCCATCATCTCGCCTCCGATGACCGGCGGAAGCGGCGGAAGGTAGAGGGTCGGAACCGAAGGAAAGTAATATTCCAAACCCGAATTCCCGCGATTGTTGAAATCGTAATAACGACTACTGAAATAATTCGACGGACCCATCATTTGCTCGCCGTGGTTGATGGTCCTCTCCACCAGCGGATCACCGGATTCATAGCCCTGAGCCGACAGACCAGCAAAGGCCAGAAGGACGGAAGCGGCGCGGCCGAGAGAACTGTTGAGGGAAAGCTTCATGACATGGGGGGTTTCGCTAACCCACCCTTTGCCAGAGCCGTGCCACGTACGTTCGGAACAAGGTCCTCCGCTGGTACCCAATGATTTGAGAACCAGCGGCAATTCCAGTGCGGGACGAGCGGCGCCAATGTGGGTGCATATGCCCGAATAGTTGCACCGCGTTTATCCAGAATGGGAGTACGCCCCCATCATCTGGTCGCTTCATTTTCGGGCTTTCTCTCGCCCAACCGATAACGCAGATAATCCCTCGTCACCCCCAGCCGCCGCGCGGCCGCTGAGACGTTACCTTCCTCTTCGCGCAACACGTCCCTCACCAGCTCGTCAATCAACACGTCGAGCGAAAAACCGTTACTGGGAAGTTGCCACGTGGGATTGCGCCAGGCACTCCGCTCGGTCGCTGGAGGATCGCCTAAACTCTCGAACTCGAGCGGCGAGCCGTTGCCGAAAATAATCGCCCGTTCGATCACGTGGGCCAGCTCACGCACGTTTCCACGCCACGGATACGCGAGCAGCCGGGCTTCGCCTTTTTCCGTCAACTCCACCTTCTTCAACCGGTGATGCGCAGAGATCCGCCCGAGCAGGTGATGCGCGAGGGCAATGATATCGCGTCCGCGTTCGCGCAGCGGGGGCAGCGTGATCGCCAGCAGATTCAACCGGTGAAAGAGATCCTCGCGAAAAGCGCCCGCCTCCACGAGTTCGTGCAGCGGACGATTGCTCGCGGCCAGCAGCCGGACGTCGACGGTAATCTCTCGCGTGCCGCCCAGCCGGCGAATCGTGCCTTCCTCCAGCGCGACGAGCAGTTTCGCCTGGGTTGAACTCGAAAGCAGTCCGACTTCATCCAAAAAAAGCGTTCCTCCATCCGCGGCTTCGAACAACCCAAGGCGCGCCGCCTTTGCGTCAGTGAAGGCGCCCCGCTCATGACCGAACAGCTCCGACTCGATCAGGGTATCGGACAACGCCGCGCAATTGACCGGGACAAACGGACGCTCCGCGCGAGGCCCTTGCTGGTGCAGCCAACGAGCCAGGACGCTTTTTCCAGTTCCGGTTTCACCTTCGATCAGCACCGGTGGCAACCGGTGCCCAACGCGCCGGTCGGTCGCCAGAATCGCTTCTGCCTGGGCGCGAATCGCGTCGAGACTGGCACCGAAAAAAATCGAACCGGCTTTGCCGTCTGTCGGACGCGCGACATGCTCGTCGCGACGTGCACCGCGCCGCGCACTGCGGCAGCGCTGGAACGCGAGTGGCAATTGCTCGAGCTCAAACGGCTTGGTCAGGTAGTCACCGGCACCGAGTCGAATCGCATCCACCGCTTCCTTGATGCCGCCAAACGCCGTCATGACGACGATCCCGGTATTTTCCGAACACACGCCTTCGCGCAGCAACTGGAGGACGTTGCCGTCCGGCAGATGCAGATCCATCAGCGCGAACTCGAACCGCATCGCACCGAGCAGGCGGCGCGCTTCCGCGAGTGTGGTGCTCTCCGTCACCTCCGCACCGAGGCTTCTCAAATACGCGGCCGCCCGTTTGCGGAGCGCACCGTCGTCTTCCAGCAAAAGGATTTCGCAGCCCGCGGGGATGGCGGTTTTTTCGGGCATCGAGAAACTATGGGAGACTTCTTTCGCGCAGATCAACGTTTATGCCGAAAGCTGCGCGCGTGCGCGTACTCTGCACCTCGGCAGTTCCACGCCTGACCGCGCGAAGGAAACATCCCCTCGTCGACGCCTTGAACCGTCGCTCGATTTAGCGCCAACCCAAACCCGGAGCGACGTTCGCCAGGATCGCTTCCATCACGTGCACGTTGTACTCGACGCCCAATTGATTGGGGATCGTCAGCAAGACCGTATCCGCTTCGGCGATAGCTTCGTCCTTGCGGAGCTGCTCGATGAGAACATCTGGTTCGGCGGCATAGCCGCGCCCAAAGACCGCGCGCGTGTTCGCATCGAGAAAACCAATCTGATCCGTCTGCTCCTCTTCGCTGCCAAAGTAGGCGCGATCCAGATCATTCATCAGGGGGAAAATACTTCGGCTCACGGAGACGCGCGGAGCGTCACTATGGCCGGCTTCCGCCCACGCTTTTCGGAAGACGCGAATCTGCGCAGCCTGTTGAAGGTGCAGCGGTTCGCCTGATTCATCGAACTTCAGCGTCGAACTCTGCAGGTGCATGCCGCGCTTCGCAGCCCAGACCGCCGTCGCATTCGTCGCCGATCCCCACCAGATCCGCTCCCGCAAGCCCGCCGAAAACGGCTCGAGCCGCAAGAGGCCGGGCGGGTTGGGAAACATCGGGCGCGGATTCGGTTTCGCAAAACCCTTCCCACTGAGCAGGTCGAGGAACGTCTCCGCATGACGTCGACCCATCGCGGCATCGTCCTCCCCTTCCCTGAGCTGGTGGCCAAAGTACCGCCAGCCATCGATGACCTGCTCGGGCGACCCGCGGCTGATCCCAAGCTGCAAGCGCGAACCCGCGATGAGATCGGCTGCGCCCGCGTCCTCCGCCATGTAGTGGGGATTCTCATACCTCATATCGATGACCGCCGTGCCGATCTCAATCGTCTTGGTTTTCGCGCCCACCGCCGCGAGCAGAGGAAATGGCGATGACAGCTGACGGGCAAAATGGTGAACGCGGAAGTACGCGCCATCCATGCCAAGTCGCTCCGCCTCGACCGCCAGATCGATCGACTGCAGCAGCACGTCGGCAGCCGATCGCGTCTTCGATTGAGGCGAAGGCGTCCAATGACCAAAGGACAAAAAGCCGATCTTCTTCATGGCCCTACGTTGTATGCGTCAGGAATCGTTTCGCAAAGTCCACCGCTCAAAAGCCGCGGGTCGCCACCGCCGCGATGCGGCCTTGAACGACTGGAATTATTTTGTCCGGTTTTTCGTTCAGCGGCAGCCTACAGGCATACTCACCATGAACGCCGACGCCGACCTGCTCCGCTCCTACGTCGAAGATCACTCGGAAGCCGCCTTTGCCGAACTCGTGCGGCGTCACCTCCCACTCGTCTATTCGGTCGCCTTGCGGCGCGTCGGCGGGGACACCCATCTGGCGGAGGACGTCGCGCAGAAAGTATTCGTCGACCTCGCGCAGAAAGCCGCCTCGCTTCGCGGCCACACATCGCTCTCCGGCTGGCTCTATGTCAGCGCACAACTCGCCTCCGCCGACCTCGTTCGCCGCGAGCAACGGCGCAAGCACCGGGAAACGGCGGCCCACTCCATGCATGTCGAAAATTCTGCGTCTGGTTACGATGGCGACCCGGGCACTCTGCGCCCGGTGCTCGAAGAAGCCATTGTCACGCTCAAAGGTGACGATCGCGACGCGATCGTCCTCCGCTTTTTCGAAAAACGCAGCTTCGCCGAAATCGGCGCCGTCCTGCGTGTGACTGAGGAAGCCGCTCGCAAACGCGTGGAGCGCGCCCTCGAAAAACTTCACGCGAACCTTGCCGGTCGAGGCATCACCTCGACTGCTGCGGCGCTCGGCGTGGCCCTTGCCGCGACGGCTACCGGAAATGTCCCCGCGAATCTTGCGGCTCAAATCTCCAGCGTCGCCCTCTCGCAAGCGAGCGCCGTTTCCGCGTCCGCGTTGGCCACAATCTCATCGGTTGTTCTGCCGGCCGCGGCCGTAGCGGTGGTGTGCGCGCTGTTGATTCTTCCCCAGCGTCGCGCCAACGAATCGATTGCTGCCGAAATCGCCCGGCTCTCCTCCGAAATTGAAAGTCTTCCCGCCGCCCGCGCCGAGAACGACCGCCTGGCCCGTTCGCTCGCGGACGCTCCCGACTTGCAGCGCGCAGAAGCCGAAGTGGCGGGCCTCCGCTCCACGCTCGCAAACCCGCCTCCGCCAGTTCCGAAGCCCGTCACTCAATCGCTGAACCTGACGAGCCAGGGAACCATCATTTGGGAAGGAAAAGCCGTCACCCTCGATACCTATCTCGAGCATCTGAAGTCTCTCCAATCCGCGCCGGGCGGAGAATCCAAGCTCATGATCAGCGGGAAAAGCGTTCACATCGGTCAACTGTTCTGGGTGATCGACGAGGCGCGCAAAGCCGGGATCAAACACATCCTGGTCGAAAGCGATGCCAAGCCCAACTCCTGGGCGTCGTGGTCCTGGTTCTAACGCCCCTGACCATGCGCACGCGAATCGTCCTGCTCCTCCTCGTTCTCGTTCTCGTCGCTGCGGGCGCCTTCTGGTGGTCCGAGCGCGCATCCGCGGAGCGGTTACATGCTCAACTCGACTCGCTGCACGAGCAGCAACGCGCGCTGCACGCGCTCCAGGCCGAGCAGCTTCGGTTGGCTCAATCGCTCGCCTCGGTCAAGGCCGTCTCCGCCGAACGCGACCGGTTGCGCAAATCGGTGCCCGTTGTTGCCCCGGTACCCGCGCCCGCGCCATTCACGGTCGGTGAATGGATGCCGTCCGTGTCGTGGAGCAATAGCGGACAGGCCACTCCGCGCGCTGCTTTGGAAACGGCTCTCTGGGCGGCCGCCGGAGGCGACGTGATCGCGATGCAATCGGTGATCGAATTAGATCCCGCCGCGCAGAGCAAAGCGGAGAAAATGCTCGACGGACTTTCCCCGGCAGCGCGGAGCTCCTACGTGACGGCGGAGGCATTGATCGCGAGTGTCACGATGAAAAACATTCCGCTCACCGCCGCGCAAATCTCATGGTACAACGAGTCTGATCCCGATCACGCGGCCGTCGGAGTGCTGTTTGGAAACCCATCCTTGCCGCCCGAGACAGTCACCACGATTCCCGCCAACCCGCGGGATAATTCTCCGCCGACCTTGTCAGACAATCGCACGAGCCAGATCGCTTTGCTCGCGCTGCATCGTTCGAGCTCCGGCTGGCGACTCGTGGTTCCCGTGTCCGCCATCGACCGGATCGTCGCGGAACTCGGCGCGCCTCGAAAGTAGCATCGGGCGGTTCTAGTTCCAGCGCGCCGTGGCGAAATCGATTGCGAACGACCTGAACCACTGAGGCGCGAGAAACTCTGAGCTCGTGGCTCCAAATGGAGGGACGACCTCCGTGTCGTTCGGATCGGAGGCCGTCAGGTCTTCCGGGTCGCGAGACATTTTTTCGATATCGGATTTCCAGCATCGATCCGGACGAGTCGGTGCTCGTCCCTCCATTTCCATTCGCGGACGCGGCGCTCGAACCAACATAGCCTCCCACCCGTTACACAAGGTGCTGCATATAAGTCGATTTGGGCACTAACGCTGATTGCAGCTGCCGTCTTTATCTCATTCCAAGACCCGGTCTGGCAGGGGCATGAATAATATGTGAAAGCCCCCGCCGGCTCATCGGAGCGTGGCTTACCAGTGGAGTTGGCACCCGATCGGTTCGTTAAGACTCGAACGACGTGAAATTACGCTGCCGCTATTGTATCCTGGCTCTTGCGACGTTCATGCTGCTCAACCCACGTCTGTCCGCTCTCGATCCGGCCAAGTCGATTTTTCAGTTCAACTGCAAGAATTGGACGCGCTTGGTCGGCCTGCCCGCCGACAAAATCAGCGCGATCACCCAGGATGAGGACGGCTACCTCTGGCTCGCGTCCCAGAACGGGTTGATCCGGTACGACGGGCAGACCTTTACGCAAGTACCCGTGGATCTGCCGTCCGCACGGGGCACGAATATCTCAGCGCTCAGCCGGACAAAGAACGGCGTGCTGTGGTTCTCCATCAAAGACGGCGGTTTTGGCGGCTTCGACGGCAAGAAGTTCGTCCCGTTTGGCGACGACCGATGGCCGGAAAGTTCGGACGCCAGCAGCTTGGCGGTGGGACGTGATGGGATGTCGGTTCTGGCCGGAACCGTCACCGGTTGGGGGCGCTGGGTACCGGGCAGTCGCGAAACGGCAGGATCCCTCCAGAATCCAAACAGCGTCATCACCATGTACGAGGAACCCTCCGGACGCGTCTGGTTGGGAACGACCTTGAACGGCCTGCAATTTTGGGAGAACGGAAAGATCTTTCCATTCGCCGACGACCGTTTGCAGGCGACAAACATTCACGCGATCACTCGTGATCGTGACAACGACCTCTGGGTTGCCACGAATCACGGTCTCTTCCGGTACGATCCCGCACTCCGGCCAAAAGAGGTTTACTTCCCCGACGCGCAAGTCACGTCGCTCCTGCTGGATCGTGATGGCATGTTGTGGGCGGGGACCAATAACGCGGGTTTGCACCGCTTTGCCAAAGGCACCTTCTCGAACATCGGCAAACTGGAGGGGCTCGGCGGTGACAACGTCACGGCATTGTTCGAGGACAAGGAAGGTAGTTTGTGGGTGGGTACAACAGAAGGCGTCAGCCTCCTGAGTGACCTGAAATTTCCAATCTTTTCATCCCGCGAGGGAATTACGGCAGGAAGTGCCACCAGTGTCGCCGCCGTGCCAGGCGGCGGCTTGTGGATCGGCACGAACACAGGAGCGACCTTCTTGAACGGCGGCCACATCGAGCAGATCACCGACCGCGCCGTGCTAAAAAATCCGTATGTCAGGCGCGTGTTTGTCGCCGCGAACGGCGACGTTTACCTCGGCGATGGCAGCCGAAACATCGTTGTGCTACGCAACAAAAAGGTCATCGCCCAATTCAGCAACGAGCTTTGGCCGGAGGCTTTCGTTGATGACAATGGCGGAGTGATTGCAGGCATTGGCAAAAACCTTGTGCGGATTCGGGAGGGTCAGATGACGCCGTACGAATTCGAAGGAGCGCCGCCCGATTTCAATTGGGTCAACGATCTCGCGCGGGGCAGGGATGGCGCCATCTGGGCTGCGACCAATCACGGTCTGTTCCGCATCGAGGGGAAGACGGCCCAACGCTGGGCACAGGAAGACGGTCTGCCGTCCACGCGTACCCATTGCGTCGTGGCCGACGCTGACGGCGGAGTCTGGTGCGGCATGACAACCGGACTGTTGCGCATGAAAGACGGACGCACGACTCACTACGGACTCCGGAACGGTCTGCTCGACGCTCGAATCTTCGCCATTGTGCCGGATCAGCATGGCTCACTCTGGCTGTCCAGCAGCCGTGGCATCTTGCGCGTGGGGCGCAAAAATCTAGTCGATTTTGCCGAGGGGAAAGTGGACCGGATTGAGTGCACCGCGTTCGACGGACTGGAATCGGTGAAGGTCGTGGACCGAACCGATCAGGGGTATTCAGGATGCCTTACATCCGATGGTCGCGTCTGGTTTCCAACGCCGCGCGGCGTTCTCATGATCGATCCAACCGCGCACTATACCAACAAAGTGCCACCCCAAGTGCGGATCGAACGCGTTCAAGTCGGCGAGCAGGAAGTCACCGCGACGCAGGCCGCCGCTCTGACCTCTGCGGGACGCGATGTGCAGTTTTTCTTCAACGCGCTCAGTTACATCGCGCCGGACAAAACGCAGATTAGATACCGCCTCAAAGGGTTCGACCCCGATTGGATCGACGGCAGCACGCGTCGATCCGTCAGCTATCACCAGCTTCCCGCGGGCAAATATGTTTTCCAAATCAAAGCCGCGAACGCCGATGGCGTCTGGAGCGCCGAAGACACTGAGTTCACGATCGTCTTTCCTGCGCCCGCGTATCTGCAGCCTTGGTTCATCGCACTTGGTGGAGCCATCGTCTTGTTGGGGCTCTACGGTGGCTATAAAATCAAGGTGCGGAGATTCCATCAACTCCAACGGAAGCTCGAAGTGGAAAACAACCTGCTTGAGACCAAGGTCGCCGAACGAACGGACGAATTGGCGAACTCGGTGGCACTGCTGCAGGCCACACTCGACTCGACCGCCGATGGCATTCTCGCCGCGCGCCATTCCGGTGAAGTCGTCAGTCACAACGTCCAGTTTGCGGAAATGTGGAGGTTGCCCTCCAAAATCACCGGCACGAGCAAAGGAGATGAGCTGAACCAATTCCTCGCCTCTCAGGTGAAGAACCCGGACGCGTTCAACCAGCGGTTGGCTGCGATCACCCAAGCGCCGGACGGAGAAGCGTTCGATATCGTTGAACTAAAAGATGGCCGGGTGCTCGAGCGCTACTGTCGTCCGCAATTAGTGAAAGGCGTGCGAGTCGGCATCGTGATGAACTATCGCGATATTACCCAACGGAAACAGGCCGAGGAAAAACTGACCGTAGCCCACAAGCAGTTATTGGAAACGTCGCGTCAGGCCGGAATGGCCGAAGTGGCCACCAGTGTTCTCCACAACGTCGGCAATGTTTTAAACAGCGTGAACGTCTCCGCGAATCTCGCGATCGATCAAGTCCGCGAATCCAAGGTGCCTTATGTCGCCAAAGTCGCCCGCATGCTCGAGGCCAACTCGGCCGATCTCGCCAGCTTTCTGACCAACGACGAGAAGGGAAAGAAACTCGTCCCTTACCTGACCGCCCTGAGCGAATCACTGCAGGCCGACCACGCCAGTATCGCCGACGATCTTACGCAGCTCTCCAAGAACGTGGACCACATCAAGGAGATCGTCGCGATGCATCAAAGCTTCGGCCGTATCTCCGGCGTGAATGAAACCGTGCCCGTGCAGGACCTGATCGAAGACGCGCGACGCATGCATCACGCCTCCGTCAGCGGATCTGAGGTGAACACGTTCTGTGACTATGCCGCGAGCGCCGTCATCACCGTGGATCGACACAAGGTCATGCAGATCCTCATCAACCTGATTGGGAATGCTCACGATTCGTGCATCCACTCAACGGTTGCGAATAAACAGATCACCCTGGCCATCACCGCGGATGATTCCCGCGTGCAATTCATCGTGAAGGACAACGGTCTTGGGATCCCCCGCGAGAATCTGATTCGAATTTTCTCCCACGGATTCACCACGAAGAAAAATGGACACGGCTTCGGTCTGCACAGCGCGGCGCTCACCGCGAAAGAACTGGGCGGCTCCCTGGTGGCGCACAGTGAAGGCTTGGGACAGGGCGCAACGTTTGTCCTCGATCTCCCCCTTCTTCCAGAAAGTCGCTCCGGCACAATGTCGTCAGCGCCTGAATACGACGGTCTGAACAGCATGGGCGGAACCCAGCTCGAAGTCGCATCAGAATCGCGCTAGCCGAGGCTTGAGCAGTCGATTCAATGGAAAGCGCCCCAGCCCGGCGGCTTCCATCCGTAAGTTCCGGCGACCGCGGGTCGCCGTGCTCTGTTGAAAGCAACGCGACGTTGCGCCCGATCCTGCCTCAAATTCGCTCGTGGTCGGAAGCTCGCGCGACGTGTAAGTTCCGCACTGAACGCCACGTCCTGCGCTTCACCCGCGAGGAACACGGCGTTCTTCGTTGTCTCCCCAGGCCGGCTCGGGCTTCATCGGTTCGTTCGACACAAAGAATCTGAAGAAGCGCCCGGGCCAATGTTTACGGAACCTCGCTTCGGCTCACGTGACGGATTACCCTTATGCGCCGCACCGATCTAATCCCTATGACTCTCGAAATCACCGCCCGACCCCGATTGCGCCTCCGGTCATTGATCGGCGCGATGATGATCGCCTGCTGCCCCGTCTTTGCCGCCGACACCCCTGCGGCGGCAACGGTACCAACCGTGCGCACCGACGCCGACGCCTTCGTTTCGAAGTCGCCTATGGAGATTGATGCCGAAGATTCGGGGGTGCACGGGCAGCTCGTCGTTGGTTCTGAAATCCTAAGCGCCGATACGCAGAACGATCTGGTCTACATCATCACGGCCGAGCCGCAGAATGGCCGGGTCGGCCTCGCGGGCGGCGGCGATGAGGCGGACTTTTTCAACAACAAGACATCCCGCGTGGGCTACTTCGCGTACCGTCCCAATCGCGACTACACGGGCGAGGACTCCTTTGGTTACACGGTGCGCAATGAAACCTCCGGCCTCGTGTTCAAGAATACCGTCGTGATCACCGTCCATTCGCCCGGACCGGTCGTTTTGCAAAAACTCGAGGTCGGCGCCATCCGCGAACGGTCGCTGAACGTTCGGGAAGTTTCACTCACCACGCGGCCAAATACTCCCGTCGGACAAAAAGTCCCCAGTCACGAGGACTTCATGTCCCCCACCGATCGCAACGCGGTCGTCGACCCGAAGGTAGCCTATGTGCTGGACGACAAGTCCAAGCCGCAGAACGGCACCGCCAAGCTCGATCGCGCCACCGGCCAGCTCACCTATGCGCCCAACCCGGGCTTCATCGGCGAGGACCGCTTCAAGTATTATACGGTCGACGAAAACAATTCCTACCTCGGCGTCGAAAACGTCATCGCCATTCACGTCGAGCCCATCCGCAAGGTGAAGCACATCGCCGTCGATCGCTCCCGCAGCCGCGAGGTCGATCTGGTCTTCGTGATCAACAATTCGCCTTCGATGGCCGACAACCAGAGCCGGATCGCCGCCAATCTGAAACGGTTTCGCGAACTGTTTCACACCCGCGATCTCGACTACCGGATCGGAGTGCTGACCACCGATTTTGTGAACTCAGATTCGCGCGCGAAGGCTGACGACCAGCCGTATTACAAGGAAGTCCGTTCCGTGCAGCTCGATGAGGCGGGCAATCCGGTGCTCGACCGTCGTGATCGGCCCAAGCAAATCACGAAGCGGGTCGCGAGTAACGGCTCACTCGTGACACTGCCGATCCTGGCTCAGCCCTGGGTCACGCCGAAGACGCCCGACCCCGTTTTTGCCGAGCTCGTCAAGGTTGGCACGAATGGCGATTCCAACCGCACGGCCTTCACCTCCGTGTACAACTTCGTCGCCGGCTACTACAACAAGCAGCACACATTTCTCCGGCCCGACGCCATGACGATCGTGGTCTTTTTCATGGATGAGGAGGAAACGCGGATGGCGGTCTGGAAGGATCAAAAGAAGGGTCCACCGCAGGCCGAATGGATCGAGAACGGAAAACTTCCCGATCTGCTGAACGAGTACAACGCGCGCAATCCGCAGAAACGGCAGAGTCTCGACGGGTACATCAACAATTGGGTCCTGCGTCCCTTCATCATCGCGAAGGGCAACAAGCGCGGAAAGCTTGAGATCCATGCGGTGGTCGCCCCGAGCAACATCTCACATCGGCGCGCCGCCGAACTCACGGGCGGAACCGTCTTGAACATCGAAAGTGATTTCTCCGGTCCACTCGCGGCACTGGGCGATCGCATCGCCGAGACCGTTGCCGTGGCGCTCGAACCGGTCGATCGCACCGCATCGTTCTACAAAAAGAGCCTCCGCGTGTTGGTTGACGGACAGGAAGTCGGACCGGACCCGCAAAACGGATACATCTACGACGAACTCACGCACAGCATCCGCTTCCAAGGCGCCGCCAAGAAAAAAGCCTTCCTCGCGAAGATCGACATCACCTACGAAGAGCACATGTGAGGCACGTGAGAAAGCGGCGGCGCCCGCGGGCCACCGTCATTAGTGGGAGCCTGCTGCGCACTCGCGTCACCGAGTCGTCGTCGGCAGCTCGCTCAGCGCAAAGATCCGGGATCTCTGTAGCAGCGGCGGACCCACCGATCGCGCTGTCCTTTAGCTCGCCCATCAAGTAGAGCGGGGTCTCCGACCCGCTTTTCCGCTCCGCACTTGTCGGCGATCACGAGCAGCGCGCGGCACGACGGAAACGTGGGACGTAGGTTTACTCCGCCCGTCGAACGCGGCCAAAAAAGAGAATGTCCTGCTTTCTTAGTCGCTCAAATTCAGATCGTTGGATTCTACCGGCGCAAAGAGCGGGTCACAGACCCCGCTCCACCGCGTCGCGTCAGCCGCGCTTGCCCACTCTCTCCGTCGCGCGTTGGCGCAGCGCTTCGTAGATCGGCACGTCGCGCAGTCCTTCCGCGACCCCATACGCCACGAGGCAACTCGCGAGCAGCGGCAGCATGAAGTCGTATTTCCCGGTCAATTCGACCATGAGGACAATCCCCGTGAGTGGCGCTCGCACGATGGCGGTGAGCAACGCGCCCATGCCCAACACCGCAAAAATTTCCGGCTGCGCGGCCCACTCCGGAGCGATGCCATGGACCACTCGCCCGAGGGCGAGACCGCCGAGCGCGCCCAAGACCAAGAGTGGGGCGAAAATCCCTCCCGCCGCGCCACAGCCATAACTAATCATCGTCAGCGCGAACCGCAGCGCGAGGAGCCCCAGCACAGCCTCGGTGGCAACTTCCCCCGCCAGCGAACGTTCGACGATCGTCCCGCCTGAGCCGGCCACGCCTGGCAGCATCCAGCTGGCGAAACCCACCATGACCCCCACCGCGCCGCCGACGAGGTACGGCGGCCAGCGTCGCGTCTTTTCAAATACGTCAAGCGTTTTGAGCAAGGTTCGGTTGAAGAGCACCCCTGCAAGGCCACAGAACACGCCCAAGAGTAACGCCAGCGGCACGGCGTGGACCGTTGGTGCGGGCATTTGATGAAGCGGGAAAACAGGATTCTCTCCGATCAACACCCGACTCACCACATCGGCCGTTACGGAAGCGAGAAAGGCCGCCACGAAAACGACCGGAGTGAAATTCCCCTGCAGTTCTTCGAGCACGAAAATCAAACCGGCAAGCGGCGCGTTGAAGGCCGCGGCGAGGCCTGCCCCGGCGCCGGCGCTGATGAGCGCACGCCGTTCCCCTTCGCCGGGCCGAATCTTGAACCACTCTGACACCATGATGCCGGTCGAGCCGCCCATCTGAATGGTGGGGCCCTCCCGTCCCAGCGCGAGCCCACTGCCGATGCCGAGAACGCCGGCAAGAAACTTCACCGGTAGAAGACGGCGCCACGTCATTTGTCGTTCGCCCAGCACGACCGCCTTGAGATGGGGAATTCCGCTCCCCGCTGCTTCGGGCGCAAATCGGCGCACCAGCCAAACGGCTAGTCCGGCGCCGACTCCGCCAATGCCCACGGCAATCGTCAGCCCGATGGGTCCCGAGGAATCATGCTGCCACGCGATCCGGTGCCGTTCAGAAAATTGCAGCGCGATCCGAAACGTGGAAGCCAGCACGCCCGCGACCACCCCCACCAGCAAGGCCTTCAGCAGAATGTGCCGGCGCTTCACCTCCTGCGTACCGAGGCCAAAGGCTGCTTCCGTGCTCCGCGGATCTGGATTCATTGCGTTCCACACTCGAAAGCTTTTGGGCTCCCGCAAAGCAGAAAGGGCCCAGCCGAAAAGAGATATTCAGCTGCTTATATTCCTCATCGCCGCTGCTTCAGTAAAACCACGACCCATCGCCGTGGTATTCAGCCGAGTGAATCTCCGACCCACTCCGCCAAGCCCAACATCCCGTCCAACGTTTTCCCAGTGCATTTGGACCCGGTCGGCCACCCGTTAGCAAGCCGCTTAAAGCAGGACGGATTCCGCTCGTCGCTTACAGCCGGGTGAGTCGCCCTCCGTCGATCCTGACGTTGGCGCCTTGAACGAAACGAGCCTCATCAGACGCGAGGAATACGATCACATCCGCCACGTCCTCCGCTTTCCCCACCACCTGCGGGTCGATCTTCTCCGCACCCGATTTCACATTCGGATTCTCCCACAGCATCGGCGTGTCGATGGCGCCGGGCAGAACGGCATTCACCCGAATTTTTTTCGGCGTGCCTTCAACGGCCGCGGAGCGCGTCAAGGAAAGCAACGCGGCTTTGGCGGTCGCGTACGGGGCGACAAGCGGGGTGGTCTCAACGGCGTGAATACTCGACACATTCACAATCGCGCCGCCTTGCGGCATATGCAGGAACGCTTCCCGGATGAAAAAGAATGCGCCCAATAAATCGACGCCGAGAATGCGTCGCCAATCGTCCGCCGTGACGTCTGTGAGCGGCCGAAACATCATCAAGCCAGCATTATTGACGACCACATCCAGACGTCCGAACCGTTCAACCGTCGTGCGCACCGTCGCGTTGACCTGATGCTCGTCCGAAACATCGCAGGCAAATCCGAACGCGTCAGCCGCGCCCGCCGACTTGGCCTGCTCGGCGGCTTCAGCCGCTTTGTCCCTCTTCAGATCAGCAATTACCACCCGGGCGCCTTCACGGCCAAATCGCTTCGCGGTCGCAAGTCCGATCCCACTCGCACCGCCCGTCACAATCACTGACTTGTCGCGGAGATTCATCATGCCCCGCCCTCCCCGGCCCGAGTCGACTCAGTGCCTGGCGCCTGCTGTTTACGTTGCGCATCCGTTCGCGCGCGTTGGGCCCATTCCTCGTCGTACTCCGCCGGGGCCACGATCGGAAGGCGCAAGCAGACGCTCTCGGTCGGCAAGACCTCCCGCCATTCCGAAATCAGCTCCTGGTAAGCTTTCCCCACCGGACGTTGCTGGCGGTCGAGGTCATAAAGCCCGAGCGGATTAACCCGGCCATTATCCTCCCGCAGCGCACTGTCCCAGTCGACCTGATCTGTCAGCGAGTACCATGTGAAACCGACAATCGGCACGCCCTTGTTCCGCACGCGCAGTACGTTCGCCCACTCTTTCCACAACCAGTAGACCGCCTCGTCGCCGCGCGGCCCTTGATTCAGATTTGTTTCCGTGTGCATGACGGGAAGACGGTAGCGGTCGAAGTATTGCCAGGTGATTTCGTCGTAGCCAAAGACTTCGCCCGAAGGTTCGGTGTGGCCGTCCGGCCAGACACGATGCTCGTTGGTGATATAGTAGTCGTTTCCCATAATGCAGCGGTGCTTCACGTTCTGACCGTGGAAAAAATGGTATTCAGCGCGAGTCATGCCGTGGTCCATCAGGTACTCGTACATCTCGGAATCGACCCGCCGGCCGAAATTCAAATCCAAGGACAAGAAACGCCGCGCGTTCATGACTTCCGCCGGCTTGATCGCACTGGGATTATGGGCGTGAAAGTACTCCGACGATTCGCTTTGGATGAACAGTGCATCCGGGCGAACCGTCAGGATGGTGCGCATCGCCAGCACGTTCGCTTTGACGATGTGCTTCAGGGCCGTGACGAATGCGCGATGCGAGGTGAGTTGTTCATTCCACCATCCGTACAACGCCGAAAACGTCGCGCAGATGTACATCTCATTGACGGGCGTGTAGAGCTGGATCCAGGGAAACCGCTGAGCGAAGGCGCGCGCGTATTCGCCGAACAGTTGAGGAAAATCCGGGTTCTGAAAATTCCCAAGCCAGTCGGGTAAGCCGAAATGACAGAGATCGACGATGGGAATAATTTCACGCTGGCGCAGCGCGGCGAAGGTGACGTCCGCAAAATCCCAATCGTACCGGCGAGGACCAAGCCACGACCGGTGGAGCGGCGGCCCGTACCGCAAAAACCGAATACCCAGCTCACCGACCAAATCAAAATCCTTTTCCCATTTCTGATAGTGGCCGCATTTTTCCATTTCATCCACGCGTCGGCGGCCCCCTTGCACGGTGGGAATGCTGTTCTCGATTCCCGTGGCAAACATGAATGCAGGAGTCGATTTCACCGCGCTATAAGTACGGAACCGCCAGGAAAAGTTCATTACCGTAAGCTTTGCGCCATCCTTGCCTGCTCCTGGCTGGCGATGAGCTGATGCTAAAGGTGCCGGAGCCCGCCGCGTGGCCGGCAGCCCAACGTAGTCGGTTGGAAATCCCATCCCGGCTCTTGCCTTCGGGTTCAGTCGTTACTGGCTTGAGGGACTGTAATCCATGAAAAGCACGACGGAAAAAAAAGCATTATCCTCAAAACGCCGCGATGAGCTGGTGGCACTCTTAAAATCCCGCTTTGAAAAAGCCATGCCCCGGCACAAAGGGGTCCAGTGGAAAGACGTCGAGGCACGGCTGGGCGAGACACCCGAAAAGCTGTGGTCGCTGAATGAAATGGAGATCACCGGCGGAGAGCCAGACGTGGTGGGACATGCCAAACAGACCGGCGAATATCTCTTCATGGATTGTTCGCCGCAAAGTCCCGCCGGGCGAACCAGCGTCTGTTACGACCGCGAAGGATTGGATTCGCGGAAAGAGCATAAACCGAAAGCCAATGCGATGGAGATGGCGTCAGCCATGGGCATCGAGATTTTGACCGAGGAACAATACCGCGAGCTCCAGAAGTGGGGAGAGTTCGACACGAAGTCTTCCAGCTGGGTGAAGGCACCGGCAGATATCCGAAAACTCGGCGGCGGGCTTTTCGGTGATCGCCGCTACGGTCATGTGTTCGTGTACCACAACGGCGCCCAGTCTTACTACAGCGGCCGGGGCTTCCGGGGCCTGCTGCGCGTGTAAGAGCGAGCGGCGAGATTGGGTAGCGCGGCGTCTCTGACCCGCGGCTTGTGAACGAAACTCGGCGGCAGGTTCGAGACCTCAAAACGCGGGTCACAGACCCGCGCTACCTACGCGCGGACGATGATTTCGCAGCTCCGCCATTGCACCCTTTCCCTCTTCGCTCTCGGATGGGCCGACCCTTACCAGAGCCCGCGCTCTCGTGTGACCCGAACGGCAAATCTTTCCTGCCCCACTCCGACGATTCAAACGCGTGAGCACTGAACCCACAGTTTCTGCGTCTCACGCGGTTGATACCGGCCCCGGCGCCGTCACCAACCGCGTCGCTTCCATCGATGTGCTCCGCGGCTTCGTCATCCTGTTGATGATTTTCGTCAACGATCTGGCGGGCGTGACGAAGGCTCCGACCTGGCTCAAGCACGCGAGTGCAACCGATGACGCGATGACTCTGCCGGATACCGTTTTTCCGGCGTTTCTCTTCATGGTCGGCATTTCGATTCCACTCGCGTTCGAGTCCGCTCTCGCCCGCGGCCAATCCACTCGCTCGCTCCTGCTCAAAGTGTTGGGCCGCTCCGCTGCCCTCCTCGTCATGGGCGTTCTGATGGTCAACGCGGAGGAATTTAATCCGTGGTACCGCGGCGCGTGGGCCTTGCTCGTGTACATCGGATTCCTCCTCGCGTTCGGTGCATTCCCCCGCGCCTCCGCACCATTCGCGTCCGTCTGGCGGTCGGCTCGCATGCTAGGCTGGCTTGGTCTGCTCGGCCTCGCCCTCGCGTATCGAACTCCCATCACAGCCACTGATCCCTCACCGCACCACCTCGTGCTCGGGCCTCTCTTCGACGCAAACGAGACGACCTGGTTGCGCCACTCCTGGTGGGGCATTCTCGGAATCATTGGCTGGGCTTACCTCGCCGCTGCCTCGATCTACCTCGTGCTGGGTCGCCGACGCGAATGGCTGATCGGGGCCACGGGTGTGCTGATGTTGTTCTATGTCGCCAGTCACTCCGACTACGGCTCGCGGCTCGCCGCCCGAACTTGGCTCGACGGTTTACGACCTTTGGTCGAATTCGTTCAAGCGGTGCTGGGTGCCATCAATCGTCATGTTTCCATCGGCCAGAGCTTGGGTTCGGTGGCGGCGATCACGATGGCCGGGTGCTCGCTCGGCAGCATCCTGATCTCGAGCAGCACGGTAAGAACGTCTCGCGACCGGGTGCGTTGGGCCGCCGTTTTTACGCTCGGCTTGTTTCTCGCCGCCGTCTGCTTCGACGGCCTCTATGGGCTCAACAAGATCCAGGCGACGCCCGCGTGGTGCTTCCTCTGCGCCGGTCTCACCTCGTCCGCGTGGCTGCTCCTGTACTGCGTCATCGATGTTCGCCCAGCGCCGGGATGGGCTCGCTTCCTCCAGCCCGCGGGCGCGAACCCGCTGCTGGCGTATCTGCTGCATCCGTTGTTGTACTACGTTGCGATCCTGTCGGGCCTGCCGCTGCACTTCTATCAGCGACCCGACTGGCCGCTCCTGGTGAACGTCGCCGGGAGTTTGCTGATGGCCATCCTCATCATTCAGTTGACCGGCTTCATTGCGCGCCGGGGCTATCGGCTCAAAGTTTGATCTTCATCCCTTTCGCTCGCCCATGAATCTCCGCTGCTATTTTCTGATTTGCCTCACGTTCGTCACCGCCACCTTAAACGCCACGGCGCAGCCGGAGGCCAAAGTCGCTTTCGATCCTCACGACCTACCGGTGCGTGCCGTCATGCTGATTGGCCTGCCGCCCAGCGCCCTCCCACCGTTTCTCGAGTTCGTCGGGCACGAATTGCGGAGCGAAGGCGTGAACACGCTGATCTTCCAGATCGACTATAACTACGCCTACAAGAGCCGGCCCGAGATGGCGGCTCCAGGTGCTTACACCGAAGCCCAGATCAAATCTCTCGTGCACGCCTGCCGCGACGCCGGCATCAAACTGATCCCGCTGCTCAACTGCTTCGGACATCAATCCTGGGCGGGAACCACTCACCAGTTGCTCACGGTCCACCCGGAGTTCGATGAAACCCCGGGACTGTACCCGAACAACAAGGACATCTATTGCCGTAGCTACTGCCCGAATCATCCGGGCGTGCATGCGGTCATCTTCGATCTGCTCGCCGAAATCCAGGAGGTGTTCGAGACCGACGCCATCCACGTGGGCATGGATGAGGTTTTCCTGATCGGAGAAGACACGTGTCCGCGCTGCCAGGGCCGGGACAAAGCCGAACTGTTCGCGCAGGAAGTGAGAACGTTGCGCGATTTTCTGGCCACGCGAAAGACGAAGCTGTGGCTGTGGGGCGATCGTCTGATCGATGGACGCACCACGGGACTGGGCAAATGGGAAGGGAGCTACAACAACACCCATCGCGCCGTGGATCTGGTGCCGAAAGACATCGTGATCTGCGACTGGCATTATGATTCCGCGGTGCCCACGCCCGCGTATTTCGCGCTAAAGGGACTCGACGTCGTCATCTGTTCTTACAACAAACCCGACGTCGGCGTGGCCGAAGTGGACGACCTTTTTCGAACCCGCACCGCGAACCGGGTGAATCCGCAACTGGCGTCGAGACTGCTCGGCGTGATGGCGACGAACTGGGGAAAATCTGACAGGTTCGCGGAGAGCTACCGCACCGCAAAAGCCACCGGAGCGGTCGCCAACATGCCGTCAGTCGAAAACTTCATCCGCGTCTTCGAGCGGGTGCGGCACCTCGGCGCAACTCCCGCGAGCCCTGTCGCACCCAAGCCCTGATCAGCAACGGAGCGAGTTACCGGCTGATCTCTCTGATATCTGAAGAAGCAGCCGGTTCACCCGTGCGGTGAATCATGCCGCTGAATACTGTCGCCGACTCGAGGTCAGGGCGACCGGATTGTCTCATTCTGCGCGGAGCGCGGACATCGCATCGACTTTGCCCGCGCGCCGCGCAGGAATCCAGCAAGCGAGGAGTGCGACAGCGATCAGGAGCAGGGTCGCGAAAACCAAAACGGGAGTGCCGTTCATGCGCATTCCGGGATTGAGGGCGGCCAAACCCCGGCATACGGCAATTGATCCCAGCAGTCCCAGGATGGAACCCGCGACCGCCAGCTTTACGCCGGAGGCCAGCACGATCCGCGTGATGTTTCCGAGGGTTGCACCGAGCGCGAGGCGGATCGCAAATTCGCCGGTGCGTTGCGCCATCGTTCGGGCGATCACGCCGTAGATTCCCAACGCCGCCAATCCGAGCCCGAGCACCGCCATGCTGGCGAAAATATCGCGGCCGACTGCAGTCTGGTAGTTGGCGCGTTCGACCGTGAGGTCGGCGTGTTGGAGTTGGTGCACGGGCAGGTCCGCATCAAGCTGCGCCACGGTCGTCCTGATGGTATCGACGAGCATCGACGGCGAGACGCCGCTGGTGCGGACGGCGATCTCGTTCTGTCGCCGGGGTTCCTGCGCCATCGGCTGGTAAACCTGACTGGGCGCGAGGTTGAGATCGGTGATCGCCGGTTCAACGTCAGCCACAACGCCCACTACCTCGCCCCACTGTGGAACGCCCTCCACCGCCTGCGCGATCCGTTGGCCGATGGGATTTGCGCGGCCGAACAGCGCGCGGGCGGTGAGTTCGCTGACGATGAAAACTTTCGGTGCCTCGGCGGTGTCACGTTCGTCGAAGGCCCGCCCCGCCAGCACTCGCGTACCATAGGTCTCGAAATATCCGGCGCTCACGCTGTTCACAATCGCTGCGGGTTCGTGGCCGCGCGCTGGAAGATCGCGGCCCCCGACGACAAATTTCCTGTTGTCCTGCCACGTGAAGAACGGCGTGAACGACGAGATGCCGACCGAGGCGACGCCCGGCAGCGCCCGCAATCGTTCCAGGGCCAGCCGGTGGAAGGCGGCGATCTTTTCCACGTCGGGATAGGTCGCGGCAGGCAGCAGGATGGTCCCGGTGATAAGGTGGTCCGAGGTCCAGCCGATGCGGCGGTTGTTGAGCTCCTGCAAGCCACAGATATTCACGCCGGCGGCGGCGAGCAGGATCATCGCGACGGCAAATTGTCCGACGATGAGGTACTGGCGGAAGCGCTGGTGGCCACTCCCGCCCACCGTGCCCCGACCGCCGCTTTTCAGTGTGCTGTTCAAGTCCAACCGCAGGGCGAACAGCGCTGGCGCGAGGCCAAAAGCCACCGCAGTGACAAGCGCCGCAAGCAGAGCCCAGCCGAACACCGGCCAGCCAAATTCCATGATGACCGACTCACCATTGTCGCCCGTGGAGCGCACCGCCATGACGTCCCCAAACCACGCAACGATGAAGAGGCTGCCGATCCCGCCCGCCACCGCGAGCAGAAGCGACTCGGCGATCAGCGGACGCAGTAATTGAATTCGTGATGCGCCAAGCGCGCCGCGCACGGCAAACTCCCGGGCGCGGCCCATCGTGCGGGCGAGGAGCAGGTTCGCGAGATTGGAACACGCGATGAGCAGCACCAGCGCCGAAAGCGCGAACATCATGTTGAACATCGGCCGGTTGGTGTTGCCCGCGAGGCTGCTTTGCAGCGGGACGGCCCACCAGTTGCTTTCGGCGTTGGGGTCGGGAAATTCTTTCGCCAGCCGCGCACCGAACTCGGTGACAAATCCCGTGACCTCGGCAAACGAGCGGGCCGGGTCCCGCCGCAGGACGACGCGGAGCAGAGGATCACGGCGATCCGCGGCCTGCTCTGGAGTGAAGGCGAGCGGCCGAAAAAAATCGATCATCCCGAGATGCCGCCAGTCGTTGAAGCGTTCGGGCATCACACCGATCACCTTGTGCGGTTCGCCATCGATCCGAACCGTGCGGCCAACGATGTCACGGTCGCCATTGTAGCGCTTGAGCCAGACCCGCTGGCTGAGGATGACGACGCGATCGCGGCCCGGCGATTCCTCCTCGAGCAGGAAGGAACGGCCGAGTTGCGGAGAGACGCCGAATATCCCGAACAGATTCGCGCTACAGCGCGCGGCGTAGGCCATTTCCGCAGGATTACCCGGTTCGGACAGACTCGCGTTCGCGGGCGTGTACGCGGCAACGTCACCCACCGCGTGCGTCGCGCGCTTAAACTCGAGAAAGTCGGCCGGTGCGATGTTACCCCGAGGCTTTTGACTGGTGGCGCGGTAGACGCGAACCACCGTGTCGGCGTTCGGATACGGCAGCGGCTTGTAGAGGACAGTTTGAAACGTACTGAAAATCGCGGTGTTCGCCCCGATACCGAGTGCGAGCGTGAGAATCGCCAGCACCGAAAAGCTGGGATTGGCGACGAGCTGACGCACCGCGAGCCGAAGATCGTTGGCCGAACGCTCCAACCAGCCCCAGCCCCAAGTGTCGCGCGCATGTTCCTGCAGGAGCCCTGTGTTTCCGAACCGGCGTTGCGCGGCGTACTGCGCATCGCGGTCGGGCAGACCGTCTGCGCGGTAATCCGCCGCGCGTTGTTCGAGGTGGAAACGCATTTCCTCCGCCATCTCGGCCTCGGCTTGCTGGCGACGGAACAAATGACGCAGGCGGCGAAGAAGCGACATAAGGGGAACGGGTTGCGAGCACGAGCGGCGGCTCAGCGCTCAGGGTTGCGTGCGGCGAAGCAAAGAATCCGGGGGCTCTTTGATCAGGCGGACTCCAGCACCATCGCGATGATGGAGCTCGTGCGGTCCCAAAGTTTTTGCTCAGCCTCAAGCTGCTTCCGCCCCGATCGGGTCAGCGCGTAATATTTCGCGCGGCGATTGTTTTCCGTCATCCTCCACTCTGCTTCGATCCAGCCTTTGTCCTCCATGCGGTAAAGCGACGGATAGAGAGAACCTTCATCGACCTGCAACGCGCTTTTCGAGAGCTGCTCGAGCTTGTTGGTGATGCCCCAGCCATGCAGCTCGCCGCGACTGAGGACGCGCAGCACGAGCAGATCGAGGGTGCCTGGCAGGAGTTCAGTTTTCACGGCCACCGCTACTCACTCAGACAGTCTAAGGTAGAAAGCAAGTCCTTTCCTTAGATAGACAGAGGAACGGTGCTCTCATCCGTGTGATCTGCGCAATCCGTGGTCCATCCGTGATTAAGATTCAGCTGTTCCCGTCGGCTCGATCCCTTCACGAACAAACCACGAATGGACCGCATGCACACGAATGCCTTAGCCGGGAGATCCGCGCACGTAGGGGCGGCCTTCACGGCCGCCCGTGAACGTCGGATCGCATCCGCTCAATCGAACTTCAAACCGGGCGTCCACAAGGGCGCGCCCCTACAATGTCGTTCCCATTCGTGTTCATCCGTGGTCTTCCGAGGCTGGGTGTTCCCCGCCACGCTTTCCCCCATAACGCGGGTCGAAGACGCCGCGCTACCGCCTATGCGATACAGTACTCTCCACCGGATGTTACGATGCGCCTGCATGCAGAAACGGCGAGCAACCGCGCCGCCGCCTTCTTGGTGCGCAAATTACTCCTCTCGCACGAATTCCATGTAGTCGAAATTCATCACCGGCTGATCGATGAAGTGGAGCGTCAACACCTGCACCCCTTCCTTCAGCCGCAGCTTTCCGAGGCGCGTCACCTTGTTCCAGTGGTGCGCCTGCCGCCACTCGATGGGATCCGCTTGATCGAATGTACTGGGAATCTCGATCGGGCCGCTGACGTCCATCCCATCACTGTCGAACGAGATGTGCCCGCCGAACTTCGACGTGTACGACGTCGTGAGCGAGTAGGTGCCGGGACGTTTCACGACCACCGTGTAGTTGACCCACTCGCCGGGAGCGATCCACCCCAGGTAGAGGCCGTCCGCCTCCGGCTTCACGCGATTGAAGGGGCTGTCATCGATCTGAACGCCCGCGTGATCGAACTTGATGTAGGAAATATCGGGACTCTCGAACATCCGGAATTCTTTCTCGTAGCTCCCCTTCCCATTGAGGGTCCCGCTTCCGCTGTTGATCTTGTCGGTATCATGATAAGTGATGCCTTCCTCGGCGCCCGCGGCTTTCTGTTCGGCGGAAAGGTCCATCGTGTCGTAATACTCGTTTTGCAATCTCCCCGGGATCACCTGCGGGCCGCCGTGGTAGATCGGATCGTGGTAGGGAACGCCCAAATACGATTTCTTTCCCGCCGGACTGTTTCCCGTGGTCACGCGGACGGCATGGCTCTCCGAACCTTGCCCTGCTGGTGGGACCGGGTTGTCGGCATTCACCGACGAAGAACAGACGAGGCAGCAGGTCGCGACGAACGCGGTGGCGAGTGCGGTTGAATGCGTAGGCATGGAGGTATGATGACGGGCGGTTGCGAGGGGTATCCAAAACGAGCGACGACGGTCTAACGCTCGATCCGTCCGAGCCGATCACGGCTTTATCAAACCCGCAGCCCTTTTCTGATGACCCATGAAACGGACGCCACGACTCCGGGCGCGATGAGGACCAGCCGGCGCGACGACAACCCTTCGCCGCGCCAGCGTCAACCCGCAGGGCTACGAACCCGAAGAATCAGGACAACCCAGCAGGTTCGCGAGCGATTGGATTGAATTGCGATAAATCTCTGACTTAGATCTCGGGTGCCACCCCGTTCCCCGCGCTTCACTGGCGCGCTCGATTGCAAAACGTCGCTCTCATGACCACACCTCCACGCCCCTGCACCTTGCTGTTGTTAAGCTTTCTCGCCGTCTGCCCGCTCACAGCGCGGGAAGAAATCAAACTGGATCGTCGGACGCCCGTACCGGCGAACGAACCCATCCCGATTGCCGATTTCTTTCGGCCCAGCTTCCTGGAGGATCCTGTCATCAATCCGGCCGGGACCCATGTCGCCGCGATCATGGCCGCCGGCGAGGATCGACATAAGCTCCTTGTCCAGGAACTCGGTACCAAGAAAGTTGAAGGATTTGACGCCGGAGGCGACAACGACGTCCGAACTCTCACCTGGCTGAACGACCAACGACTGGCGTTCCATATCCTCCTTTTTAAGACGGGAAGCGCAGGCCTCTACGCGACCGACGTCGGCCGCGTCAGCAATCCGTATCCGCTGCTGCAGTTCATCGGGCCCCGTTTGATCGCCGTCCCGCAAACCCGGAGAACCCGGCCGCTGGCTTGGATTTCGGCCAATACCATGAACGCCGGACGCAATGGCGAGGCCGTGGTCATCAACACCGACATCCGGACGGGTCAGATCGCCGACCTGACCTCGATCACCACGAGCAGCCTCGACCCGCACCTGGTTGAAGATGACAACCAAAAGCATATCGAAAAAACCTATGTGGGACCGACCGAAGGTCATGATGCCGGATTTATGGCAGATCGGGACGGCAACCTTGCCTACGGATTTACCGCGCTCAATGGCGTGTTCACCATGTGGCGACGGGTGGACGAGCGGTGGGAGAAGTGCCCGGTCAATCTCGATGACATCGATGTGCTCGGGTATGGCCGGACCCCGACCGAACTGCTCGTCCTTGGTCCGCGGAAAGAGGGCCAGCCACGGCCGCTGCAATTCATCGACGGCGTAACCGGCAAACTCGGGGACGTGCTGTTGCAGGACAAGGCCTACGATTTCAGCGGTCAGCTCTACTACGATCCGGGCACGCGCAATGTTCTCGGTGCGCGTCTGGATCGTGCCGGCCCGAGCGCCGCGTGGTTCGACGAGACTTACGTCGCCCTGCAGAAAGTGCTGGATGGCTACTTCCCCGGTAAAATCGTGCGGGTGATCGGAGCAGACGAAGCGGGGCGGACGCTCATCGTTGAAACGTTTTCCGACCGACACCCTCCGTCCTTTCATTCGATCAACCTCGAGAAACGCACCTTCGGCCCGATCGGTGAATCGATGCCGTGGATCGATCCGGAACGCATGCAGCGCACGAATATCGTGCCCTACAAAACGCGCGACGGTCGCAAGCTCGACGCTTACCTCACTCTGCCGGCCGGCGCCTCAAAAACCAATCCGGTGCCGCTGGTCGTTTTGCCGCCCGGCCTGCCGGGATTGTTTCGCTTCGGCTATGGCGTTGATCGCACCCGTGCCGCCGTTGGGTTCCACGCCCAAACGCAAATGTGGGTCAGCCGCGGCTACGCCGTGTTAAGGCCAAATCATCGGGGCTCCGAAGGCTACAGCTGGTTGTTCCCCGCCACCGACGTATGGGAATTCGGCAAGATGGCCGAAGACGTGGCCGCCGCGACCCGCCATCTGCTCAGCTCAGGCCTCATCGATCAAACCCGCGTGGGCATTGTCGGATTCGGCGATAATGTCGGTTACCTGGCGGTGGCAGCAGCAGAAGAAGAACCCGACTTGTTCAAAGCGATCGTCGCATTTCAGGGCATCTACGATTGGAGCGCATACCTGCGTGATGAAAAAACCAATCAGTATCGCAGCGGTCATTACGGCATCGTCTCCCGCCACCTGGGCGACGAGAAAAAGACCGACGCCATGTCGGCCAACGGCCGGCTCAACCGCCTGCACGCCGCCGTGCTCGTCGGGTACCAGCGTGATGGCGGAGACACGAGCGCGCAGTCCACGAGACTGTTGTCAGATCTCAACCGCGCGAACGTTCCCAACGAGTCCATCGCCGTTGGCAATGAACGCTCCACGCTCAATCTCCTCCGCAACCGCGTGGACCTTTTCTCGCGAGCCGAGGAATTTCTCGCGAAGCATCTGCACCCTTCGCCGCCCGCCGCGGCCGTCATTAAAAAGTAGGACGGCGCCAGGCTTAACCGGGGCAGCGGGCGTGTTGACGCCCCTGCCCCTTTTTTCTGCGGTGAAACCTTGAGCGTTTAGCGGGTCGAGCGAAGTCATGTTGCTCCCGCGTCCGCACGTTGACCTTCGCGGCCGCTGCGCCCTTCGCGTGAGGCAAATCCGGAGCGCGCGCGAGCGCGCTGGCCCACGTGAACACCGCAGTGAGGTTGGCTTGTCGAACGAGCAATTTCGTTACGCGCCGAGAAAGGATCGAGATGGTGTCGAACAAAACTTGGCAAGTCGCTCAGGCTTAGTCAGGTTGCGCACCGACCCATGGAACCTTCCACCGAATCGCGCGGCTCTTCGCGCGGGGCGCAATCCTGGAGCGTCACCATCGATCAGCGGGGACGATCCGGCACGGTGACCTACCGCGAGGCCGCCGGTGCCATCCCGATGAGCTGGGAGTTCGGTGGCAATGACGTCGTAGCCATCATCTATTTCGAGGAGGAATCCGTCTGGCGCGTGCAGTATCCGTGGGCGGCACTACGACGCGGGGAAATCCTGCAACGCGTGGCCGACGAAGTCATTCGCCAGCAGGCACCCGGTTGTCGCGCCGAAATCGATGCGCGATCTGGTTGGATCAATGTTCATCAAGGCTCGCCGCCTCCGTCGCAAGCGCGCGCCCAGCATGTGGCCTTCCGCGCCCGGAAAGCGAAACTCATGATGATCATCGCCGCCGTTCTGCTCGTGCTCGCCGCCGCCGCCATTGGCTTCAAGAGTCTGTTCAGCATTCGTGCCTCCACCGGCACGCCGCTCGGTCTTTCGGTCCGTACCCCGGAACACATCGCGACTCTCATTCGAGCGCTCGAGCCCTACGTGCCGTCCCTCCATCGCAATCCGGACAACGATCGCTATCGCCTCGCCGTGTTGCTGACGCCGCAGGACGGACGTTCACCGGGAAAATTAATTCCCGTGGCGAAGCAACGGCGCGCGCAGGAATTCAATCTTACAAAATTGCTTGGCTGCGACGGAACGTACGTGTGGTTCAAATTCGACGGCATCGGTGGAGTAAATCTCAAGACGGGCCAGGTCGTGGGCGCGGCGGAGCTCCGCCGCGCGAATCTGTCACTGGATGAATCTTGGGATGATCAAAGACGCATGGAATTCGATCAGCGGCTGCGGATCACGAGCGCCGATCGCAAGCAGGTCTACGAAGTCACGCCAGAAACGCTGCAGGCCGTGCCAGCCAGTCCTCGGCCGCCGGCGTTTCCGTTCGACCCCAAGCCGCAGCAGTTCCTCGGCGCGGGTGTTCGGCCCACGCCGACCGAGTGGTTGGGTGTGCTTTCGTCGAAGGCCGCAGCGGTTGAGTACAAACCCAAGTCCTGGCTGTCGCGACTCAACCGCGCCGACGACGCGAAAGAGCAGCGCAGCTTTTATCGGTCGCAGCTCGGCCCGGAGTTGGAACGTGGCAGTCGTGAAATCCTTTCGCAGGAGCGCGTTTCCACCGACGAGTACTTGAACGCTGCCTTCCTGCGGTCCGATGTCGACGCGCACCCGGTGCGACTATCGAGCCCCGATAGTTTTTTGATGGTCTATACGGCGCGATCCGGCTTGGGCGGAACATTGGTCGTGGCTCGCGTCGACGGAACGGGAAAGATCCTTTGGCAAACCGACACCGGGATCGATCGATTCGCGCTGTCGCAGCTCCTGCCGGACACGCGTTTCAGCACCTTCATCGGCACGCGTCCGGCGGTGCCCGACAAAGTGTCAGAGCCCATTCTGGTCGTCATCGACAGCGAATCCGGCACCGCGTCCACCGTGTCGCTGTGGCAATAAAACGGATGCGCGCGAGACTCATCAAGAGCCGGGCGACTCGACGCTTTGTGCCTCACGCCAAGGCCGCTACGGGCGCAAAGGGATGTTCGATCTTTGAAGCAGGACGGTCGATCCAATGGACAGGAGCAGAGAATAAATTCTTCTCCGTTCCAGAGTTCCTGAGTTCTCCGTCCAAGCCGCGGGTCAGAGACGCCGCGCTACCTATGAGTAGAGCGCGGTCTCCGACCCGCTGCCTTGACCGTGTGCTGTCGAAGCAGAAGAGGACGACGTCCGCGCACTGACATGGCCACGACCGTAGACCATCTGAGCGTCGACCACCGGGTCACTGTTCTCCGCGACTTCACAGATGCCGAGGGCATTACGCTGCGCGCCGGCGAACGCGGAGTGTTACGCGGTCAGTCCTTCGACCAGATCAAACTCGAAATCCACCTCGAGATCGAACGGGAGCACGGAAAGGTCACGTTGCGGTTTCCGCTGAAGGCGCCCAGCGGTCCGCGGATCGGACACATGAAGGAGTTTTTCGAACTCGGCGATTACGTCCCCGTTCCCGGCACCGAGCGGATTCGGCCCGAGCCAGCAGCCCGAAAGATGATCGTGCCGCCTCCGCAGTCCAAGGCGGCGAAAACCAGCGGATCAGAGTGGTGGCGCCAGGCGCGGTCCACGGAGGGACCTGATCGACTCGAAGAAATGGAAAAACAGATTCAGCGGGAGATTCAGCACATCGGTGCCGCCGGTTCCATTGCCGAGATGTATGCGCAGCGCATGCGCGCCTTTCAGTCCGCGGGCAACGAAACTCGGGCCGTGGCGGCGTTCAAACTGGCAACGCAGTGGATGGCGACCTACGCGGGCTGGGCCACAAGTGGCGGTGAAGGCGCGGCGCTCTCGTATGAACGCGATCAGTTTCACGCGGCACTCGTCCGCGAATTTGGCTATGATCCATCCGAGGACCCTCGCTGAGCCACCCCGTTTTCCACCTTCATGAAAGCTATCCTACCGATCGTTGGCATGGTCATCACCCTGATCGTCACCCTCACGGCGATCGTTTTTTGTATGCTGGGGGGAGCAAATTCCACCCCCGCGCAAATCCATGTGATCAAACTGTGGATGGCAGGCCTGTCGCTGCTCGGGCTGGCCGGCGTCGTGGCGAGCATCTTTTTGCTGCGCGCCGGACTGCACAACGGAGCCACGTGGGCCGCATTTTCCCCCTCCATCCTCATCTTGATCATCTTCATCATCGCGGTGAACAAATGAGCGCCCGGTTCCCGCGTCCGTGCCGGAGTGCGCGATCGCATTCCACGCAACCACGTGGTGGTGAGTCGCCAGGCTCGGACATCATCGCCAGAATGGTTCTGTCACCCCCTTTTCCCCTGATTGACATCCCCGACCTTTGCGACCTCCGCGTCCGTTGCGTGAGGAAATCCATGCGGCCCGTGTCCCAGCGATTCAGGTCTCAGCGATTCAATTACACGCTCGAATTCGGGTTCCAGCCCACTCACCCATGAACTCCCCCACTGCTGTGTTTCGCGCCAACCCCAGCCTGATGGTCGCGGTTATCCTCTGTCTCGCCATTCCTCTGGTCCTCACGCTCGTGGGGGCGATCATGCGGAGCTCCGGCGCGTCCCTGAGGCCGATGGTTTTCATGGCCGTCCTGATGCTGCCCGTGACGCTGCCGCTGCTGATCGGAGCGCTCGTTTCTGCGCGTACGCCGGGCGGGCCAGCGGGGCCGACCGTCAGCCTGCCGACGGTCGACGGACATTTCGCTGATCGCCAAAGCCTTTTTGGAGCGGACCTGCGCGACAGCGATATGCGCGACGCGAAATCGATTTTCCCGGAATTTTTCGCGGAGGCCGAGGTCGCAGAACTCGCTCTCGTCGGCACCGGCGAAACGGCGCTCGCGGCGCAGTTCCCCACCGCTGAGGCGGCAAAACGCGCATCCGCCTCGCTCTGGCGCACGTTTCAAATGACCGGAACCAGCGGCGATGAGGAACGTGGCTGGCGCGGGAAACGTCGGCAGAATTCCGATTACATCGAACTGCTGCGCAGTGGACGGCTGTTGTTTTTCTGGACGGGACTTAAAAAGGAATCGGCCGCCGCGCACCGCGCCGCCAGCACGCTGCCCACGGCGGCAATCGAAGCGTCACGTCCCGCACCGCTTATACCGGCGCTGCAGCCGCTCGGAGCGTTTTTCAAGCCTCCGGCGATGAAAGCAATCGGACTCGTGCTCCTCGTGTGTCTGTACACGGGCTGGTTCTTCAAAGGCGCGGCGTGGGCCGCGAGCTCACCGTCGGTGCCTGGCGTTTCCGCCGTGTCTCCCGGCGAACTCGCGGCACGTCTGGAAGCCATCAACCAACTCGACGTTCCATTTCGCATCGAGCGTGGCGAGCGACCGAACGAGTATTTTGCGACCTGGCGGTATGCTGATGCCAAATGGATTGATCTCGCCCGCGCGCACGGCTTGCGGCGCACGTTTCGCATTCGGCTCGCGCTCGATCCGAAGGGTGAAACCGTCCGAGCCACGGACTACGTTGCGGGTTACGATTGGAGCGCGGGAGCCCCCGGCGCGCGCATCGCGTGGCAGGCCACGCTCGGCCTGATGTTCTTTCAAGTGGAGCAAGGCCAAGTGTTCGGCCTTCAGCTCGACGATCGCGGCAACTTTCAACCAGCGCTCTCGTATTCGTACAAATTCGACCTGAACGAAATGAAGTCGCCGCTGATCGCAGCGACAACTCGTGCCGGGTGGAAATGGCGGCCGACCGTCTGGCAAGGCCCGGTCTGGCTGCGCTGGCTGACCGAGTAGGACCCGTCGCGTATCCGCCCCGCTGATCCATTTCAAGGGCTGGGCGGCTTCGGATGCAGGATGTTGTTCATGAAGGCTGGGATCGCCTTCGCGGGAAAACTGAATTTCCAACCCGCCGGGGTCAGGTGATAGTCATGTCCGTGGATGTGTACGCCCGATGGGCCTATTTCCAGACGTACGAACTGCAGGTGGCGCCGATGTCGCCGACGATCGACGAACTCGAAGCCCCCGACGGAACGGCGATCGGTCTACTGAAGCATCGCGCCAATTTTGGCGCGGGCTGGTCGAACCGGGCGTATGGATTTGGATTGGACGGCCACTACTTTCACTCGCGCACGATTCCGGTGGTCGAGTGGCCGACCCAGCATAACCGACAGATCAATCCGTACTGGCAATTCGACGCGTATGTTCAAAGTGATCTCGCGCGATGGCTGCCGTGGAAAAACCGGCGCTTCGGACTGAGCGGTCAACTGCGTGTGGATAATCTTTTCGACGCTCGTCCCCCTCGCTACGCCAACGACCCTTCCGGAGCCGGCGTCCAATCCTACGGTGACTGGCGGCGTCAGACGTACTCCGTCTCACTCCGGGCGACGTTCTGAGCGACCAGCGTGCGGCTGGCTGGCTCAACAGGGGGAACGCGTCACTCGTTGCCGAGACAAGTAATTCTGCGGCGATCGATGATCTGATGAACCGCGTCGATAATCGAACGAGAGCCCCTGTTCCGAAATCGCCGTTGTTAAACGGCGTGACCACCGCCGAGCAACAGCGATCCAAGAATCACTCGGTGAAGGAGCACGCTTGTGTTTCAAAACAATCTGGATCCGTCGGGAAAAACAACTTCAACTCAACCCAATTGATCACGACTGTCTCCCAACGCCTCTCCCGCATGATCCGAAGATTGGCTCTGCTGCATGGCGCGCTGCTCTCGTGGGCATTCGGAGCTGAGGGTGCCGGCGTAGTCATCACTGCGAACCAACCTGTCGCGTTGCACGAACCACCAGCTTGGATCGAAACGCTCGACTGGAAAGCGCCGGATGGACCTCCACCGGTCGGTGTAGCCGCCGAGATCCTTCTGAGTGATCAGCAATCGCAGCTTACGATGGATGGAAGTGATTTTTTCCAACACCTCGTCATCCATCTGGTCAACGCACAAGGCGTTCGCCAAAACTCTGAGTGGTCCGTCGAGTATGCTCCCGAATATGAAAAGCTGACCTGGCACACATTGAAAGTGAACCGCCAAGGTGCGGTCGTTGATCGATTACCAAACGCCAAGTTCAAAACCCTCCAGCGCGAAACCGGTTTCGAGAGCAAAATATACAGCGGTCAGGCAACCGTGGTCACAATCCTCGAGGATGTCAGGGTCGGCGATGTAGTGGAGGTCGCATACACGCTCCATTCTGCCAATCCTGTTTTACGCGGACACATGACTGCGCGGCATCAATTGGGCTCTATTTGGCCGATCAAGCGGCAGCGGGTTGTAATCCACACCCCAACCGCGGAGCCCTCGGTTTTTCAAACGTTTGTTCTACCACCAGGCACGCACAATCTCCCGCGCGAACTGTTCAGCTCTGCGAAGTTGCGTTTGGCCGTGGAAAAAGAAGACACGGAGCAATTCCGCACGTTGCGTTGGGAAGGGACCTCTTTGCCTGCGATTCAATTCGATGCCGCCGTCAGCCCTCAGGCCGCGCCGTTTTTCCCGTTGCTTCAAGTCTCCAGTTTTTACGCTTGGTCCGACGTAGCGGAGTGGGGCGAGCGGGTGTTCGCCGAGAGTGACACGCTGCCGGAATCTGCCAGAACGCTGATCGAGCAATGGAAAGCGGTGAATACCCGCCCCGAGGAACTGCTGAGCGCCGCCGTTCACTGGGTGCAGGATGACGTGCGATACTTCGCCATGGCCGTGGGAGATCACAATCTACGGCCACGCCCTCTATCCGAGGTTTGCGCGTCCAGGTATGGAGATTGCAAGGACAAGGCGCTCTTGCTGTCGAGCATGCTGCGCGCGCTCGGTTTCGAGGCCTGGCCGGCTTTGGTGAATACATATCTGCGCGAACGAACCACCGAGTTTCCACCTTCGTCGCAAGCGTTCGATCATGCGATCGTTGCTTACCGTTGGAAGGGCGAGATACATTTCGTTGACGCTACCATCAAGGGACAGCAGGGCGCAGCGGGCGGCTGGTCCATCCCTCCTTACCGCACCGCACTTATTCTGCGGAAAGGAGAACTGGGCTTCACCATGATTCCAGGTGACAACCCCACGGAACCCGATTCGGAAACTAAAGATAGATTCACCGTGGATGAAAAATCAGGTGACGCGCACTTGGAAGTGACGACGTCACTTCGTGGGATTCAGGCTGACTTTTATCGTCAGTATCTGGAGGCGGCATCCCATGCTGAGATCGGCGACCACTGGTTTAACTTCATCAGTCGCTTCTATAAGAACATGGAGGAGGTTGACACGTTATCCGTAAAGGATGATCGAGAAAATAATATCATCACCTTAAACACAAAGTATCGTCTCCCGGGTTTCGTCAAAACGGTGAGCAACGCTCGGTCAGTTGCGTTGTATGCTTATTCATTGCGTTCGATGCTGGATTTACCCGAATCCCGGCGGCGCCGTTGGCCGCAGGCGATCGCTGGCGGGCGATTCGTGCGTCACCGAATCGAAATCGATCTGCCCTTCACCTCGTCACCTGAACAACTGCCGGAAGTGGTAACCGCAGAAGGAATAGAATATCGGACCGAAAAAGGACTCTCCGGAAACCGCTTCGTGTCGGTGCACGATCTCCGTCTAACTCGCGACTACGTTGATGCAGCGCAAATGGATCGGTTTTGCGATGCCGTAGACGACATCATGGAGTCGATCTCTATTTCCATCCGATCAGCATCGGAAACGGCGCCTGTCGCTAATTCGTCGCAACCCGCACCGCGCTAGAGGAGAGCCGTGCTCTTACGCACTTCTTTCCAAGCCAGATAGTCGGGCGAGGCTAGAAACTTGGTGAGTGCAGGTTCATGTTGCAGAATCGCGTCGATCTCGCTTCGAGGCGCGATTTTCGCCCAGCCATTCAATGCTCGGATCGCGGACGCGGGCTTTTGCAAGTTCACCGCGGCCAATATCGCTACGCGCCAAGAAGAACCACTCAGGGGATTCAATTCGGACAGGTTTTCCGCCGAGGCCAGGGCTTCCTCGTTACGATTCAGGTCAATCAGCAAGCCGGCTCGAATTGCGCACAACACCGCGGGCTGGTGGAAATCTCGAATCGTCTGTTCCAGGGCTGCCAAGGCACGCTGTTTGTCTCCCTTATTTGAAAGTATGCCGAAACTCAGGAGCGAGTTGGTGGGTTCGCCACTCGCACACTCTGCTTCCAAATTACGCATAGCGGACTTACTTCCCAGAAAGGCCAATCGATTCCGCAGCTCGCGCCAGATCCGCGTATGATTGAGTTCACCGTAGTTCGACTGCAGAAAACCAAATGCCAGGCCGTAATCTTTTTCGTTTATCGCCGTGAAAATCTCCGCCGCGTTCATTGAGTGTTTGGAGATGGCGCGAGATAGGCCCTCCTCCTCCGGTTCAAGCAGCTGATCGGTTCTATAGCCTAGCAGAATCAACGTCTGGCGAATCGAACGGGAAACCTCGAGTTCTGAGCCGGAAAATTGCATGTCCGCAATCCGGATTTTGCCGTCGTCCGACTGCGTCAGACGCAAGAGTAGGAAAACTATGTGATTCTGTTCACTGATCAGCAGGCATTCCAAAAATCGCGACGCGTCCACGACCAACACACGGTTTACCACGAACGTGAACCCGACATCATACGTACCAAGGTCGCGAACCAATCCAGGCAAACTAAACTTATTCCACATCTCGACGCCTCTTTCGTCGGCGAGCGCTTCCTTACCAAAGGGCCCGAAAACGCGAACTCTCATGGCCTCGCCATTCAGCCGTTCAACAATCGCCGTACTGCGTCGAACTTGAAAGTCCCCTTGCAGTTCCGCTCCGAAGGAGCGGGCAGAAAAGTAGTCGGGCCGGGTGCCCGCCTTTGCGGTGGCGAACCACGTGAACATGACAATCAGCACCAAAGATTCGCGCAGTAAGTTACGGCGTGCGCTCACCAGAAAATCGCGAAGCTTGGATCTCGCGCTCATGCGAAGATGTCGAATACCGACGTGCAGTTTTGCCGCGAGCTAATTTCGACCAAGTCAGGCTCGCATGACCTGTCGTCGAGGTTGTCGGCTGTTCCAGGCCTACTCGTCATCAGCTTCAATTGATCGCATGATCACGCGTCGCCGGCCGGCGTCGTGCTGCGCGCATCGCCGGAAAATATCTCGGCCACGGCGTGAAACGCCGCTTTCGGCTCCCATGGCATTTCCGGATACGTCACGCCGAACCCGTTGGCGTAGCTCTTGACGATGGCATAACTCGCCAGGTCACGATCCCGCCGGGCGTCCGCCTCGTGGGGCAGCGCTGGCGCGACAAACGTGAACACGAAGATCCCCTCGACGCCTTCGCGCTGCAGAATGCCGAGCATGTCGCGGAGCTCCCTCGCCTGAAGCGCTTCATCGCGGATGTAGTCTCCATTGAGCTGCGTCAGGTCCTTGGAATCGAGGATCGCCCACGCCATGGCGCCCTTGTCTTCAGCGCCTCGATACGCGCAACAGCCCACTTCGGTCACGATGACCGGTTTGTCGTGCGCAAAGTGCCGCCGCAACCGCGCGGCGTACGTATCGCGGTTTTTCTCACCACGATAATAATCCACACAGACGAAATCGAACGGGGCCCAGTTCACTTCCTCGATCGGCGCCGAGGCATAGGTGATCGGACCGTGAAAGACTTCGCGCACCGCGGCCGCTGCCCGGGTCAGAAAGGCGTTGAGCGGTCGGTTGTGGGAACCGGCGACCTTCAGCTTGAGCATCGTCAGCGGGTTTGAGATGCGCTCGATGAAAGTATCACCCTTCAAAATCCCGTTCATGAACAAGGTGAGCTCGCAGCCGATGATCAGAATCAAACCCGGCCAGCGCTGCCGGACCGCCTCTGCGCGGCGGCCACATTCCAGCATGTACCTCAGCGTGTCCTCCGCGCTGTTGTCATGCAAATGTGGCGACAGCCAGACTTCGAGGCCCAGGGCCGACGCGATTTCCGCCGCTGCGATCAGTCGATCAATCTCAGTCCCGGAGATCCGCACGGCGGTACAATGCAGATCGTCCTTGATGATCTGCAGTTCGCGCTGGACGATTTTCAGATCGAGGGCCGGACGAGACATGTACTCTTTCGAAAACACGATACCGACGTCGTAGTTGATGCCCCGGCGATTCATCGCCCCACCCTCCTCCTTTGCCCCAAAGAGGAAAGACGAAACCGGTGGAGGCCGGTTGAAGCGCAAAGACGCAAAGACGCGACGTTCGGAGCGAAGGACGGAATATCAGTCAGGTTCAACTGAACCCAATCACCGTCTTCTTCGCGTCTTCGCGCTTAATGCCTGGGGAGGATTGCCTCACGCAACGGGCGCGAAGGACGCGGCGATCGATATGGAGTGCGCGCGGCTTGACGCCGCTTTTTCAGGTGCCGGCTTGACGGCGCCGATCCGGGATCCGCCAACGAGTCGAGCCTCGTTGCGCGAAAGCGGTGTCAAGACCACCGCACTCCATATCGAGCTCGGACGCGGACGACACGAAGGTCGTCCCTCCATGGAATCCGGTTCGACGATCGCCCGTAGGCCAGCGCGCTTGCGCGCGCTCCGAAACGTTAAAGCGCTAAGCCGCGAAGGCGCGAAGTTCGGAGCGAAGGACGGAGTGCCTAGTCAGTTGAATTGAATCTCGTACCGTCTTCTTTGCGCAACCTTTGCTCCTTCGCGTCTTCGCGCTTAACGCCTGGGGAGGATTGCCTCACGCAACGGGGGCCCCTTCGTTTTTCACGGCACGGCGTAGACTTCGACCAGCGCGATCCCGCCTTTGCCAGAGTCGACGTCCGTGACCACCACCGAGTAAACACCGGGTGAAAGGGTCGTGATCAGCGCAGCGTCCTTGCTGGTGGCCGCCAGAGGCTGCGCGCCGACTATCTGGGCTATGCTGGCCAGTTGCGCCTCCCCACCCCAGTTGTCGTTGCCGATGATCACGCGGTTGGTCGCACCCTCGTGCCGGCGCACTTCGATTTTCGGATTCGGTGTCGCACCCGCACCCAGCAGGGGCGACAGGTACGGTCCGAGTCCGCGGATCAAAACCGTCCTCGCGGTGCTGCCGGTGATCACGAATCCGGCGATCAAGGGATTCGCGTTCGTCGTCTGCGCCCTCGCGGAAATATTGATCAACTGCGGCTTCGCGGCACTCAAATCATCGGGCCCGGCGTCGTAGACCGACGTGAGGGTGGTGCCCGTCGTGCTGTTCTTCCCCGTTACCCGAATCGAATAGGCACCTCGGAAGAGTTCGACGAGCAGCGCCGCGTCTTTGCTTTTTGGATCCGTCAACGGCGTCGCTCCGAGTTCGGCGGCCGTCGTCCCGACCCTCGCATCGCCCGCCCAATCATCGTTGCTCGCGATCGGAGCACTGATCCCAGCGGCGAAGATTCCTACGTCCGGATCGGAGAGCGCGTTCGGCACCGAGAAGTCCGCGAGTCGGGGCCCCAAACCGTGGACGAGATAGCGATTCGAACCACTGGCCCCTGCTCCACCGGTGACAAACCCGACAATCAGCAATTGGTCGCCCGCGCCGGTCGTCGTGCGAACGGAAACATTGATCAAACGGCCACGGTCCGCCGTCGACCAGCAGGTCAACTCCGCGGGCTGGCTGGTGACGCTGCCCGCTAAATTCGTGACCGTGACCGAGTACGTTCCGCCGTCGACTGCCTGGACATTGCGCAGAATCAACCACGGCGAAGTCGCATCCGAAATCGGGCGACCGTCTTTTTTCCACTGATACGCGAGCTTTCTCCCGGCGGCCTCCACGCGAAGCACGGCTGTGTCACCGGCGGCCATGGTGCAGGCCTGCGGCTGCACGACGATTTGCGGAACGGTGACCAGCGACTGCGCAAACATCCAGGTGTAGAGATCCTCCGTGTTGTAGGCGGGAACCCAGGAGGCGTGGCCGACGCCCGGATAGATCGTGAAGCGAGGGTCTCCGCCAGCGGCACGAATCGCGTCGATCATGCGCTGCGAATCCGACAGCGGCACGATGGGATCGGAGTCACCATGGAAAGCCCAGACGGGAACGTCGCGAAGCTTCGCGGCCTGCGTCGTCTCTCCGCCGCCGCAAATGGGCACAACCGCCGCAAACCGATCGGGGTAGGCTCCGGCCAGCGCCCATGTGCCGTAGCCGCCGAAGCTCAGGCCCGTGAGGTAGATTCGCGCGGGGTCGATCTGATAGTGCGCGATCAGATCGTCAATGAAGGCAGCCAGGGCCGGCAGGTCCCAGAGGTGACTCACCGCCTGCGGCGAAATGACCACCGCGGGAAAATCATGCCCTTGCTCGATCAGCATGGGCGGCCCATTCAGGGCCAGGACTTCGGGGTTGGTCCCGATCTCTCCGGCCCCGTGAAGCATGATCATCAACGGCCATTTGATGGCCGGGTCTTCACCGTAATGAGGCGGCAAATACCGTAAAAACTGGAACGAGTAGCTGCCGGCGACCGAAGCGTGCTCCACCGTCTGCCGCATGACTGCGTGCAGCGGTGAGGCGGCTCCCAAAAGGCTCATGGTCAGCGCCAAGGCCGAAGGAAAAGCAAAACGCCGGCGGAAAAGAGTGAGGAGGCGAGGCATGCAGGCTCGATCGGTGAGCACGCCAACCATAACGCCGCGGAGTCGGAGAACCCTTCGGGCGATTGCATGGGATCCGCTGATTCGACGCGCTGTTCATACGGGGTCAGGCCCCGTGACACAGGCATTCATACCTGTGCATCTGATCACAAACCACAGACAGAATGTCTGTCCCACGTAAAGCCCAGCTGAGGCAGCTCCGCACGAAAGAGACGCCTAGCCGAGGATCGTCCGTAGGCCAGCACGCTTGCGCGCGCTCCGAAGGATTGCCTCACGCCAAGGTCGCGAAGGCCGCAAAGGTTTTCGGATGCCGAGATAGGGACAGATGCCGAGATAGGGACAGGTCAAAAATAGGCGACGACTGCCCAAGAGATCTACGGCTCTGGCGGAAATTCGCTAGACGCAGTGCGTGGTCCGGCTGCGGGCATCCTCTCGCCCTCGCTCTGCCCATCCGCGGCGCATGGCCGAACGCCGAGCTTCAAGCAGTAACCGTTGGCTGGTCAGAGAGTCAGCAAACGCCGCTCAACCAATGGGATTGCGGCGCAAACCGCGCAGCGTTGTCAGATCGCCCCAGTCAGTAAATGAGGGCAGCAAATGCGGTGGCGTTTGTTCCCGCCGGCCGGTGCGGTGTCGATAGCGCGCCAAGTGGGTGGCGACAAACGCCTGACTACCCAGCACCGCTCCGTCGCTGAAATAGCGTATCCGACAGTGCAGCACGTCGGTCAGGGGCAGTTTGCCTCCCTCGCGCATCACCCGCTGGAAGTCTTCAAGGCTGATCGCCTGCTTGGACTCGCGCGCTTCGGTTCCGGTGCCGAAGAGTAGTTGCCGGTACGCGGACTGGGCCTCGCTCCAGTCCGGCAATCCGGTAACGGTTACGATGCCGCGACGGGCTTGCTCGCTGCCCGCCACCGCTTCGGCATAGCCGCAAAAACGTCCGTCCTTAGGATCCGTTGCCAGACCGGCCCGGACCAGATTCAAGTCGATGTACGCGGCCATGACCAGAAGGGCCGCGCCCTTAGGCTCGACCAAAACGCTTTTGAAGCGCTCGCACCAGAGGGTACCGATGCGTCCGTGGCTCTTATTGAACCAGATGGAAAATCGCTGCTTTAAGAGCTTCATGTATTGAGAGACATCGCCCATGAGAGACAACTGACGCCGACGCCACGCGACCGCCTCGGGCCCGTTGGTCGCCAACTGGGATTGGATGACCGACAGGCGTGCCGCCTGGTACCGAGTGGGTTTCGGATAGAGCAGTCGATAGCGTCGGAGCAGTTCGGTGTCCGAGAGCGTCTCGCGGCGGGGCACGCGCGTCAGCACGTGAAAGTGGTTCGAGAGGATGGCATAGGTCAGTACCTCTACGCCGCAGTATTCTGCCACCAGCCAGAGCTGCCGGCGCAGGATTTCTCGGGCGGTTTCATCGAAGAGCCGCTCTTTGTTTACCACGCGGCTCATGCAGTGATACATCGCCTGGTCGACTTCCGGATCCACCTTGATGCGCGCCTGCCTCATGCGTCGACGCGATCATTCGCGTCCCCGTCTGCCAACGCCGATGTTTGCGTAATCCTAAGTGATTTTGACCTGTCCCTTTCAAACTACTCGAAAATCGGCACCATGGTCCAAGAACCAGAAGCAAGTATCGGGGTCGTCTTTGAAAATTGGTGCGATAAACTCAGCGACAATGGTGGGCCAACGCGTCGTGGCGTCGTCAAACGGGAAATGCGTCGGAGCGTCGAATTCGTGAAACCGATAGGAAGTGTTGGTGTTCATCTGCGTCGTCAGTTGCTTTGTTGAGCTGTTCGGGCGCTTCAGTGCGTAAGCGGACTCGCCGCGGCTTGCACAGGGATTCCAAGACTGTCGGCAAGTTGACTAATCCGTTCCGCGGCCTCCGGCGTGATCTTTGCGCCTAAGACAACTGAAAGCCCTGCGAAGGTTCGGGCAGGCCAACGGATCAAGATTTCCTCCGGCCTGACTTGTAGGTCGTAGGGACGAAGGATCGCTTCGATGCGCACCTCCGACTCACCTGCGAATGCCAGCGCCTTGTGCGCCGTTGCGAACGCTGATGGGACCACCGGCATCGCGCGTTTCCCGTCCGTGTAATGAGGCTGCTTCAGTTCGGGAGCGCCGATCGCTCCCGAAATTTCGGCGACAGCTCGCGGTCGCGGTGGGAATTCGTTTCCCTGCAGCCACTCGTATCCAAGCATCTGTTTGAGATCGAGGACCGTGGAGCAAAGTTCGCAGCGTTGGCCGCTCTCTCCATAGGTTTTGCGCATCGCGTCGTTGGGGTCGGTAGTCCACGACATGATAAAAGTGCGAATACGATCGTCTGCAATCGCTCGCGCCTGGCTGACGAGGAACGCGGGTTGGGCCCCCAACATTTGCTCGAGTTCACCATGATGTGGTGCTTCAAAGTTCGCCGGCGGCAGCACGCCGTCCTGTGGGTCACTTTTCTGTTGGTCTTGGCGAATCAAGTGAAACGCTCGACATTCCAGCAGCGCGGCGAGGAACTTCGGTTTGATGAAGTGATGCAATCTCATGTGATTGTCGGAGGAGAATAGCATCCGTCGTTCTCTCGACGCTAAGTACTCCAGAATCTAAGTGAACCGAACATCAGATCAAAAACTGGGCAGGGCAGACGGCCAGGAATATTAACTCGCGGAAGCAACTCGCAAACTGGAAACGTGCTCAGGCTGCGCAAATAGAATGTCCGTTCGCTTGATCTGTTTGCTTTCGCAATCCCAACTGAATCCGCGTGCTGCAAGAAACCGTCCAATCTGAACGACTCCAACGTATGGAGCTCCCGTGCCTCGGTAGAGTTCGGCGAACTCGTCCCAATGTTGAAGAATTTCTCTTCTAACCGCTTGAGTCATTCCGTCGGTGCGTCCCCGAATAGCTATAACGCAATCCGAGAGACAAACATTTGAGAGCCGTGCGGAACAGATCTTGTCGCGTTGCGGCCGTCCAACCCTAGGGATGAATACGTGAAGTTGGTCCGCAAGCAGCAAGCCCTTGGTTGCGAAATTCACGGGCTTCGTAACTTTGTGATCTGCTAAATCAGTGGTGTGAATGACAGCAACTTGTCCAACCAACCTGCTTGTGTGCATTGGAAGACGACCACGAATGATCGAAATGTCAGGGTTTAAGAGCGGTACGAGCGCTTGTTGAATCGGATTCGTCAGCACCGCGTAGCGGCGCTTGATGGTGAAGCGCACTGCCTCGGCGCTTGCCGAACAGCCGACAAACGTTTCGTCGTCCAATTTGAAAAGCGGCTCGATTTCACAAACACGCCCAAGATACGCCCACGCTGCCGAATCACGTACGGAAGATCGGGATCCAGACGGCAATATCGCTAGAATTTGTCCCCCGGTACGACAGTACCTCAGCGATCTTAGAACGAATGCAATCGCTCGGCCGCACAGAATTTTAGCCCCAGAAGTTACTTCGACGGTCACTGTCTTTACGCGCCGGGCGGAGAACGGTGGATTTAGAAGAACCACGTCAAAAATACTAAGTCCGCACTCCTCAAAACATTTTTCTGTTCGCCGCAGGTTTAAAAAATTCGTTCGGCAAGATTTCCAGCGATTGTTCATGCGTCGCAGTTCCACTAGAGCTGGCTCATCGATGTCGATGCCGGCATACGCAGCATTCGGCCAACGCTTCGACGCAATGCGCAAGAGTTCGCCAATTCCAGCCGCAAAATCTGCAACCCGGCGGACGTGGCGACACTGCACAGCATCGACGAGTCTTTCAGCGACCTCTTCAGGGGTATAATATCGGTCGTGGCCCATATTACGCCATAAACTCGCTCACGCGGTAGACAAAAACTTTGCCAACTCCGATCGTACGGTCGCTCTTTCTAATCGGAAAGTCGTAAACGAATTCGACGGTGCGACGAGATTTAAGGGGGTACAAGAAAGCGCCCAAGGCATGCGGCTTGGTTCCGATCGGAGCAATTTTCAAAAGGGAGCCCGTATTGGCTTCCTGAATTTCACACAGTGTATCGTAGACACTGAATGGATTATTAGCAGCCGCATATCTAACGTTTTTCCAAGCCTGAGTTTCGTGTAAAATTCTTTGATTGCTCTGCACAGTGTAGAAAGGGAACTCCAGGCGAAAACCCGGCAGCCCAATGATCGGATAGATTTTATTACCCTGCGGCTGTACCTGTTCCCAAACGTGGGCTGTACGTTTGCCTTCGAATCCCAACATCGGGACAAAGCAGATACGGTCCTCAAACTCGTCAGACAATGACGCAAATCCGGGGATCGCGGCGACGCCGTTAATTCGCTCACTGAGGTCGAAAATCTCGCCCTCGACGCCGGTCGGCGAACGGACATAACCTTCGGGTTCGATGTAGAGAACTCGTGTGGTACGTCCGAGCATCAGCGCAGTTCGGAGAATCGGCGCCCAGATGTGGTGACTTAGGGCTGTCATGTCGATGAACAGATTTCCAGCGAGCTGCGTCAGAAATTCTTTCAGGTGCGTTCGGTTGCGAAGCGCGACGTATGAACGCTTCGCTTCATAGTGATAAACAAAGCTGTCGCTATCTTGCACAGTTATGTCGACGTAACGTGCGGGTGCCGCGTACACGGGCGTATGTCGCGGCTCAGGGCCGGTGCCTCGGATAATCACAGCATCCGAACCGAAGGAAACATCCGCCGGCGAGGCGTACGCTTGCATAAGGAACGGGTTTTCAACCGGACGAGTCATAGAATGATTCAAAGAGCACCATCTGTTCTGGTAATGGTTCGTCTGTTTCGTCGCGCCCGCTTTTCTGAAGGATTTCGTTGATCGCGACCTTCGGCTGATCCACTAATAACACTAGTTGCTCACAGGTCAGTGTCATCTTTCGTTTGCGGCGATAACTGAATTCAAAAAATGCGCTGAAGATAGGATGAACAGTATAGTCTGAATCCTTCGTGTCTCCAGGGTCACTCGGCTTGCTACCAACCAGCCGCAAAAGTGCCACGTGATTCACACCCGATCCGAGGAGTTTTTCTGCCTTCGCAGTTTCAATTTCGGTCGGCGCTCCACCTGAAATTTGAAACTGATTTACCTCGGGAGAGTGTGCAATGGGGTCGGCTGCCATCACCTGAAAGATTCGGCCAAGCCCAAGCACCAATTTGGTTAGTTTGGCGCCGTCTACATCAAGTCCTTCAAGTTCGTCCAAATTTTTCCTACCAACTGCAATAGCCGTTTGGGTTTGTGTCTTCAAAGACAGCGGCAAACCCCATTTTTCTCCCTTTTGAATGTGCGCCACGAAAGCGCGTTCAACGAGTTCCAGAATAAACCGAATGTTTCCAGCGGCGAGCTTAGTGTACACATCCCAGCCAGCGTAATATTTTCTGATACCCGCCTTGCCGCGGCGAAGAGAAAAAAGGAGGGAATGTTTGTAATTTTCATACCGCTCACGATATCTCGGGGCGTTGCTATACAATAATTCAACAGCTTCATCGAACTGACGTGGGGCAGCATTGTCGGGCCAAGTGACCAAAAACACCTGTTCCAATTTGCGCAACCCATCGAACTTTTGACGTGTGGCGCTACTCAGCGTTCCGATCAGTGCCAGGGACTGAGGTGAAAATGGAACGCCTGCGCCTATAAGCGCGTCGGCTTCATCTTCATCGTTAATGCCGGGAAACAGTGTGTTGACTCGGACTTGGAGCGTAGAATCGATTTGATCGAGTCGGGCTTGGCAAACGTGTAAAGCGAATTCATCGAACACCCCGTCTTCGAGACGTTGCGCGAGCGAAATTCGATTATAATCAGCAGGACTAATCAACTGTTCGGTTCCATTCAGACAATGTCGTACACGCCAACCGAGCTGCTTCACTCCGATCTTTATAGTATATCTGGTTCCGACGTGCTTGATCAGGGTGTTTACAGCACGTTGCTGATAGTCTAGGAAATTTTCATACTCATCGATGAGAAAATAGAACTGTCGATCGGCAAATTGCGTCAGCTCACGCGCACAATCAATTAGTACATCGATGGGCGCTCCTTGAATCGTAAGACGAGAGGGGCCGTTTTCTGCGATATTGTTAATTTGCGCTTCGTATTCTACGAGTCCCAAGCGGAAAGCATGTACCAACTCAGAGAGGTTTGTCACACCGCCAAGTTGGAACGCGGTGCAAATCAAATTGAGAGCTTGCGAAGAAAACGTCGCATAACCTGGATAATGCTGGTGGTGCCAAGCGAGGAACCGAACAAAAAGCCCGCCGAGGACCAGGTTGAGATAATGTCCAAAAAGCTTGGCCCACTGGTCATCATTGCGCTCGGTCCCTTTGAAAGCAGTGACTCGATTTGTATCGACGCGATAAAAGATCCCAAAAAACTTTTGATCTGCGAAGCGCTCAGGATCGTTTCGTTTCAGTGCGAATTGCCCGTCGTATGATAGACAACGTAGCACAGTCGTTTTGCCAGTCCCTCTACCTCCCAAGAGGACGCAAGGGCGATTAGTCACAAGTTCAGGGAAGTAATTCGGTTCGCTAAACAATTCGAAGACTTTGTGGTCAAGCCATTCTGCGCGATAGCTGCCAAACAGTGTGTTGATGCGCTCTTGGGCGTCGTTTTCGTTCATCGCGTTTTCAAGTTCGTGCTACGAGACGCTTCCAGTTGTTGCGGTTCCAGTGGAACAAAGGAAGCGTTGCGTCGGGGGTTGACCCTTCAAAGGCGAACGCGAGACCCAAGTCATGAAATCCCGTCCATTCGTCATCCGGTATCCCTGCACGAGCACTGGCGTTTCGCAGCACCGCTACGGCATTTGGCTTCAAATGATCCGGCCAAATACGGCAATCAGCGTGAAGACAATTGTACTCAGATCCGAGGACGTGCGACGCTCGAACCTCAACAGCTTTCGCCTCTTTGCCTATGTGTTCGATACCATAACTTGTAGCTACAATAGGTAGGTAAAGGAACCGATGGCCAAGCTTCAACCGGCTTACTTCCTCGAAGGAGAACCGTCTTGTACCTGTCGGATAAGGACGGCGCCACGTTTCAATGAGTTGATTTCCCGAACCAACAAAATCGTCCATGAACACAACCGTTCTGTCACGGAGACCCAAGAGCAAGCTGACCAAATTCTCAGGTTCTATAATCTGCTCCTCGGGAATTTCGACATGTTGTCGAACCAAACGAACGATTTGGAACGCGCTGTCTGTGTCATTCGGCGTTTCCCCCGTAACACGAGTGATCAACATCGCATCTAGGAACTTTGCCCACTCATGCTTCGCAGTTGCTTGAGTAGTGGCACGAGAAACGACATCACGGCTCAAATCATGGATCGAATGACGTACAAGCTTTGCGGCGAACTTTCTCGGGTAATAGACAAAATGGTTTAACAGCGTAAGAGCGTAGGGCATTTCCGCATCGTCGAAGTTGCTGAGCCAACCTTCAGTATCGAGTTCATCATGTGCCGGCCATAGCTGGAAATCTGTGAACGCTTCGCATTTTGCGAGTACAAGGCTCCGGCTGGGTTCGAGTCGCGCCATAAAGTAGTTTCCCCGGTCTTACTTACTACGCGCTAATCATCGATCTTGCTTCAAATGCTGGCATTCACCCAATGCACGCTACGCGTTGAGTTGTCGCGAGAGAAAATTCGATGGTGCTCCTTCGCGGTCCGACTCGATCACGATTAAGAGCAAGATCTGGCGAGCAAAAGGGACCCTGTTTTACTTCCTACTGGTCACGATGGTCACTGACCAAAAGGAGAAGTACGGAGCGCTCGCGAGCGTAAGTCACATGGGGCCAGGCCGAGTTTTGTTATATTCCGCGCTTCTCCATTTGCTCAGCTGCGATCTGGCCGTGCCTTCGGTGCCCAGCGCCAATTCTGCCGATAGCCAGCGTGATCCCGCTCCGCACTCGGATCGGACTTCGCTTGCCAGTCGAACCTTCCACGTTGCGGTTTTCTCGGAATCGAGCTGCTCGGGAGTTGGCTTGTTGACGGTGAAACGGTTTACTCGGGCGTTTAGAGTTTTCGGTAAAGGAGGTTTCGGAATTCGATCTTGAACGGTGGCCCGACGTGCATCTGCAGGCCGAGCACACCTTCCATCGCCCGGGCTTTTTCGGCTTCGTCGATCATGATGACGGAAACCCTTCCGTTCAGGATCTGGATGATAAGGTTTCCCTTCGCGATGATGTGATACGTATTCCAGCCGTTGAGGACGAAGCTTCGCGCTATTTCGTCCGGATCGGCCACGACTCCCAAAAGCTTATACTCATCATTGTCGGTGACTCGGATCATCTCCCCACGCCTGACCATGCTGTTGTGCCGGCCACGCTCTTCGGCCATCCCCCCGGTGTACGTGTTGCCGGCGTCCATGTCGGCCTGGTAGCCACCAAGAACCCATTGACCCACTTCCGGGATCTCACGGCTGCGAAACTGGATGCCACTGTTGGTACCACTCATCCGAAATTCCGTCTTCAGTTCGAAATCCTTCAGCGTTCCGCCACGCCAAATCAGGAACGTGTTACGCGTCACCGGATTTTCCGCCGTGCTTTCTCCGACAATCGCGCCGTTTTCCGCCCGCCAGAATTTCGAATCTCCATCCCAGCCGGTCAGCGCTTGGCCATCAAAAATCGAAACAAATCCGGTCGCGTCATCTGCCGAGCGCGGTGCGGCCTGACCGCGTCGAGCGCCTGCGCTGCTCAGGTGCGCGATCGCTGATGCACGTAACTCGGACGGAATAGCGTCCGGTCCTCCCTGCAGGGCCGCAAACTTTTCGGCGCGCGCGAGGGCGAGGGCTTGTTCACTTTCGCTCAAAGCGATCGCCTTGGCGCGAATCTCCGCATCGTTACGCGGTGTGGCAAAACTTGCAGCCACGAGGGCCTGGCGTGCGGCTGCGGCGGCCGCGGTCGGGTCCGGCGTTGCTCGTCCTATTTCGTCCAGCACTCTTTGTTGTGCCACCGTAAGGAGATCGCTCATCGCCGCCGGGCGGGGCACGATTGCATCGGCTTGGCGCGCCGCTTCTGGTCCGACGCTTGGCGGATTGACCAAGGGGCCACCACGGCCGCCTCGTCCCGCAGCTGGCTGACTGGTTTGTGTGATCAACCGTGCGACCTGAGCCTCTGAAAGGCGGGCGCCTGACGTTTGAATGCCCGCAAATCGTTCCGCACGAGCGGACGCCAATGCCAGTTCGGCAGTAACCATGGCATCGCCACGCGCACGAATCGCAGTTTCATCGCGGGGAACAGCGAAGACGGCCTCGATCAACTCATTGCGGGCGGTCGACGCGGCGGCAGCGAGCGGATTGAGCGACTGCATCATTGCGACGATCGCCGCCTGCTGGGCGTTCGTTAGCATCGGCGCGACCGCTGCGCCAGCCCCGCCGGCCAGATTCGCCGGCGCGGACGGTTGAGCGAATGCGGTGGTCGCGGCCAGGATCAAGGCGGGCAACCACCGGAAAAGCGTCTTGGAACCAAGTGGGGAATTTTTGGGGTTCATCGAAAAAACCGATTGGGCAGGCGACGTGGAAAAAGCTCGGAGGTCAATCTCGCCACCCGGAACAGATCAGCGCTCTTCCAACGGTTCGAGTTTATATGAACTGTCCCCGAGTCGACCGCGCTGACCCACGAGGAGAGCTTAATGGGGTCAGCTGCGGCTTTTGATGTTTGAATTTCAAACGACCCATCACCGAAGAAGTTTGGTTATGGCTAAGCCCGAACGGCCGCGCGTACGGGTGCGCGAGTCAACGATACGACGGCTGACCTTTCCCGGTCAGCAATCAGGGATACTAGTAGTGGCACGCCCACTATGCCACGCCCCTTGGGAGTCATCGAAGTGCCGACAGCAGTGGGCAACGGCATGCAACGTATCTTCGTGCTGCGTCCGAAGCGGGCGGTCGTGACCGTGCTCTGCGGGCGCTACAAAGACCGCTCCGCAATCCCCCCGAACGCCTCGTAATCGACGTCATCCTGCCTGCGCGGCCGCCGGTCCGGTAACAGCTCCGAAGGATTTTCGTGTGGCGGGCGTATCAGGAGCATGAACTTTCTCAAGTTACGCCGTTTCGCACGTGTCGGTTTGCTGGCTATGCCGCTCGCGTTTTGTCCAGCCCGGGCGGTCGATGACGTCGTTTCCATCGACTTTCCCGGCGGGCCGATCTCGAAACTGGTGACTCAGCTCGGAAAAGAGAACAAGGTCTCCATCATCACGTCGGTCGGACTCGATCCCGTCCTGCCCGCCTTCTCCGTCCATGACGCGCACATACAGTCCCTATTGGTCGCGCTCGGACAGTTGCTCGAGCCGGATGGTTATCGGCTCGTCCCGACCGGCGTCAACGTGGCGGTATTGACTCAATCGGCCAGACACACGTCGCAGGATTTCACCGCTCTCCGGCTTGAGGGTATAACAGGTTCGCGCTCAGTCGAAGACATAGTCGGCGCGATTCAAGCCGCTTGCGAGTTCGCCCACCCGGATGAGAAGGCTTCCACCTTGCGCATCAAATATCATCCCGGCACAAGACTGCTGTTCGTCGCCGGCACTGAGCGGGACGTCACCATCGCGAATCGGGTGGTCTCCGTCTTGCCGCCCGACGCCGCTTCCAGGCAGCCGATACTGGAGAAGAAGTGACTCAACCATTCCCCGCAGCCTTTTACCCAAGCTTGATTCCCGCCGGTCATACCAGCGAGGTGACTGCGGTCGCACTTCAACGGCTCACCGATGCGCTTGTTCGGGGTGACGACGTGGCGTGGTCCGAATTCAATCGCATCTATGGACCAGCGATTTTTCGGCAACTGCTGGCGCAGACGCACGGCGACTACGCCTTGGCCCAAGAAGCGCTGCAACAAACCTACCTCCGCGTAGCCAGACATGTTCGGGCGTGTGAGTCCGAACCGATGTTCCGCGGTTGGCTTCGGACGGTGGCCCGCACCGCCCTGCTCGACTGTTGGCGGCGACGACGGAGTTTCGCCGACCTGCTGTTCCGTCGCCAGCAGGAGCCGCCCGAATTGTCGGACGCCGGAGTCGACGATCGACTGATGATGGAACTCGACAATTCATTGCGGCGCTTGGATGCCGCGGATCAGGCCTTGCTCAAGGCGAAATACTACGACGGCATCGAGGTGCGCACGCTCGCTAGCCAACTGAACCTGACCCCCAAGGCGGTCGAGTCGCGGCTCACGCGCGCACGGATCGCGCTCAGACGAGAGCTGCTCGCCGCCTTCAAACGCGATGAATAAGAGAGAACAACTTCTGGCGGACATTTTTGGCGATGGGGCGAAATTCGCCCTCCAGGCAGCGGCACTCAATCGACGACGACGGATGGTTCGACGCGGCGCATTGCTCGGCTGCGGTGCGACCTTACTGGTCGCCTCGGTGTGTGTCGCACACCGGCCGGCAGAATTCACTAAGCCGCCGCCGGTCGCTATGAGAACCGGCATCGAAATTATGTCCGACGCCGAGTTGCTCGCTCAGCTCAACAACAAGCCCGTGATGATCCTCAAGGACTCGCGCGGCATTTCCCGCGTCGTGTTCCTGGACCGCTAGGGACAGGTCAAAAACACGTAGGATTACTTAACGATCGGAGTTGGTAGACGGGGGCGGGTATGACGGTGTTGAGGCATGAGGCAGCCGATCGACCTCTCCCGCTCAAAGAGATGAAGCGTCTCGGGACCATTCGCATGATTGCCGATCGCTGCATTGCGTATAGGGGAGCTTGCGCCCTCGTAGAGGCGCCATTGAACGTGTTGAATCCAAAAAATGAAATCCGTCGATTTGAATGCGATTCCGTACAAGCTCCGCTTCAACGCGGCGTCCTTGCTGATCTCGAAAGCTAACAAGCTTTGCGGGCTGGTCTCCATGGATGAAGGCGCGCGACCAGACCAGAAGGCCTTACTCTCAGCGATCGCCTACTACGATATGGCGCTGGCGCTGCAGAAGCCGTATGACCCCAACTACTCCACCGTGGTCAACTGGAAGTGCAATGTGCTGCGAGAGCTTGGCCAATACGAAGAGGCAGTCTCTTGGTATCGAGAAATCATACGGCTGTCTGACGAAACGAATGGCCCGGAGATGAGGGACGCCACCGCGAAGCTTGCCGAAGAAATGATCCGTGACTGTGGAGGAAGGCCCAGCGAACCGCTAGCGGTGGAAACGAGCGGTGAAACAGATTTTGACGACCCTCCGTATTGCATGTTCGCAATCGAGTTCTGCGAACTCCTCGCTGACCAAAAATTCAAGAAAGCTCACAGTTATCTTTCACCGACGTTGAAGGAACGCGTTTCTTTGAACCTAAATTCCGCAGTTGAAACGTGGGTTTAGGCGGTGGCGGGGGCTGGATTTGGTGTGGCTGAAGCGGGATCCGGAACGATATATTTCAACTGCGGCGCAGTTGTCCTGATCCACTCGTGGAGGC
>JBDSSD010000054.1:0-8069 GCA_039928945.1 Opitutus sp. | reverse complement strand
AAAAGAGTTCAGAAACCTAGTGATTCATGAACTACTATACTCGGTCTCAACCTAAGTTGAAACCATTTTGAATTTCTTGATTGGGGGTCCCAATCAATCGCACAAAGTAAATTTCAAAGAGCCTCCCCGGTTAAAGGGAAAAGTAATTTTCTAGCGTCCTCTAGCGTTCGGAACCCACGTTGCCATTCGGTCACTTGAGCACCTGTCGACATCGTCGACGGACTCACCACCGGAAGCGCAAAACAGGAGACGAACTCTTTTCTCGAACGGCCAACCGACGCTTTCGCATCGAACCAAATCTGAAATCTGAAGAACAACCGCCCTCAGTGAGGAGGGGCTAAGGAGAAGGCATCGGCGCCATCTGCAAACCATTTCGACGATTTCTCGGGAAATACTTTTCAGACCGCTAACGCTTTTCTCACCTCCTTCAGTGCACCTTGCTCATCGTTGCCGCGAGCCCAAGCACTGACGGGACGGGAACCTTGTAACACCTCTGCCATGCGTCAAGAAACTTTCTGTAGAAATCTTGGAGTTTCCACTAGCCACGATCATCAGCAGGTTTACGCCACAATTCTCGTCGCCGTTCGAATCTGCGAGAGCTGCCGCCTCAACATCGAGCGACTGGGTCGTCGAGTTCGACACCACGACTCACCGCAATCGCAATAAACGCGAGAACATTGGGTGCTCTCCACCGTGCCCGTCGAGCAGTCTACGCCCGGAGACTCGGGCGCAACAAAGCGGGCACAGCTGCCGCTGGACTGTCGAACTGGCAAGGGACGCCTTCATTCGTTGGCGAGAGAGCCACGAATGATTCTCCTTTCAGGCATTAATCCACAGCCGCGCCATTCGGTTCACCGACGGACCGCGACGATAGCGCCGTGAATCGCCGTGGCAAATGTCTGCGTATTCCATTTTCTGAGACAACGAACCATCCGGATGAATGTGCTTCGGTACCGTCGAACCGACCGTTGAACGGCAGAGTTCGGCGAACTTCAAGTAATAGTCCGCGCCCGTTTTCAACCCGCATCACGTCGCCCCCGCCGCGGCCATTTGGACGCAAGAAGTCGACGTTACAGCGCCCGCCGATCGACACATTCGCTCAGCGAACCTGTTGTAACAAAACCAAGTGGAAACTCGGCAATCCGCAAAAGCACAAATAAATCGCGAGTTATCCATTTTCCCAACTCTCCGATTCTGTTATATTGAGATGAACCTGCATTTGGTAGAAACTGCGGCGGTTTTGTCCCAAGACCTGCCTACCATCCCCGATCACGTCCGTTGCGTTGCGCCCCTATTAATCTCCGGCACCCTCCGGCCTAGCGGCGCGGCGCCCTTTCTCACGATTTGTGAATCACCGATTTTTTCTAGCCTTCGCTCTTTTCAGCTCCGTGTGGTCCACTGCTTGGTGTGTCACCGTTTCGCGCCCGCTCAATATCTTGATTCTGTATGCCGATGACTGGCGCTATGACACCCTGGCCGTGGCCGGCGATCCTGTGGTGCAAACGCCGAACCTCGATCAACTCGCACGCGAGGGACTGCGCTTCACGCACGCCTGTGCGACGACTGCCATCTGTGGCGTCAGTCGGGCGAGCCTCTTTACCGGTCAATGGATGTCGAGGCACGGCAACACCGCGTTCGGTCCCTTCAAAACACCGTGGGCCGAGACTTACCCGGGCTTGCTTCGCGAACACGGCTATTACGTCGGCCATGTTGGCAAGTGGCACAACGGAAAGTTCCCCCAGGAAAACTTTGACTACGGCCGGGCCTACTCCGGCACCCATTGGATTAACGAACCGGACGGCACTCGCATCCATGTCACGCAGAAGAACGAAAACGACGCACTGAACTTCTTGCGTACTCGTCCGACGGACCGGCCATTTTGCCTGACCCTGGCCTTCTTCGCCACTCACGCAGAGGACGCAAATCCGCTCCAGTATCTGCCCCAGCCCCAAAGCATGTCGTTGTATCAACAGGTGTCCGTTCCGGTGCCGACCAACGCGACCGATGAATCCTTTCACCGGCTACCCGCCTTCATCGCCAACGAAGAAAATGAAGGTCGGGTGCGCTGGCACTGGCGCTTCGACACGCCGGAAAAATTTCAGGTCATGATGAAGAATTACTACCGGCTGGCCACGGAGGTCGATGCGACCTGCGGACGGGTTCTCGCGGAACTGGCCAAGGAAGGCCAGCTCGACCACACGCTCATCATCTTCACTGGCGACAACGGCTACTATCATGCCGAACACGGCCTCGCCGATAAATGGTATCCGCACGAGGAAAGCATCCGCGTGCCGCTGATCGTGCGCGATCCGCGAATGAGCCCGGAGCGACGCGGGCAGACCGATGATAATCTCGTTTTGAACGTCGATCTCGCACCGACCATTCTTTCCGCCGCCGGAATCGCAGCGCCATCGCGCATGCAGGGGCTGGACGTCGCTCCACTTTATCTCGCCGCCAACAAACCAGCATGGCGTGAAGAGTTTTTTTATGAGCACGCCACGATCAGAAATACGCACTTCATCCCTTCCTCGCAGGCGCTGGTGCGGAAAGATTGGAAATATTTGCTCTGGCCGGATTTCAACCGCGAGCAACTGTTCGGCTTGGACACGGATCCTCACGAGGAGAGCGACCTGATTGACGATCCTGCTCAGCAATCGCGTCTTCGCGAGATGCGCCAACGATTCGCGGTGCTGAAAGCGGCCGCCAACTGACACGATCTTAGAGTCGCTCAATCCATGACGTCATCCCCGCGTCGTTCGAGAATGTCGGAGCATCGGTCGTCGGCGGTGGCTTCGCCGCACCCCGTCCCCGCCTATGCTGTGTGCCGTCGCGATCCGAGGCGCGAGTCGCGAGTGCGCGGGCGGCAGCGGAAATGCGCGTCTCCGCTTCGAACCCTAGATTTTGCACTCAGCAGCGTCATGCCGGGACCGTCACTGGCGCCTTCGGCCATACCTCCATCCCGCCTTCTCATGAAACTAGTCCTTCCCCTCTTGTTGTCCTTCGCCGCGTCAATTTTTGCCGCGCCGCAGCTCCGCGTGCTGATCGTCGATGGCCAGAACAACCATGACGCGTGGCCAAAATCGACCATGATGATGAAAGCGGCGTTCGAAGAAACCGGCCGCTTCCGCGTGGATGTGGCTCGTACCGCTTTCACTTGGAAAGGAGAAAAATGGCTCTCCACCTATCCTCTGAGGACGCAACCCGCCACACAGGACCTGCCGGAACCCAAACCCGATCCGACCTTCGCCCCGGATTTTTCCGCCTATGATGTTGTGGTGTCAAACTTCGGTTGGAAAGCCGCCGCGTGGCCCGGGGCGACGCAACGCGCACTGGAAAAATTTGTTCACGCTGGCGGCGGATTGGTTGTGGTGCATTCAGCAGACAACTCCTTTCCCGAATGGCATGAATTCAATCGAATGATCGGAGTCGGCGGTTGGGGCGGTCGCGACGAAAAGAGCGGGCCTTTTCTGTATTTTGATACTGACGGCCGACTGGTGCGCGATGAATCGCCGGGACCCGCAGGCTCGCATGGACCACAGCACGAATTCCAAATCACGGCGCGCGTCCCTGACCACCCAATCTTACGAGGGTTGCCGACGGTCTGGTTGCATACAAAGGACGAATGCTACCAGCAGTTGCGGGGGCCGGCGGAGGCTCTGACCGTCCTGGCCACCGCCTACGCCGTGCCCGATTTCAAGGGCTCCGGTCGTCATGAACCGGCGCTGATGGTTATAGACTACGGGAAAGGCCGCGTGTTTCACACCACGCTCGGCCACGATGATTACTCGCTCGCATGTATCGGGTTTATAGCTACATTCACCCGCGGCACAGAATGGGCAGCGACCGGCCAGGTGACTCTGCCCGTGCCCGCTGATTTTCCCACGGCCACCACCACCCGATCACGGATATTTCCGTAATCGTCCGAATTCATCGCCCTCCCGCCTCCACGATGAAAACCAGCGCCTCGGCCGGATCCTCAGCGGATAAAATGAAGTGGCGACCGCTTGCCTTGGCGCGCCATGAACAGATGTAGCCACGCCCGTGAGGGCGTGGATGTCTTGGCTCAAGAGCTTGCCAGTCCACGCCCTCACGGACGTGGCGGCACCATTCCTGAATTTGCGCTAGTCATGGATTGCGGTCCGGATGCATCATCGAGGCCCTGAAAAATGCCCACGCTCTCACGGCTCTTCCCCCGCTGGTGAATTCGCTCTAACTCCGGGCCGGCGGCGTCCTCGTATGGTTTGACGGTTTGGGCGGCGTCGAAAATGGACCGTGATCGTTGCGATATTCCCGGGGAGCGAGCCCAACGTGGCGCCGGAACAGTTTGGAGAAATGATAAGGATCCGGCAAGCCCACTGCCTTGCCGACTTCCGAAATCGGGAGTGTCGTGCTGAGCAACAGTTCGCGGGCTTCCTTCATCTGTCGACCGATGATGTAGGCCTTCGCCGACTGGCCCATGTGATGACGAAAAAGCTTCAGCACATGCGACCGGCTCCGACCGATGATGGTCGCCAGGTCGCTGATACTCGGCGCGAGTTGATACCCTTTGTCCACGTGGACCAGCAGTCGGCGCAATTCCTCCGGCCGGTTGGAAACCGGGGCGACGGTGACCCGCGAGGTTCTCGCGATCTCTTGAAAGAGAAGCACGCCTAGCGCCCGGGCTTCCTGCTCATTGCGATCGGTCTCCAAATACCACCGGATGGCGCAGTCGATCAATCGCCCCAGCAAATCGTCGGAGCTGGTGTGCAACCTGACCACCGCGTCCTTCAGCGGCCCGCGGACATCCCGCCGATCGGGCGAATTAAATTCCGGTTCATCTGACTCATGAGGCACATTCGGCACCCAAGCCGATCCCGGCCGATACCACGGCACGAGATGTACATGCGCCGTATACATCGGATCACGCTGACTCGGCAGGTAAGTGATGTGCCGGTTCCACGGCAGAATACAGACATCGTGTGGTTCCAGCTTATAACGGACATCGTTGACGACAAACTCGCCGCTTCCGCTCTTACACCAAAATAAGGCGCGGCTCTGCACCTGGCGATTCGTGAATTGCTGTCTCGACGCAAACTGAAACAGACCCGCGCGGCAAACCGCGGGAGCCGCCGTGCTGGCCAGCTTCTCCGTAGTCTTCGGCCGGATGCGTTTGGGGTCACGAGTCACAAATGCAAAATGACAAGAGAACATTCGGTGTCGATTGTTTTTGAAGTCGATGGTGTCGTAACCGCGTCGCAGCATTCCGCGGGCGCGATACTCGTCACGAGTACGACGCACGTGATGGGGGGTCACGATCGGGTACTTCACCTGCGATACGTGGTGCCCGGAAATGCCGCGTTGCCAGTCTTTGAACGCATTCCGACAAACAATGCGCCGACCGGTACATCTTCCCCGTCGCTCTAAGCCGGACACAGGCCAGCCAGTAGAGCGGAATCGATCCGGCGCAGGCCTCAGGGCGCAAGGGTTTCCAAAATGTCCGGATCGACTCCTCCCCCGGCATAGTCTCTCTTCGCCGTCTCGACCCCGTGTGATATCGCTATTTCATCCGCGACCTGACCTGAATAGGTCGATCCGGCGCTGGATATCCCTTCGGCGACATGAGCGAGGGTTTTCAGGCCGATTGGGAGTTGCTCAACATTTTGCGATGTTTCTGGCGAAGAGCCCCGCAGCTGAGCACTCGCTCATCGAACAATTGATCTCACGTCATGGCTGGCGAAAATCGCCTAAGCTGGATTCGCGTAGTCGGAAGTAGCCACCGTCGCAAGAAGGTGGAACGTCGGTGGGGCGCGCCAGTCATCGGTCTCACGACCAATGCTACTAGGATCATCGGGTTTAGACTTCACGGATACGGCTCGTCTGGCTGATTTTGCATGCGCATCCTCCGCTGAGAGTGGGCCAATCAATGATGCGGACCTGACTCAAGCACGGATAGGTATCCTCGCCTCGCCTTCGCTCAACTTTGGCGAAGACTGCGCCGAAGCGCCACAGGCCGGGCCCACCTCGACCTGACGCGCCAGAATTATCGATCGGCACGGTCAACCTAAGCAACCAGGCCGAGTTCGACCCCGCTAAAGGCGCCCACGGATCCAAGAATCGCGCCGACCGGAAATGCAAAACCACAAAAGAAACCGCACCTGTCCATTGGGTTCACCCGGCTAAAATGTTACTCTCTCTGCGTTGGTCACACCCCTCATTTCAGCGAAACACTGACTTGGCCATGAACTCTAGATTGACAACCCCATGAAGATAGAAATCTGCCCTGCTCTGCGTCTCTTTCTCGCGTCCGCCGGCTGCACCAGCGGTCTGCTGTGCGCACAGTCGACGAACGCCGTGAACGAAAGAAATCCCAACGACGTCGTGGTGCTCGACCCCTTCACGGTCGCAGCGGGAGCAGACGAGGGCTATGCCGCCAAAGCCACCGCCGCCGGTCTGGGCTTCGCGGTTCAATTGGAGAAGCTGCCCATTCCCATCAACATTCTGACGCCCCAGTTCCTAAAGGACGTCGGCAGTTTCAAGTTGGAGGACTCGATCCGCTACACGAGCGGCGTGGCCGTCTACGGCCGCAACGCCGGGACGGAATCGTTTGTCATCCGCGGCTTCAGCACCGGCAATGTGCTGCGTGACGGAGAGCTCTTCAATGTTCCTACCGACACGTCAACGATCGAGCGCGTGGAAATCATCAAGGGTCCCGCGGCCATCATTTACGGCGTCACCGATCCCGCCGGCTTGGTCAATATCGTGACCAAGAAACCGTCCTTCAAGCCTCGCACCGAAGTCTCCGCCTATTGGGATGAATATGGCACCGTTCGCGGGACCATCGATTTCAACACGCCGTTGTCGACCACCGGCCAGTTGCGCGGCGCAGCCCGGGTCATCGTCACACGCAGCCATGAGTCATATCCACGACCGAACGAGTTTCGCGACCGAACTCTCTTCGCGCCTTCGCTCCATTTGGAATATGGCAAAACCACTTCGTTCGACGCCAGCTACCATCACACCGACGAGAATGGCCGCCTCAATCGCATTCAAGCCCCATGGAACCGCATCCCCGGCGATACGGTGGTACAAGATGGCGTCACCTACACCGGGATTTTCGCCAGCGGCATAGTGCCGGTCGCCCGGGATTTCACCTTTGTCACGCCGAACGACGACTGGCAGCTCCGTTCCGAAGGATTGGACCTGCGGCTCGTGCAACACATAACCGACGACATCACCGTTCAACTCAGCTACTCCTAGACCGACATCGACCGCACGCAATATTTCAACCTGGGCAGCGGCCGGATCGCACCCAATGCCGCGGGTCAATTTCTCGCCGGCAATTTCCAGATGATCGTCGAACCTAACGAGGTGAATCACCGCGGCATCTCCGGCAAAGTTCTCTATAATTTCGATCTCGGGGTCACCAAGCACAAGCTGACCGTGGGCTACCGGGACAACAAGGATCGCGACTTTGGATGGGCCTTCTTTGACAAGACCCTTCGGACCGATACCACCCTCGCGGTCATCGCCGATGCGAACGGAGGCAAGCCGGGCGTCACGTTTCAAGGTGCACCGCAATCGGTCTTCAAACTCACCGATGCCAACTCCTCGGCCATCTCGGGTACCGTCAGCAACACGAACCCCAACCCCGTCGTGGTACGCAACGCCTATGTCAGCGACTTTATCTCGTTCTTCGACGATCGCCTGAATGTGCTGTTGGGCGCCTCCTACGTCGACATCGTCACGCAGAACAAATCCTCGACCATTCCGCAGATCGGCGCCACCTATGCCGTGACGCCCGGCTGGAATCTCTACGGTTTGTATTCGAAATCGTACCGAGCCAACGGTCCGCTCAATTCTCTCGATCCGTCCTTCGGATTCTTCCAACCGGAAAGAGGCGAAGGGCAGGAATTTGGTGTGAAGTTCAATCCTAACGCCGGCAAATGGTCCGGATCCCTGGCCTTCTTCGACATCAAGCGCCGGAACCTCGTTCAGTTCGTGGGTGGCGGTCAATTCAACATCAACAACTACATTTCCAGCGGCGAGGAAACCTCGAAAGGCGTGGAGCTGGACATGGTTTACGCTCCGAC
>JBDSSD010000053.1:0-5844 GCA_039928945.1 Opitutus sp. | reverse complement strand
AATGGAATTTACTCACGGATCTCACTGAAGGCACGGGTGCGGGCGAACGATATCATCGGCGTTCGTTTTCCGTTGATCGGCCAGAGGCGACTCGCTGGTTGCGAGTTGACGCGAAACGGATTCATTTCGGCAGGCACAACGAACGCTCGGCAATCAACTAGAGGGACGTGATGAATTCGCTATCGATGATCCTGAACTATCTTCTGACTTCGCTCGTCGCGGGGGCGGTCGGCGGGTCGGCGATGTTGTTGGCGATGGGGCTGATGACGCGTGGCGGACTGGCGAGAGGTAACATGATTGTGGCACTCGGCGGGATGGTCACGAAGTCCCGGGATAGTGCGTTTCGCGTCGGACTGATGCTGCACACCCTGTCGGCGTTCGGCTTCGCCATGGTTTACGCGATGCTGATGCTATGGCTGGGCGCGACAGAGCTGCCGAATTCACTCAAGATTGGACTAGGCGCGGGCTTCGTCCACGGCTTGATCGTGAGCCTGGCGCTGGTGTGGGTGGTGGCGGAAGAGCATCCATTCGAAGAATACAACGAGGCCGGCCTGGCGGTCGGCCTCAGCCACCTCGTGGGCCACGTCGTTTACGGCGCCGTCGTAGGGCTCGTAGTCGGGCTCTCGCCGCTGTGAGTCAGAGTGCCTCATGCAAAGGGCGAGGAGGTCGGAAAGGTTGGTTAAACTGGACGACAGATCCCGCTCCTTCCCGGACCGACTCAGTGTAGGTCAGCGCGCTTGCGCGCGCGGATTGGGATTTGCCTCACGCCAAGAGCGCGAAGGACGCGAAGGTCGGAAAGGTTTGTTTAACTGGACCGACGGATCCCGCTCCTGCCGGACCGACTCAGTGTAGGTCAGCGCGCTTGCGCGCGCGGATTGGGGATTGCCTCACGCAACGGGCGCGGAGGTCGCGACGGGGCGGAGAGGACGGTGGGTTCGTGCCGATGGGCACCAGGTCCGACATTTTCGATCCCTGGCGACCATTGAAGGCGCGAAGGTCCCCGTCTCCGTCGGTGGTATCCGCGTAATCCGTGGCCTCCGTATTCTGGGGATCGATCGATTTGCGGAGGAGGAAGGAAAGCTTAGCACGCGCGCTACCGCCGCTCGTTTCACGTCCGATGCCTTGATTCTCAGCCTTCGCGTCCTTCGCGACCGTAGCGTGAGGCATTCACCCCCGGGGAACGCAGGTCGGAGACCTGCGCTACTTGGAGGCCGGCGGGTTTAGATGTTTTCCAGGCGGCCGGTGCTGTCGCCGATGTGTTGGGCCGGCACGCCCATCCGATCCAGCAGACCGAGGAAAAGATTGGTCATCGGGGTCGACTCCTTCAGCTGATAATGTCGTCCCGTCTGCACGCTGCCGCCGCCCGCTCCCGCCAGCATCACGGGAAGATCGTCGTGGTTGTGCCGGTTTCCATCTCCCACCGCCGAGCCATACACGATCATCGAGTTGTGTAGCACCGAGGTGCCATCAGGATCTTTCATCGCGTCGAGCCGGCGCAGGAACGTGGCGAACCGCTCCATGTACCACTTCTCGATTTTCGCGACCTTGAGGATCTTCTCCGCATTACCGCTGTGATGCGTGAGGTAGTGATGCCCTTCCGGAATTCCGATTTCAAGGAACGGGCGATTGCTGCCTTCCCACGCGACGGGAAAGGTCACGACGCGGGTCGAGTCCGTTTGGAAGGCGAGTGCGATCAGCTCGTACATCACCTCCACGTGAGCCTTGTGATCCGGATAAGCATCCCCGGGTTCTTCGCCACTCGGGGCGTGCGGCGTATGAAAGCGTTCCGCCTTTTCGATTTGCTGCTCCAGCTTGCGCACGGCCGTCAGGTACTCGTCGACTTTCGCGCGATCGTAGCGCGCGAGCCGCGTATTCAAACTCTTCACATCGTCGACCAGAAAATCCAGCACGCTTTTGCGGCGCGTCAGCCGGGCGGCTGCTTCCGCCGACCCACCCGCGTCGGCATTGCCAAACAGGCGTTCAAAAACCCGCCGCGGATTGACCTCGGGTGGGAGAGGAGTGGCTTCGGACGCCCAGGAAAGATTGTACTGATAGGCGCAGGGATAACCGGTGTCGCAGGAACCGTACAGCCGGCTCTCCTCTGTTCCGAGCTGCAGTGAATCGATACGCGTGAGATGGCCGATTCTTTCCGCCGCGATCTGATCGGCGGAGATGCCGAGCTTGAGCTTCGCGCCATTGGTCTTCCACGCGTGCACGCCCGTCAGGAACGCCGCTCCGGCCCGCGCGTGATCTCCCGGACCATCGCCGAGATTGCGCGCCTGATTGTGATTCAGGTTCGAGACGATTTGAAACTTGTCCTTCAGGTCTCCCAACGTCGCGAAGGTTTCGTTGAGTTCGAAATCGCGGCCCACGCCTTTCGGCATCCAGCGGTCATGGTTGGCGCCGTTCGCAAACTGAACGAAGGCCATCCGCAGCGGCATGCCGGTTGGGCTCGTGGCCAGCGGCGCTCCCGCGCTCGCGGTGGCCGCCGCGAGTTTGTTGCCAGGCAAAAGTGAACCTAGAGTGGGCAGCGCGATACACGCGCCAACGCCGCGCAGAAATGTGCGACGGGAAACAACCGGAGAATGGAGGCTCATAGGACGGAGGGGCGGCGGGCGGCGGTGCGAGAGAGGAAAGAGGAAGGTTAGGGCGACTTGGCCAGAAGGTCAGGATCGCTGCGGCGTTGCTGAAAGGCGGGACTCTCGATGATCGACGTGAGCAACGTGGAAAACTTTCCACCTTCGTTGAGCAAGCGGTCCGTAATGGCGTCGACCGTCGGTGCATCCGAGGGCTCGAGTCCGCGGCCCAGCGCGTACGTCATCAGTTTTTCCGTCACACAGCGGTAGAACTTGTCCTTACGCGAGGCGAGGACGGCCTGCATCCCGGCGAAGTCGGAGAAGGTTTCTCCCGTCACCATCTTGCCACTCGCGTCGACGGGTTCGCCGCGTTCCTTTTCGCGCCAGCGTCCGAGGTAGCTGAAGTTTTCCAACGCAAGTCCGATGGGATCGAAATGAGCGTGACAAGCCGCGCACGCGCGGTCGGCGCGATGGGCGGCGAGTTGCGAGCGCAGCGTCTTCAATTCCGCCTCGCCGTGTTTCTTCGCTTCGTCGAGATCCGGCACGGCCGCGGGAGGTGGTGGCGGCGGAGTGCCGAGGATCGTGTCGAGGACGAACACGCCCCGCTTTACCGGTGACGTGCGATTGGGATTGGAGGTCGAGACCAGGATGCTGCCGTGCGTGAGCACGCCGCCGCGGTGGCTTTCGGGCGGCAACATGACTTTGCGCATCTCTTCGCCGACGACGCCTGGAATGCCGTAGAATTTCGCGAGAGGCTCGTTCAGGAAGGTGTAATTTGCGGTCAATAGCTCAATCAGATCACGGTCCTGACGCGCAACGTATTCAAAGAACAAGTCCGTCTCCGCTTTCATCGGTTCGCGAACAGGCGTCAGGCGATCCGCGACACTGCCGGGGGTGATCGCCGTCATGAGCACGTTCCGCGTTCGGAGCCACTGTCCGGAGAAATCGCGGAAGAGCCGTTGGGACTTCGGATCCGCGAGCATGCGCTGCAGTTGCGGTCCAAGGTGCGCGCGCAACTGGCCGGCGGAGGCGAGGCCGAGCAGTTCATCATCGGGCAGGCTGACCCACAGAAGATAGGACAAGCGCGTCGCAAGGGCATGCTCGTCGAGCAGTTCGCTGGAGCGGCCGGTGCTGGACGGAGCTGTAGGTTCCTCGCGAAAAAGGAAACGCGACGACGAAAGGATCGCGGTCAGGGCCGAACCAACGCCACGCTCGAAGTTTTGATCGTGGAGGGCCAGATCAGCGAGGCGGTTGATCGATGACTCGTCGACGGGCCGATGAAACGCGCGATCGGCCACGCGGCGTAGGATTTCCTTGGCGTACGTGCGTCGATCGGCGGCCCGATCGGGCGCGGAGCCACGGAAGAAAATCTTGCGATGCGGTTCTGGATACTCGCCGTGAACGCCCGCCGCCAGAGGACCGACAACCGCAAGGTTCAGCTGGTTGAATTTCATTTCGGGCGGCGCATCCGCGCGGCGCGGCGGCGGGGCGCCGAATTCTTCCTCGAACATCCGCCGATCCTCCGAGCGCTGCCTGGCAAACTCCGGATCGATCGGACGGGCCGGGGTTGCTGGCGTCGGGGTCGGCGCCGATTCGTCCGTGTTTTGTGCGGCAGCAAGAGCCGGGTTGGCGACCAACGTCGCGCGAAACACGAGGGTGTGTTCGCCTTTGGTGCCAGTGAATTCCCATTTCTGCGCGTCCGACACTTCGCCGCCCACGGGCAGCGTGCGTTCTCCCAGGAGTTGGTCATCCAGGCGGAACGTGAGCGTGGCGTCGCCGGCGTATTCCTGCCAGCCGCCGACTGCCAGATCAACGTCGAGGCGATAACGGCCGTCGTGATCGAGTTTTACCGGAAAGCTTCGTTCCACCATACCGTCTTTGGCGGCGAGCGATTTACGGGATCCGCCGCCTTTCGGCTTGGGGCCGACGGCGTCGAACGTTTGGCGGGGCAAAGGCGCGCCGGTTTCGACGACCACCTGGCTGACGATCCATTCGGCGAGATCGAGGTAGCGCACGAACTGCACCGGAGAAAGCGTCTGAGCGTCGCCGATGTTATCGAAGCCGTGCGCGGAATCATCGGGCAACAAGCGTTCGCGCAGTTCGAAATCGGTGCCGAGCAAGTCGTTGATCGTATTCTGATATTCTTCGCGGTTGAGGCGCCGGATCGTGACTGCGCCAGGATCTACATGCTGAGGATCGACTTTGAAAATGGTTCGCTCGATCCAGCGCGCGATCTCACGACGGTCGTCCGCGGATGCTTCCTCGGTCGCATTGGCGGGCGGCATGAACTCGTGACGCACGTTTTTCCAGACCTTCAGCCACAGCCCGCGATGCTCAGGGGTGTCGCCTTGAGCGATCAGTTCATCGAGCGCGAACGATCCCTTTTCATAGCCATCGCCATGACAATCGAAGCAGAGCCGCTCGACGGCGATCGGCGGCGGCGCAAACTCGGCCGCTGCGGCACCGAGACTAAGCAGGCCAAGAGACGCCGAGAGCGGGCCGCGACCAAAACGGTGGAAAAGACGGTGGGGAACGCTCATGCGAAAGGGGGCGGGGAGTGCAGGCAGGCGACGGACCTAACGGGGTGCAGCAGTATCGGCGAGCATGACGCGTGGAGCAAGAAAGAGGATCGGACGATTTTCGCATTTGATTTTGGAAAACGCGCAGGGGCTGGCGGCGTTCGGGGGCGGCCGGTGGCGATGGTCGTGGTGCTGGTGGTGGTGGTGGTCGGTGAGTTGCCTCACGCCAAGGGCGCAAAGGACGCGACGGATCGGGTTTGTCCGCATGTGGCCCGCTCGGGGACGAGCGGGATTCTGTGCTGCGATGTGAGATGTGATCGGAGACCACGGATTGCGCGGATGAGCACGGATGCAGCGTGAACCGGATGTCAGGCTTCGGGCTTTGTTGACACGTTTTCCCGGGTTCCTGGTAGGCCAGCGCGCTTGCGCGCGCTCCGAATTCGACCGATCCCGCTCTTCCCAGAGCGGGCCACATCGTCCGGCCGTTACGCGAAGCCGTACGGAGGGCGTTGCGTTTCTTTCAGGAAATACTGCGCGGTCGCCAGGTTTTGTTTATTGTCCGAGCTGACGCGCGAAATGCCGTCGCCGGTTTCATCGGGATAAATGGCTGCGCCGACCGTCAGGGCCTGACGCGTAAAGTCGATGCCGTGAACACCGAGATGCTGCTGCAGTTCCTGCAAGACATTGCCCGCCGCCGCGAAACCGCCGAGTGAAGCCGCGGCTTGGTCGACGCCCGCGGGCTTGCCCAA
>JBDSSD010000052.1:0-16971 GCA_039928945.1 Opitutus sp. | reverse complement strand
ATGCGACCCAACCGGGAGGTTTTGACTTCCTTGGGTATCACTTCGAGCGCGGCTATCGTTGGCCACGCCGCAAGGCGCTGGACCGATTGAAGGACAAGGTGCGCGAGCAAACGGCGCGAACTTCGGGAGTGGCGTTGGAAACCTCCATCGAGCGGCTCAATCAAGTGCTGCGCGGTTGGTACGGCTACTTCCAGCACAGCCATTATACCACGTTCGCGACGCTCGACGGCTACATCCGAGAACGCCTCCGTGCCGTCCTGCGCAAACGCGCCGGTCGGTGCGGTCGCGCTCGCCGCACCGAGCACCTGCGATGGCCCAACCACTACTTCACCGAGCTGGGCTTGTTCAGCCTCTTACAAGCTCACCGCTCGACCTGTCAGTCTCCTTGAGAGTCACTCACCTACTGGAGAGCCGGATGCGGGAAATCCGCCTGTCCGGTTCGGAGGGAGGGGCGGCGCAGCGATGCGCCGTTCCTACCCCTATCGCGGAAAGGATCCTACTTAGCGGGAGAGGATTGGTGGTTCGTTCGGCGGCACTGGGGCGTAGTAACGGGCGAGCATTTCGCGCCAGCGTACGTCATCGATCTCGCGGCGACGCACGGCCCGGTATTCCGTTTCACCTGCGAGATAAATGAACGCAAACAACACCGCTGTTAGATAGCTGTGAAAGCCAAACACCGCGACCAGCGCCGCAATGACCGCGAGGACTTTGCCGACCGTGGCGGCCCAAAAGGTTGCGCGCAAATACGACATCCGCCAGGCGAGCAGAGCGCGAAAAATGCGCCCCCCATCCATCGGGAAGATCGGCAGGAGATTGAAGCAGCCCATCACCAGATTGGCGTGCAGGAGGAGTTGAAGGAGGCCGGACGTGCTCTCAAGGAATTCGCTGTTCCAAGGGAAACCGTTGGGCAGGCCGACGACCAGCCACAGGAGGGCGGCTATCGCGAAGTTCACGGCCGGACCGGCAAGGGTGATGAGCAACTCGCGCGACGGTTCACGCGGGATGGACTCGAATTCCGCCATGCCGCCGATTGGCATCAGCAGGATGCGTCGAACCCCGATGCCGAAATGCAAGGCGGTGAAGGAATGCCCGAACTCGTGCAGCACGACACAGCCGAAAAACGCGAGCAGGAGTCCTACGTTAAGGACCAAGCCCATCATCCGCCCGCCGTCCCAGCCTTCTTTAGCCACCCAGGCGAGGAGCAGGAAAAAGCTCGCATGGACAGCGAGTTGAATACCGCGAACGCGGAACAAGTTGATTGACCAGCCGAGCATCGGGCGTAATCAAAGCGCGCTTTGTGAAAGCGCCAGCGTTGATTTGGCGGTTCGCGTGTGTGTAGTCTCCACTTTCCATGTCCGAAGTTGCCAAGTCCGCCACCATTCTGGTCATCGATGATGACGCTGAAATCCGTTACTCGCTGTCGCGCGTGCTTTCTTCGCGCGGTTATCAGGTAAGCGAAGCGCCGAGCGGTGAAACCGGCGTCGCGCTGGTCAAGAAAGGTCCGGCTCCGGATCTGGTGTTGCTGGACGTGCGCATGGGCGGGATCGGCGGGATCGAAGCCTTGCAACTCATTCGGGCCGCGAATCCCAAACAATTGGTGATCCTCATGACGGCCTTCGGCACCGCGCAAACGGCAATCGAGGCGATGAAGTACGGCGCCTTCGATTACATGATGAAGCCGTTCGACCCGCAGAAAGTTCTGGCATTGGCGGAAGCGGCTTTGAAAACCCGCGCGGACTTGCATGCAGTGAGTGACTACAAACCGACGATCAATGCGGACGATTATCGCGAAGGCATCGTGGGAAGTTCGGCCGTGATGCAGGAGGTGTTCAAGGTGATCGGTCAGGTAACGGCAAGTGACGTGACGGTGATGATCACGGGCGAAAGCGGTACGGGCAAAGAACTCGTCGCGCGTTCAATTTGGAAACACAGCCATCGATCGAACAAGCCCTTCATCGCCGTGAACTGTGCGGCGATTCCGGATAATTTAATCGAGAGCGAATTGTTCGGGCACGAGAAAGGCTCGTTCACCGGCGCGACGGGCCAGCGGCTGGGAAAATTCGAACTCTGCGATGGAGGATCGATCTTCCTCGACGAGATCGGAGACATGGCGCTCGCGACGCAGACAAAAATTTTGCGGGTGCTGCAGGCGGGCGAGATCCAACGGGTGGGCGGCACCGAGACGATCAAGGTCGACGTTCGCGTGATCGGCGCGACGAACAAGGATCTCGAAGAAATGGTGAAGGCGAAAACCTTCCGCGAGGATCTCTATTACCGACTGAATGTGGTGCGCATCAAGATGCCGCCACTGCGCGAACGAGGAGAAGACATTCCTCAGATCGTGGATTTCTGCCTGCAAAATCTCGTTAAGCAGAAGAAAGCCCGGGTAAGCAAAGTGTCGCCGGAAGCGATGGCGATTCTCACGCGTCACAACTGGCCGGGAAATGTGCGCGAACTTGAAAACGTGATCTACCGCAGTGCGGTCATTGCGCAAGGCGACGCGATTTTGGTGAAGGATCTGCCCGCGGAATTGGGCGGTGCGATACCGGTTGTCGTGCCCGCGGCTCCCGCCGTGACCCCGCCCGTCGTCGTGGAGCCGGTCGCACCCGTTCCTGAACCTGTGCCGGTTTATACCGTCAGTGGCGCGCTGGATTTTCTGCATGCCGAGTTGAGCGAGGGCGACGATCCCATGCTCAACCTGGTTATGCGCGAATTGGCCGCGCGCACGGTGGCGGCTCTCGATGGCGACGACACGGCGGCCGCGAAAAAACTCGGACTCACGAAAACGGCGCTGAAGAAATTGCTCAATTCGTGAGCGGTGCTGGCGGGACGTGGTTTCCACGAAAGCTTACCACCAAGTGAAAATAATCGAGTGGTGCTCCGGGTCGCGGCGTAAGCCGACCGGTCGCCACGAAAACACGTAGTCCTTCACGACGAATCCAAGCGTGAAGACGAAGGCGGCGAAGACCACCCAGCGGTAGGTGGTGAAATGCAGTTCTCCGCCGACTCCGCTCAACGCCAAACTGATTCCAACCAACAGGCCGGTCATTCCGAGCGTCGACTCCACGCACATGCAGGCCAGCTTGCGCGCAGGTTTCGAGGCTGGCTGCCGCTTCATCTGGTAAAGCAGCCAGAGATCGCGGACTCCTCCCTGAACCAACCAAGCGAGGCAGCCGATCACCATCGCCTGCCCGATCGTGAGCTGCCGAGGCAAGAAGCGCGCCGTTGCGCCCACCAGCAGAACCGCTGCCGCGATGGCGACGAGTTCGATCCGCTCTCGTTTGTTGATGTAGGATTTGAGCATGAAAGCGTCAGGCGCTCAGAGAATGGCGCGCAATCCAGGCAGTCGTCGGGCCAGATCCGCGATCGCAAAACTCGCGATCAGCCCGGTAACCGTTAGGAGCAACGCCAGCGCGTAGGCATTTTGGGGCAAGGCGCGGAAGAAGATCATGAGCGCTACGAGCACGGGCGCGTGCAGCACGTACACCGCGAAACAGCGGTCGGACAACCAGCGAAGCACGGGACCGTCTCGGTTGAGACGACGCGACAGCCAGGACATCAAGCCAAGGGACAAGCCGAGACCGGTGCACTGTTCCCACAACGCGTACGCTGCGGCCTGCCAGCGCCAGCCTCCGGTGAAGGGTTCATGACCTGAGCGACCGCCGATCATCATGATGGTGAGGAGCACCACAGGACCGCCGATCAACGCCGCCCAGCCGGCCCTCCGCGCGAAGGTGGACGTGGCGAGGGGCACCAACCAGCCCTCGCGCGCCGCGGCGAGTCCGACAATGAAAACCGCGATGTATTGAGGGAAGAAGCACAGCTGCATGTTGAGGACATTACTCCCGATGGGCAAAACGAGCCGGACGAGAAACGAGAGCACGCCCAGCGCAAGGGCGAACCCAAGCAGGGTGGACGGCCGAGGCGGCACCGAGGACGCGGGTTGAATCGAGCCGCGGTGTGCGCTGACGGGTTTTATCGCGGCCAGGATCAAACAGAAGATCAAAAGCGCGAGGGCGAACCAAAGTGGGCCCGTCGAGCGTAGGAATGTGCCGCGACTCAGGTACTGGACGTAGTAGTGGCCAACGGGCGGAAACTTCGCATGCCACGGATTCAGGACGAGCAGGATGAACGGATGAATCACCAGCATGTAGAACAGAGTGGGGAGCCCGAGCCGGATGAGTCGCTCCCGGGCGAATCGGCCGGGACCTTTTCGTGCCAGCGAACCGAACGCGAAGTAGCCGGAGATGAAAAACAGCACGCCCATGAAGAACGACTGCAGATGGGTTTCCCACACGATGAACGGAATTTTCTGCACAAGCGTGGGCTCGTGTTCGCTCATGGCATACCAGTCACCGACATGACTGTAGGTGACGCAGGCGTGGACATTGACGACGAGAAAGATGACCAGCGTACGCAGGTGATCGATCCACGGCAGCCGGGGCGACGGGCTGGACGACATCGATCGACGATGGTGCGTCGAAAGGCCGACGGAAAGATTTTTCAGGCAGGCAGATCTGTTGTTGCCGTCGCAGTCGACAGAACGTTTGGCCGCGGATTCCGCGGATGCTCGCGGATAAAACCGATTCCAATCGGGACGATCCAAGCGACGAACTTTTACCACGGATTACACGGATGGGCACATATGACGGAGAGGAATCTGAGATTCAGATCCGTGTTGTCCGTGTAATCCGTGGTCTCTGGGTCTGAGCCTTGAGAAATGAAACGGCGGAAGTTTGGGCCGCGGATTTCGCGGATGAGCGCGGATAAAATCGATCAATCGGGAACGGGCTCGGCACCGGTAAGGTGTGAGTTGATCCGCGTTAATCCGCGCGATCCGCGGTTTCAGTTGGCTCGATCGATAGACCTGACCGACGAACTCTTACCACGGATTACACGGATGGGCACGGATGACGGATGGTCAGGTCGCGATCGAAGCTTGGACGAACTGGGCGTGGGCTTCGTCGATCTTTTCCAGCGCGTCGTGGACTGCGCGTCCGGCATGCGGCGAAAGCCGGTTCACATCGTCGGAGATTGTCGCGAGGGTCGCGCGTACGATCTGAAGGTCCTCATCAAGAATCTGGGGTGACAGCGGAAGTTGAGCATCCATTCGCACAGGGACGCTTACTTTCCACCGAGGTTTCCGATTTCTTCGCTAGAAGTTTTTGAACGCGACCTTACCTGTGTCGCACGAAAAAAGTTCGAAATGCGCGTTCCGTCGTAGCCCGCTGCGGGAGCAGCGGGAGGATTGATGGCAAATCTTGCGATTTGTCGCATTCCGGGAACCCGAGCGTTCGGCGGCCGCTCTGCACCGCGGATGATCACTTGTCGCCGTATCCGTTCGGATGGGTCGAGTGCCATTTCCACGCCGTCGCGACGATCGAGTCGATGTCCGGAAACTTGACGCGCCAGCCGAGTTCGCCCTGCGCCTTACGGGAATCGGCATAGAGCGCGGGCGGATCGCCCGGCCGGCGGGGTTTTTCGATCACCTTCACGGGTTTTCCGACCACCTTTTCGACGGCGCGAATCACTTCACGATTCGACGTCGGCTTGCCCGTTCCGAGATTGTAGAACAGCTGCGTGCCCGGTTCGGCGAGCTTCTCAAACACCGCAATGTGAGCGCGGCTTAGGTCGTCGACGTGGACGTAATCGCGGAGGCAGGTTCCGTCGGGGGTGGGATAGTCCGTTCCGTAGAGCTCCAGATGGGGACGTTTGCCGGTCGCGACGTCGATCGCGACCGGGATGAGGTGCGTCTCGGGGTGATGATCCTCGCCGATGACTCCGTCTTCGGAGGCACCCGCAGCATTGAAGTAGCGGAACGCCGCGAAGCTTAGGCCATTCGCGACCGCCAAGGCTTTCAAGAGGTTCTCCACGTCCAACTTCGTCTGCCCGTACGGGTTGATTGGCGCTTGGGGCAGAGTTTCGTGGATCGGCAAAGTCGCCGGCACTCCGAAGGTGGCGCAGGTGGATGAAAAAACGAACTTCCGGACGTTGGCGGCGAGCATCGCGTGCAGCAGATGCAGCGTGGCGGCCACATTGTTGAAGTAGTACTTCAACGGATCGGTCACCGACTCCCCGACATAGCAGTACGCCGCGAAATGCATCACCACCTCGATCTTCTCGGTCCGCAGCACGCGTCCGATCGCGTCCTCGTCACCCAGATTGACGTCATGAAACGGGATTGAGGGGTCGACGGCTCCGCGATGGCCATAAACGAGGTTATCCACGACGACCGGACGATGACCGGCGGCGATCAACTGCCGAACACAATGGCTGCCGATGTAACCGGCTCCTCCGACAACGAGTACGTTCATGATAAAGGGATAAGGACCAGATGGATTGCTAGCTTGATGAGAGCCCGCAATGACAAACCGAATGCGCCCGGGTTCGGACAAATCGCCGTGCGCGGTGGATCGGGCCGATCCCACGCGACGAATCGATTAGAAAACGGTTCTCGCGTTCTATCGAGAGGCAGATCGTTCCGCCCGTTGGCGATGGACGAGCCCTCGGGTCCGAAATCACGGGCGAACCGAGCGGGGTATTGCGTTCGCGCGTCGCTTGCATAGCGATTTCCGTTTTGCCCAATCCATGAAGCTGTCGCGCATCGTCATCACTGGTATCGGAGTCACCGCACCGAATGGGAACTCCCTGGCCGAATTCCGCCGGAACTTGCTCGACGGCGTCGCGGGCATTCAGCGCACGGAAATCCGGTACATGGGCTCACAGCTCGCCGGCATATGTAACTATGACGCGACGCGTTATCAGAAGAAGAAGGAGGTCCGTGTCGGGACGAGGGCGGGCAGCATCAGCATCTACTGCGCGCGCGAAGCGCTGGCGGACGCGGCCATCGCCTGGGACAATGTGCCGAAGCATCGCGTGGGCGTTTACATTGGCTGCACGGAGCACGGCAACGTCGAGACCGAGAACGAAATCTACAACATCTCGAAGTTTAACTACGATACGAAGTTCTGGTCCCACTATCACAATCCGCGAACCGTCGCGAACAACCCGGCCGGCGAGACTTCGCTGAATTTGGGGATCACGGGTCCGTGTTACACCATTGGGGCAGCCTGCGCCGCCGGCAATATGGGGCTGATTCACGCGACGCAGATGTTGCGGCTGGGCGAAGTTGACCTGGCGATCTGCGGCGGCGTTAGCGAAAGCATCCATACGTTCGGCATCTTCGCTGGGTTTAAGTCGCAAAACGCGTTGGCGACCCACGAAGACCCGGCGAAGGCGTCTCGTCCATTCGACAAAGCGCGAAACGGGATTGTGATCAGCGAGGGTGGAGGTCTTTTCACCTTGGAGCGGCTGGAAGATGCGGAACGACGCGGAGCCCGGATCTACGCCGAAATTGCGGGATACCACGTGAATTCAGACGCCAGCGACTACGTGTTGCCGAATCCGACGCGGCAAGCGGAGTGCGTTCGCGCTTCGATCGACCGAGCGGGCCTGCGGGCGAGTGATATCCACATCGTCAACACTCACGCCACCGCTACGCCGCTCGGTGACATTCAGGAGTGCGAAGCCATCCGTGCCGTCTTCGGAGAGGGTTGTCCCGAGACCTACATCAACAACACCAAGAGCTACATTGGGCACTGCATGGGGGCGGCGGGCGCGTTGGAACTGGCCGGCAACCTACCTTCGTTCGACGATCTGGTCGTTCACCCCACCATCAATGTGGATGATCTTGATCCGGCGTGTGCGCTGCCGGGTCTTGTGCTGAATAAGCCGCAGCGAGTTGCGAAGGTGGACACTATCCTCAATAATTCTTTCGGCATGCTCGGGATAAATTCCACGTTGATTGTTAAGCGGTTTGTCCCCTAATCGCCGCAGCCCAAATGACCAAAGACGAATGCAAGCAGGTGGTGCTCGACATTATTGCCGACATCGCGCCCGACGAAGATTTAACGGCCGTGAAGCCGGAAGTACGCCTCCGCGATCAGCTCCAGCTCGATTCGATGGACTTTCTTGATATCGTCATGGAGCTACGCAAACGGCACGGAATTGAAGTGCCGGAGAAAGACTATCTTCAGCTCGCATCGCTCGATAGCTCGGCGGAATACCTCACGCCAAAATTCAACGAACTTGCCGGGAAGAAGTGAAGCGGTGAAACCCGCGCCAGAGGAACCAAAGCCGGGCAACACCCGGCTTTTTGCTTTGGTGACGTGGTCCTGGTCAATCGGGTTTGAAACCACGGATGAACACTGATGGACACCGATGAGGGAGCAGAGACGAGTCTCGAATTTTGCGAATGAGTCGATTGTTCGATCGGCGATTTCGACGCCGAAAACCTCCGGCTATCATCCGTGTATATGGGTGTGCATCCGTGGTTCAAAGATTGGTCCGCCGGGATCAATAATGTAGCCTTCTCACTGCTTTGAATACCACCAGCCACTACGATGTCGCCATCATCGGCGCCGGCATGTCCGGTCTCGCTGCCGGGATTCGTCTCGCGCACTTTGGTAAACGCGTGTGCATCTTCGAACGCCACAATGCCGTCGGTGGCCTGAACAGCTTCTACAGTCTGAACGGGCGGAAGTTCGACGTGGGGCTCCACGCGATGACCAATTTCGTGCGGCCCGGCGTTAAAGGTACGCCATTGACGAAACTGCTCCGGCAGTTGCGCATTGATCGCGACGAGTTCGCGCTGTGTGAACAGAAGCAGTCGAGGATCGCCTTTGGAGCGCGCGGAGAAACGTCGCTGCGGTTCACAAACGATTTCGCCGTCCTCGAAAGCGAAGTCGCAGCGAAATTTCCGACCCAAATCGACGGTTTCCGACGCCTGGTTCAGGTCGTGACAACGCATGACGACGTCGGACTCGACGCTGCGCCAGAGTCCGCTCGTAAGCGGGTGGGGCATTATGTGACGGATCCACTCCTCACGGACATGCTGTTTTGTCCCGTGATGTACTACGGCAGCGCGCAGCAACGCGACATGGAGTTCGGCCAGTTCGTGATCATGTTCAAAGCGCTGTTTCTGGAAGGATTCGCGCGCCCACTCGAAGGTGTACGACTGATTCTGCGCGTGCTGCTCGAAAAATACCGCGCGGCCGGGGGCGAACGCCGGATGAAGTGTGGCGTCCAGCGCATCGTTTCGCGGGCCGGTCACGCCTCGGCACTCGTGCTCGATTCTGGCGAAGAGATCACGGCTGACCACATCGTGTCTTCCATTGGCGCACCAGAAACGGAGGCGCTGCTGGAATCGCAGAAAGAGGTGGGTGCAAGCGGCCACGCCGTCGTCGCGATTCGCGCAAACGTCGGCCAGCTCTCTTTCGTCGAGACCATGTCGGTCCTCCAGCAACAACCGTCGGAGTTGGGGTGGGGCAGCGACACGATCGTTTTCTTTAACGATTCCGCCCGGTTTGAATACGCGTGTCCGATCGACGAGGTCGACCCTCGCAGTGGAGTCATCTGCATTCCGAATAATTTCGAATTCGGCGAAGGCCGGCAGCTGCCCGAAGGCATGGTGCGTGTGACCTGTCTCGCCAACTACCAACGGTGGACGGATCTTTCGGAATCCGATTATCAAGCGGCGAAGCTCCGTTGGTTTGACATCGTGCAGCGGAGCGCCGAGCGATTCCTGCCCCTGCTGAATCCGGCGAACGCCTTGCAACGCGCTACGGTGGCAACGGACATGTTCACGCCGCGAACCATCACGAAGTACACGGGACATTTTGGTGGCGCGATCTACGGTGCGCCGGAAAAGCAGCGTCAGGGGCGGACAGCGCTGGACAATGTTTACCTCTGCGGCACGGACCAGGGATTCCTCGGCATCATCGGAGCGATGCTGAGCGGAATCTCGATGGCGAATTATCACATCCTGCAGAAAGAAACCGCGCGCGTTGCGGGGTAGCACGTCGTAGGGGCGGCCCTTGCGGCCGCCCGTCCGAGTTCCGCTTCGATCGGGCCTCCGCGAGGGAGGCCCTGCATCTGGCTCGATCTAAGTTTATCCGTGTCAATCCGCGTAATCCGTGGTCTCCGCGTGCTCGTCCACGTCAATCGCCCGGGCGAGCCGTCCAATCGGCTCGATGACTTCTTGCAAAACTTCTCCCATGCCGGAACGTCTCACGTTCTACCCCCATGAAACTTAAATTGCTGACCCTGGGTCTTGTCTCGTTTTCCGCCGCGGCGTTTGCCGCTTCGCCTGCTGTCGATTTTCACGAACACCTTGGCCTCCAGATGTGGAGCCTGCGTGATACGACGAAGACCGACATGAAGGCGGCCCTCGATCTGGTGAAACAGTACGGCCTGAAGGAGGTTGAAGCCGCCGGCACCGGCAATCTCACGCAGGAGCAGTACATCGCCGAACTCAAGGCCCGTGGAATAAAGGTGATCGGCATGCACGCCGGTTATGAACTGTTGGAAAAGGATCTCGCCCTCCAAATTGCCACCGCCAAGGCGCTCGGCGCCACCTATCTCATTTGCCCGTGGATCGCGCATCCGAAGGAAGGCTTGTCGGAGGAGCTGGCCCACAAGGTCGCCCAAAATTTCAACACATGGGGCAAAGCCTGCCGCGCTGCTGGCATCAAGCTCGGCCTCCATCCGCACGGATTTGAGTTTGTGCCGACCAAAGCCGGCCACGGCGAAACCGTGTTCGACTTGATCGCGCGTGAAACCGATCCCGAGAACCTGTGTTTCGAGATGGACGTTTTCTGGGTTTTCCATGCCGGACAGGATCCCGTGACCTTGCTGAAGAAATACGGCTCCCGTTGGCAGCTGCTCCACGTGAAGGATATTCGCAAAGGTGCCGTGACGGGTCTCTCGACCGGCAGTGCGCCGCCCACCGATAATGTGGCGGTCGGTACGGGTCAGATCGATTGGCCGGCGGTGCTGCGCACCAGCCAGGAACTCGGAATCAAATATTATCTGATCGAGGACGAAACTCCGACGCCGCTGCAGGCGATTCCCGACAGCCTGAAATACCTCCGCGGCCTAAAGCTGTGACGAGTGAAACGCGCTGCGGGTATGCGGCGCGTTTAGTGGAGGGATCGAGCCTCCGGAGACCACGGATTTCACGGAAGACACGGATCGATCCGGACCGATTCGTGATTCGAGGGAGCCGGTGATCCTTAGCCCAGAGTTCGATCCTTTTACCGCGGATTACGCGGATTGACGCGGATCAATCCTCAGATCGGCGGACTGGGATTCCATCCGTGGCCATCGGTGCAATCCGTGGTCTCCGGTGTGTGCGCGAGGACCGTGTGTCCATGCGCGAGGATCCGCGTGACCCACCGGTTCATTTCTCTTCCCGGTCAACACACCTTGGCCGCGGATTGCGCGGATGAACGCGGATCAATCCTCCTGAGGACATGATCTTCGGTTCCATCCGCCTCCGGACCCCTTGACCGTGCATTTATCCGCGACCATCCGCGTAATCCGCGGTCAAAGTTCCCGTTCGATCAGCGAAACTTTCCACGGATTTCACGGATGCGCACGGATCAATCAGTTCGCTGTGGGATCGAGAGCTCAATCCGTGTTGATCAGTGTGATCCGTGGTCTCCGGTGGTTGGGTATTGAACAAACCCGCTCCATGGCCATTCCGAAAAGTCCCTTGCGCTGCGCCGGTGCCGAGGTTCAATCCTCCTCTTTCATGGCTTACGACTGGCTCAAAGGAGTCGCCGACGAGTATGACGTCATTGTCATTGGCAGTGGTTTAGGCGGGCTGACCGGCGCAAACGTGCTGGCAAAGGCCGGTCATCGCGTGCTGCTGCTCGAGCATCATTACCAGTTCGGTGGCCTCGCGACCTGGTTCACCCGCAAAGGCGGGCACATCTTCGACATTTCCCTTCACGGCTTTCCGGTCGGAATGATCAAGTCGTGTCGCAAGTATTGGACGAAGGAAATCGCAGAATCGATCGTCCAGTTGAAGGACATTCGGTTCGTGAACCCACAGATGGATGTCTGGACGACGTTCACCCGGGACGACTACACCCGCGTTTTGGTCGAGCAGTTCAAGCTCGATCGCGGTCACGTTGAAAAGTTCTACGAGCACCTGCGCGGGATGAATTTTTACGATAACAACCCGGAAACCACCGGGCAGATGTTGGAGCGCTTCTTCCCCGGTCGCGATGACGTGAAGAGGTTGTTGATGGAGCCGATCGCCTACGCGAATGGGTCCACCTTGGACGACCCGGCGATCACCTACGGAATAGTTTTTTCCAATTTCATGGGGTCGGGCGTCTACACGTTCCGCGGCGGCTCAGATTTGCTGATTGAAAAGATGATCGCGGAGCTGAAGCGCAACGGCGTCGAGGTCCGCAAGAAAGTACTCGTCGATCGCATCCTGGTGGAAGAGCGCGACGGCCAGAAGGTGGCGTGTGGAATCGTGGCAAGCAGCGGCCGGGTGATTCGCGCCAAGGCGGTGCTTTCCAACGCCAATATCAAAAACACGGTTTTCCGCCTCGGTGGCGCCGAGAACTTTCCTCCTGACTATCTCGCCGCCGCGGAAGCGGTTCGGATCAACTCAAGCTCCTGTCAGGTTTACCTCGGCATCCGCAAAGGAGAAAGCATCCCGCACATCGGTGATCTCGTCTTCACCTCAGCCAATCCGAAATTCAGCAGCGAAGAGCTAACCAGTTTTCACACCACGAGCCGCACCTTTTCGGTCTACTATCCTGACACGCGACCCGGCTCGGATCGTTACACTGTGGTCGTGTCGCTGAACGGCCAATACGGGGACTGGAAGGCGCTGTCAGACGAAGATTATGAGCGCGAAAAGCAGCGCCTGATCGATGAATCACTCGTGGCCCTCGAAAAGTTTATTCCCGGAGTGCGCGGGAAGATCGATTGGATGGAAGCGGCCACGCCGCGAACGATCGAGCGCTACACGACGCATGCGAGCGGCACGTCGTTTGGGACGAAGTTCGAGGGGCTGAAGGTCTCGATGGATCTGCCGGAAAAACTGCCGGGCCTGTATCACGCGGGCTCGGTCGGGATCATCATGTCCGGCTGGCTCGGCACGATTAACTACGGCGTGATCGTTTCCAATCGAATCGACAAAGCCCTGTTCGAGATGAAGCGGCGAGCAGCCGCGTCCGCCAGCGGAACCGCCGTGTCCGTTTGAAGTACCACGCCTTTCTGATGCAAACCGTCACCGATCTGATCCCCCACCGTCCGCCTTTTCTCTTTGTTGATGCGATTGTGAGCGAAACCGCCGATGGCTTGACTGCGCGGCGCACGTTCCGTCCCGAGGAGGAGTTCTACGCCGGACACTATCCCGGTGCGCCGATCACACCTGGCGTTTTGCTTTGCGAAGCCGTGTTTCAGACGGGCGCCCTGTACATGGCGCGGCAAGCCCAGGCCGCCGGCGCAAAACCGGGAGAAGGCGTACCGCTGCTCGCGAAGATCAATGACGTTCGCTTCCGCAATCCGGTGTATCCAGGCGAGACGATCATCATCGATGTGAAGAAGAAGGAATCACTCGGTGGTTTCACGATGATGAGCGGAAGTGTCCGCAGCGGCGACAAACGCGTGCTGAACGTCGATTTCACCGTCGCCTGGAAATCGCCCGAGGCGCCGGCCTGATCCCATCGTTCGCCGCTCAAACTCCGATGCCCGATTTCCTTCAACTATCCGGAAAAACGTTTGTCGTATTCGGCGTGGCCAACCGCAAGAGCGTGGCCTGGCTAATTGCGAAAGGGCTGGAGGCGGAAGGCGCGACCGTCGTTTATAGCGTTCGATCCGAAGCGCGGAAGAAATCGCTTGAGGCTTTGCTGGTCGGAAAATCCGTTTTCATCTGTGACGTTGAGGAAGAGGGGGCCGCGCTTCGGTTGGCGAACGCGGTTGCCGCCGCAGGCTTCGCTCCGCTGCACGGACTGGTCCATTCGATCGCCTTCGCCAATTATAGCGATGGGTTCAAAGCGTTCCATGAAACCAAGCGCGCTGATTTCCTGCAGGCCACGGCGGTTTCCGCGTTTTCGCTCGTCGAGTTGGCGAACGCGTTCAAGCCACACCTCGCGAAGAACGCCTCGGTCGTGACGATTGGGATCTCGTCGCTGCTGGTGACGCCCGACAATTACGGTTACATGGGTCCGATCAAAGCTGCCCTGGAATCTTCCGCGCGCTTCCTGGCCAAGTCTTTCAGCGCCGACAGTGAAGTGCGGTTCAACGTCGTCGGATCGGGACCGCTCAAGACGAGCGCGTCGGCTGGGATTCCGGGCTACGCGGAGAGTTATTTGTACGCTGAGAAATTGACGTTTCGGAAGCGCAGCCTGGCCACGCAAGAGGTGGCGGATGTCGCGTTGTTTCTCTTGAGTGACCGGAGCAGCGGCGTGAACGGCACGACACTCGTGGTCGACGCGGGACTGGGCAGTAACTTTTTCGACAAGGAAATCATCCGCCTCGCGATGCGGATCGAACGCTGACGCCGTATGCGGTTCGAAAACGTTTGTATCGAAGCGTTGGCGGTGGCGATGCCCGACGAGATCTGGACGTCGGCGCAAATCGAGGAACGTCTCCGGCCGCTGTACGAGCGCCTGAAGCTTCCGGCCGGTCGCCTGGAACTCATGAGTGGCATTCGCGAGCGGCGAATGTGGCCCGCGGGTACGCGACCGTCCGACGCGAGCGCGGCGGCCGGCCGCGCGGTGCTGGGTCAGTCGTCAATCCCGGCAGAGAAGTTGGAACTCTTTATTCACGCGGCCGTGAGCCGCGACATGATGGAGCCCGCCACGGCTTCGTTTGCGCATCGTAAGATTGGACTGCCCGCGACCGCGCAGATTTTTGACGTTTCCAACGCCTGTCTCGGGTTTCTGAATGCACTCACGGTGGCGGGTGGGCTGATCGAGAGCGGACAAATCAAATGTGCGATGGTCGTGGCCGGAGAGAATGGGCGGCCGCTGGTGGAGCAAACGCTGCGAACGCTCGTGGAAAAGCCGCTCACTCGAAATGAGATCAAGCCGTACTTTGCGAACCTGACCATCGGCTCCGGGGCGGTGGGAGCGATTGTTTGTCATCGCTCGCTTGTGACCGGCCGTGCCCATCGTCTGCTTGGCGGACGAGGACGAGCCGCGACCCAGCACAGTGAGCTTTGTCAGGGGGACAGCCATGGGACGGAAGCGCTGGCGATGCAGACTGATTCTGAACAATTGCTGCTCGCGGGGGTGGCTCTGGCGGAGGAGACGTGGCGTGATTTTACGACTGAGCACGGCACCGACTTCGATCGATTCATCTGTCACCAAGTGGGGAGCGCGCATCGCCGAAAACTTTACGAAACACTGCGGCTCGATCTGGAGAAAGATTTCTCAACGTTTGAAACCCTTGGCAATACCGGCTCGGTCGCGCTGCCGTCGACCTTGGCCGCAGCCGTGTCGGCCGGAGCGGTACGCGAAGGTGATCGCGTCGGTTTGCTCGGCATCGGGAGTGGCTTGAATTGTCTCATGCTCGCGCTCGAGTGGTGATGAATTCCATTTCGAGTTCGCCACGGTCAGGAGTCGCACGGGTCGCAACGCAATCGGAACAATGACGCCTCTGCCGCACGTTCCTGATTGGCTCGCGCCGTTATACCCGTTCGCGCCGCACGCCTTCACCACGAGAGGTGGTGTGCGCATGAGCTATTTGGATGAGGGCTCACGCGCGGACGAAGCCGTGCTCATGCTGCACGGCAATCCAACGTGGTCATTCTACTACGGGGAACTGCTTCGCGCGCTTGCGCCGACTCGCCGCTGCATCGTGCCCGATCACATTGGCATGGGTCTTTCGGACAAGCCGGAGAACTATCCGTACACGCTCGAGACCCGGATTGGCGACGTGGCCGCCTTGGTCGCGAGCCTTGGCTTGAAGCGGGTTGATCTCGTGGTCCACGACTGGGGCGGGGCAATCGGCTTCGGATTTGCGGCGCGATATCCGGACTTGGTCGGTCGTATCGTTATCCTGAACACGGCCGCGTTCGAGTCGCCCCATATTCCTACCAGCATCCTGCTCTGCAAGGCGCCGGTGCTGGGCCCGTTGATTGTGCGCGGGCTCAACGGCTTTGCGTGGCCCGCCACCTGGATGGCGATGCATCGGCGAAAGCTGACCGCGAACGAAAAGCGCGCGCTTCTCTATCCGTACGACTCGTGGAGGAACCGCGTCGCCGTGAGTGCATTCGTGCGCGACATTCCGCTCGATGTTTTACATCCGAGTTGGATGACCTTGAAAGCGACCGAAGCGGGTCTCGCCCAATTCCAGGAGCGGGACACTTTGATTCTGTGGGGCGGCGAGGATTTCTGCTTCAACGATCATTTCCTCACGCGCTGGCGCGAGCTACTCCCCAAAGCTGAAGTGCACCGGATCGCGGACGCCGGTCACTATGTGCTGCTCGATGCTCGCGAAGAAGTGATCCCGCGCATCTGCGCCCATCTCTCCGCGTCGTAAAGATTCTGCCGGCGACCGAATTGGTTTCTTGGGATGTTCACGCGCTGGCCGTCGTACGGCTGTCGGTGGGAAATCCTAGGCGTCGTAGAATTGTCGGATTTCGATGACGTCACCGTCTTGCGCCGGGCAGCGTTTCATCCAGTCGATGATTTGCTGCTTCGACGAACCTTCGAGCATCCAATAACCGCCGACCACGTCTTTTGCGTCGACTGACGGCCCGTCAGTCACCTGGGCCTTGCCACCGGAAAACGCGAGGCGCGCACCGTTCGTTAACGGCTGCAGGCCGTCCACCGAAAGGAGCGCGCCGGCTTTCTTCAGCTCGTCGTTGAAGCGGCCCATCTTGGCCATCATCTCCGGATCCGGCGTGAAATCCGGGTCCGTCATTTTGCCATTCTTCGGCTGATACACGTCCGGGATCATGAAGACTAGGTATCGCATGACATTTCCTTTCGATTGGTTTTCTTACCGTGTTCTTTCCGCACAGCGGCGGAGTCTAAAAAGCCTGACCGATTCGGACACGTAGCGAGTAAAGCGATCGATTTCAACCGATCCGCCGTTTTCCCTGCGCTTTGGAGTGCGGCGGCTTGACGCCGCTTTTGGTCGGCCGGCTCGACGGCT
>JBDSSD010000051.1:0-10774 GCA_039928945.1 Opitutus sp. | reverse complement strand
ACGCCCCTACGGGGAGACAGCGAAGCTTCTTGTAGGAGCGTTGGTAGTCGACGCCTTCGGCGGTTGGGCGGGTGCGGAGGGCTGACGCGAACGGGCGTCCGCAAGGGACGCCCCTACGGGGGCGGGTCAGTATATTTCGCGACGGGAGGAGCTGGTCGTTGATGCGGTCGGGCGGCTGTGCGGAGGCGAACGGGCGTCCGCGAGGGACGCCCCTACGGGGAGACAGCGAAGCTTTTTGTAGGGGCGTCGCTGGTCGACGCCTTCGGCAGTTGGGCGGGTGCGAACGGGCGTCCGCAAGGGACGCCCCTACGGGGGACAGCGAAGCTCCTTGGAGGGGCGACGCCGTACGCATCGTGATCGGACGTTGCGGGCGGGACGGTTTTCGGCCGTCATTCTTGCAGCGGGGGGTGTAGTGAGATTGGCTGGACGGAGAAATCGTCGTCCCAGGTCTCTCAGGTCGGCTTCTTCCGCACTCCCCATCCACATCCAGCATCGTCACCCCCATGCCTTCCTCTTCATTCTCGTTTCTGGCTTCGTCAGGGCGCTGGGTTGCCGCGGTGGTATTGGGTGCGTCCTGCGCCTTGGCAGTCGCGGCAAGCGGATCAGCGATTTTGTCCAATGAGGGCAGCGGCCGGGCGACCGCTTACACCGAGCAAAACAAGATCATCGCGTTGCATGGAAAGACGCATGTGGTGTGGCTCGATGCGGTGGACGCCGGTTTCCGGGTGCGGGGTCGGACACTGGATCAGGCAGCGGGAACCTGGTCGGAGGTCGTTACGATCGGCGAAGCCCAGGATAACCACGGCGGTCCGGCCTTGACGGTCGACAGCCAGGGCTTCCTCCATATCGCGTACTATCCCCATCACCAGGCGATCCGCTATCGCCGGTCCGTGCGGCCCAATGACCTTTCCGCGTGGGAACCGGAGATTCAGTTCGGCGAAGGTCTGTCGTATCCTGCACTGCTCTGCGCACCGGACGACACGCTTCTGCTCACCGCGCGGCGCGGGTTCTTCGACGCTCAAGGGAAGTACTTGGATCAGCACTACCTCGAGCAGGAATTCTGGGTGAAACCACCGGGGCAAGCCTGGGCACGGAAGACCACGTTGCTGCGGGGCCGGTTTGACCGCTACGCGCAGTTCGCGACGGGTCTGGCGTGGAGTCCTGACCGACAAACGATTCACCTGGCAGGGCGGATTTACGAGATGAGCGCTGATCCTCAGGGCAAGCCGTCGTACACCGTGGTCTATATGAAATCGGGCGATCGCGGTGACACCTGGACCACGTCGCGGGGAGACAAGATTCAACTCCCGGCGACCGCCGATACGGTCGACGTGCTCGCCCGCGACGATGACACCAAAACGCTTCAGCTCGCTTCCGCTTCGCTGGCGGTGAGTCCGCAAGGGCTGCCGCACGTGATCTACACGGCGGAGAAAGCGGGGCGAACGCAGTTGATCGTGGCCACGCCGGACCCGTCATCCGGATGGACGCAACGCGATGTGACTGAGTCGATGCCCGAGGCCGTGAAAGGCTGGAAGGTGAACCTCGCCATGGGTGGCGGTATCACGATTAGCGATTCCGGGCGCATTACTCTCGTGGCAGTGGTCGTGAACCCGTCGCCGGAAGAAGCCGGCACGTTGAAAGAGTGGGGACATCCCACCACGGAGGTCGTACGCATGTGGTCAGACGACGGATTAAAAACGATCCACTCGGAAGTGTTCGAGCCGATGGACGCACATGTTCCGCATTGGCTGGTGAACATTGAACGGGCGACTGGTCATAACGCCGTCTCGGATGAACCGGGAATCATTTTCACGGCGGGGATCGCCGGTGGCGGGTTGAAAGATTTGTCGCTCGCAAATCGCGTGATGTGGCATCCGCGGAATTGAACCGGCGAGCGGTCGAACGGACGGGAGTAACCACGAATGGACACGGATGGACACGAATTCCGAGCGGCGAAGAACGGTTCGGGTCACAACGACACGCGTCGTCATTCGTCCGGGCGCTAGGCTACGCTCGGGAGCGCTTTTTCGTTACGCTTCATTCGGGCCAAGTCCAACGCGAGCATCGCCAGCCAGAGTACCGCGCTCAGCGCCAGCTCTCGTTCGGCGAGCCCGATCAGGGGAGGCGGACCGTCCCGCAGGAAACCGGTGACCAGGCTCACGCCTGATGCGAGCAAGCCGATGGCATAGGCGATCGCCGCCACGCACTTCGCGCTCTGCCGCCATGACGGCCGCTCTCCCCGCAGCAGCCGAAGCATCGGGAGCAGGAGCAAAGGGGGCGCGAGCAACGCCAGCGCTGCGTGGATGACTCCGGCTACGGAGGGAGTGCGTTCCCAGGGGAAAAATCGATCAGACCGGGCGGCGGCATCGATCAGCATGCCGAGGCCGAATGCGGCGAGCCCGAAGGCTGCGCGCGACCGCTGCGAGATCGGGAGAGCCCAGGCAAGTGCGATCGACGCTCCGCCCAGAGCAGCGAGCGCGAGATTCAGCAGCCAGCCACTCCTTCCGTGAATGTAGTAGCTGACCGGCTGTTGAATGGGATCGAGCTCCGCCTGCCGCACATGTAGCACCGTCATGGCGACCACCGCGAGCGTGAGACCGACCAGCGCGACGCGCGGCCAGAGCGACGACCGTGTTTCGAACGGCGCGCCGCCAGCGACACTCGTCGACCTGATCCGAGCCGTTTTCAGAGCTTGTCTCCAAACCGGATCTTGCGGCCGGCGGTGCGCTTTTTCCTGGAAGGCAAAACTCCTATGCGCGGATCCCGCGCCTTGATCTGTTGCACCAGACGTTTCGCGTCGCGTTCAAACGTCTCCGCGGTTTCAGGGAGGTACAGCCATTTCCTGAGGATGGGATGTGGACTCAGGCTGGGGATTTCGGCGATGAGACTCGGCTGATGTTCGACGTACGTACACACCAATACGCCGGACCACGGTTCACCCTGCATGGTCAGGAAGAGCTGGTGCTGGCCTTCGAGCATGAGGGTGCGACCACCGAACCAGGATTTCAGCACAAACGTAGGTTCGTTGAGCAGCGGCTCGGCCAGCCACTCCAACGGATGCTCGGCTCGAACCGCGCGGGGTTGGATGCGGGAGGTTGATGGCGCTTTCATGGCGACGATCGGATTGCTCGAGCAAGGAAACCGATTTACAAGGAATTCCGACGACGGACGGCGCTTTTGCGAGGAGGACGACGTTAACCGCCACCTGAATTACGCGGGTCAGAGACCGCGCGTTACTAGCGACCTTCGATCACGCGGGTCAGAGACCGCGCGCTACTATTTGGGTAGCGCGGCGTCTTTGACCCGCGGCCTGGAGCATCGGAGTGGCTCATCGGTCATGGCGAGAGAGCCTGTCGGGCGGACGGGATCAATAGAACGGCGTGAGGACTTCGAGCAGCTTGCCGTAGAGCACGTGCGGATCGAGCGTGCCGGTCATCCGATAGACGATCTTTCCGCCTGGGGCGATGACCACGGTGTGGGGCAGGGGACCCTGCCATTCCGGATCAAGCGCTTTGATCAACGCGTCGGAGCTCGCCTCCGTGAAGAGATAGTTGTTGGTCGTGCGGCCTTCCTCCTTGAGCGACTTCATCAATCGGCTTGGGACACCGGCGTGGTTCTTCTGCAGGAATTTTTGCACGCCGTCTGACTGGGCGGGATCGTCCATGCTGATGGTCACGAGTTCCACGGGACGCATCGACAGTCGCCAGCCCACGGATACCAAACCGGGGAATTCCGCGACGCACGGGGCGCACCACGTGGCCCAGACATTCACGATGCGGTACTTTTTGGTGTCGTTGCGGGCGAGCTTCGTGATGGCTGCGACGTCCGCTTTCTCCACCGAGACGGGCGTGTTCTCCCACTTTGCGTTGAATTCCTTAACCGAGGCATTTTTTTCGATCCACTTGATCGAGCAGCCGTGCGGCTTCGTGACCTGGGGTTGGATCGCCGTACCAGCGAGCAAGGCCCGAACAGCATTCGCCCCGTCGGTCGTCTTGACGGTGGCCGCATCGGGGAAGCGGGAATCGTCGAACTGACCCTGGTACTGGAGCTTGCGGTCGCGGTCGAAGAGGAAGACGTGCGGAGTGGCGAGGGCGCCGTAGGCTTTCGCGACCTTCTGCGTGTCTCCGTCATTCAGGTACGGGAACGGGAAGCCCTGCTCCTTGGCATACAACTTCATTTCGTCGTAGCTGTCGTTGTACTTGCTGTAACCGAGTTCGTCGATCGTCAGGCCCGCGGGATTGTTGGGATTGATTGCGACGACCGAGAAATTTTTCCCCTTCATCTCGTTGATGAACTTCATCAGGCGGGGTTCGACCGCATGCGAATCGGGGCAGTGGTTCGAGAGGAAGATCACCATGAGCGCATCGCTCTTGAAATCGCTGAGGGTGTACGTTTTTCCGTCGACTCCCAGCAGCGAGAAGTTCGGCGCGGGGTCGCCGATTTTCAGCACGCGGGCATCCGGGGGATTATATTCGTCGGCGAGGCCCAGCGAAGGGCCGGCGAGAACGGTGAAAGCGAGGGCAAGGAGAGGGAGGACTTTCATGGGGTGGAGAACGAAATTGATCAGAAACGAAGTGAAATCCAACGTGCGTGCGACCGTGGAATCTGCAATCGCCGATTCCGGGAGGCCGCTTAGTGCTTGGTCTGGTACGTCGCGGAATGACCTGAGGACGGGATGCTCACGGTGTAGCTTTGTCCATCCGGCGCCACGCTCAACTTGATGAGATTGGCCGGGCAGTTGGCGGCGTCGGCGCCGCGGACGTTGGCCTGGTTCGCGACGAATGCGGGGGCAGTGTTTTGGTCCGCCGCAACATTGAAGCTCTGGTGAACCTGGTAGAGCGCACGAACGGATTTGGTTGAACGAATGGCCGCGAACGTGCCGGCCTGACCGCCTTTGTAGGGTCCATTGTTCATGACGACGACGGTGGGCTCCAGGCTCTGCACCAGCACGGGATTATTGCTGACCTCGAGGCCGTGATGGTTCGTTTGATAGACATCGACCGTGCCTGCGCGGTTGAAAGGCGTGACGAGTTGTTCCTCGAGATTCCAAGTGAGGTCGCCGCCATCGAAGAAACGGAAGCCGCCAAAGGAAAGGACGAAGACGGCGCTGTTAGCGTTGTCGCTGGAATCTTTTGGTTTTGGTGGCACCGACCCCGTGAGCGGGTTCTTGTGCTGCTGCTGCTCGGCGGTCGGCTCGACGAATTTCTGATCGGCGGCGAGACAGCGCAATTCGAGCGCCGGTTTGCCCGGACTTGTTTTGAGCGGGATCACCACACCGGGGGCCAGACGTTCGCGTTTCGTCGCGATGGCGCGGTACGGTTTGATGGTGAGCGGGAAGGTGGACTGCACATTGCCGTCTGGATCGTGCTCGGGAATCGCGCGTTCGTAGAGGGCGCCAAAGGGCAGCTGCGTTGCGACCTCGGCGGCTCCACCGAAGTGGTCGACGTGAAAGTGGGTCAGGAGTACGTAATCGAGTTTCGTCAGTCCGGCAGCATGGGCCGCGGCCACAATCCGGCCAGGATCGCGGCCACCCGGATTTCCGGTGTCGATGAGCACGGATTCGTTTTCGGGCGTGACGATGAGCGTCGAACCACCGCCTTCCGAATCAATCCAGTAGACGTCGAGCGTGCCGGTCTTTTGATCCGCGTATCCAGGGGCGCAGACGCCGCCGGCGAACAAGGCAAGGAGGACAACGAGTGAGATCCGACGGGAAGACGGCGTCATGGGGTGGGGGGCGAGCGGGTTGACGAAGCGACGAACGAAAAGTTGCTGAGGCCAGACGATCGCTCGTGCAAAGGGAACGGGCTAACGAGTTTGTTGTTGCTCGACTGAGCAGTGAAAGGGCGAAAGGCGGCGAAAACGTTCAAGGCGTGACGTAAGTGGCTTGGCAATAGCGATGATTTTGCTAGCAGTTACGTTATGCGCCGCTTCTTGAAGTTCATCGCCGGTCTGTTGGTCGTGGTCGTCGCACTGGTCGCGATCGCCGCCACGTTTATCTACTGGAAGTCTTCCTCGCTGCTGAAGCGAACCTACGCTGTCACGGCGAGTGCTCCAAAGGTGCCGACGGACCCGACCGCAATCGAGCGCGGACACCATATCGCGATGACCCGCGGTTGCCTGCAGTGTCATGGTTCGGATTTGGCCGGAGCGAAAGTGATCGATGACCCGGCGATGGGGCGCTTGTTCGGGCCGAATCTTACGCGCGGACGCGGCGGCCTCCGGGCTGGGTTTCGCGACGAGGATTATGTGCTCGCCCTGCGTCACGGCGTCGGGGCGAACGGGCGCGGTCTATTTCTAATGCCATCGGTCGACTACGCGCACTTCACCGAAGCCGACATGGGTGACCTGGTTGCCTACCTGAAATCCGTCCCGCCGGTGGATCGCGATTCAGTGCCGCTGTCGATTGGGCCCGTGGCGCGCGCCCTCTTTGTGGCGGGGAAAATCAAGGTGTCCGCCGATCTGATCGATCACGCGAATGTGCGGCCGTCCGAGGTGGCTCCGGCGTTGACGGCCGATTACGGCAAGTATGTGACCGCAACGTGTACGGGGTGCCACGGTGCGACGCTCGCTGGCGGAAAAATCGAGATCGGGCCGCCCGACTGGCCGCAGGCGGCCAACCTCACTCCGCATCCGTCTGCTCGGGTCGCCACGTGGAGCGAGTCGGATTTTATCGCGACGCTGAAGTCCGGGAAACGTCCCGACGGGACGGCTTTGAACGAAGTCATGCCGCGCGTTTTCGGACAGATGAACGACACCGAGCTGAAAGCGATCTGGATGTACTTGAAGTCGTTGCCGCCGCTGCCGACCGGCGCTCGTTGAGCGGAGCGCTTCGATCGTAGTGACGGTGGTGCGACGCATTGCGGATGGGAAAAGCCCTGAGATGGAGGGACGACCGCGTGTCGTCCTGCCGGGCGGGCAGCTTTGGAGTGCGGTGGTCTCGACACCGCTTTCGGACGGCGCGGCTTGACGCGCCTTCCCGGGCCGGGAACCGGCCAACGAGTCGAGCCTCGTTGCGCGAAAGCGGCGTCAAGCCGCCGGCACTCCATAGCGATCATCGTCCCTCCACGGGCTCTGCCACTAAACGCGCGTCGGCACTTTCAGCCGGTCACGGACGAAGGCGATATGGCTGCGCAGCCAATAGAACTGGCTGGCGAAGGATGCCGGCACTTTGAGGTGACTCACGCCTTGTTCGATTTCATCGAGACGCGCGATGAGCTCCTCCACGCGTTCCGCCGTGAGTGGCGCAAAGGTATCGCGCTCGAGTCGGAGCAGTGGCCGGTACCACCGGTAAAACCGTAGTTGAATTCCCAGGCGATAAAGGACGGGGAGGTAGCGAATCGCAGGGACGAGTACGAGGATGAGCGGAACGATCGCGACGAGGCTGCGGTTGAGCAGACTCGCCAGCCAGAAGTCGTCGACGATGGTCGCGAAAAATCCCTTGCCGGACTTGTAAAAGCGAAGGGCGTCCTTGCTCAACGGGAACTCGTGTTCGAGCGGCGCGGGGAATTCTCCGCGCTTCTGCATCACGGTCGACTTGCCATGGACCTCCTGCGCGACCTCGATCAGCAGATCGGAAAGGGCTGAGTTGAGCCGCTTGTGAGCGACGAGTTCGACCGTGGGGCCGATGAGGGCGACATCTTGCGCGGGCAAATTTTTGCCGAGGTCAAACGAACCTTGCGGAAGAGTGATTTTATTGAGGTAGGCATTGCGGCGAACGTAGGCGTCAGCCTGGGTGAAGTTGAACAGCTGGATGTCGGGCGAACGGACCAGCGTTCTCAACGTGAGCAGGGAAGCGGAATCGCCCATCAGGAAAACCGCGTCCAGCTTCGCCTCCATCAGCTCCGCGGCGGCGGCGGTGGCGTCGAGATCGACGAAGGTCGTCGGAGCGCCGGAAATACCGTTGGCGAGGAGCAAGGTGAGGGCGAGGGCGCGCGTGCCGCTACCGACCGCGCCGATGGCGACGCGTTTGCCGGCCAGTTCGGAGAGACGCGTGATTGGAGTGGGCAGGCGATGGAAGATCAGGAGCGGTTGATAGGCCACGCTGCCGAGCGACACCAAGCCCTTGAGATTTTCCTCTTTCGCGAGCCCGCCGGAAACGAAGCCGATATCGACGTCACCCTTCGGTGATTGCAGCCGTTGCAGATTATCGAGCGAACCGTTGGAAGGCGTGATCACGAGCTTCACGCCGCGCGTGGCCAGCTGCGTTTGATAGAGGAGTGCCCAGCGCTGGAAGGAGCTGCCCTCCGGTCCGGTGGTAACGACGATGGTGCGCGGAGGAGAGGAGCGAACGACCCAGACGACCGTGAGCAGACAGATCAGGCCGAGTCCGAGGGCGACGAACGTGGCGACGGCGGGACTGAAGCCGAAGGTCTCGATCAACGCGGCCACGATACGCAGGCGTTTCGGTTCTTTGGGGAGATCCATGGAAGTGTGGGCGAGTGTCGGACCAACCGCGCGGCAACGCCATCCGTTTTCACGCGACGCGCATCAACGCGCCGGGATAGGTGCGGAGAATTGAAACACTTGGTCGCGGATCGGCGTAGGGGCGTTGCTCGCCGACGCCCTCCGACGGCTCGACGTGCGCAAACGGGCGTCGTCAAGCGACGCCCCTACGGGAAATGTTTCCACGTTCGGCAAACGGTGGTGCGCGGAATGGACCACTTGGTCGCGGATCGGCGTAGGGGCGTTGCTCGCCGACGCCCTCCGACGGCTCGACGTGCGCAAGCGGGCGTCGTCAAGCGACGCCCGTACGCGAAATGTTTCCGTGTTCGGCAAACGGTGGGGAACGTCAGGCTCGTTCAGCGCATCCAATGCGTTCTCCATGAAAACGAAATTTCCGTTATTGGTCCTCTTTGTTCTTCAACTCGCCTTTGCGAGTCAGGCGTTCGCCGCCACGGCGGATACCTATCAGGTCACCGGTCCGGTGATCGCGCTGACTGACTCGACGATCGTGGTGGAGAAGAATCATGAGCGCTGGGAGCTGGCGCGGGACGCCAAGACGAAAGGGGAGGCTGGACTCAAGGTCGGAGACAAGGTGACCGTGCACTATCGGATGCTGGCGACCTCGATTGAAGTGAAGCCGGCCGACGCCAAAGCGCCAGCGGCTGAGACCGCCGGTCCGACCAAGAAGTCGAAGTGAAAGATCCGGGATCGAGCGGGCGTGTGAGACGGACGAGGATACGTTCAGTCTCGCGATCCGCCGGTTGGGTTGCGATGGGCGGGCCCAACGCTACGCTGCGGAAGTGATGCGAAAAATTTGCCTGTTTTTGGGGCTGGTGATGTTGCCCGTCGCGGTGCTGGGAGTGGATTGGCGTCCGGTGATCATTCGCGAGGCGCGTAAATGCGCGGCGGCGTGGGAGCGAGAAGACGCGGCGGCGATCGTGTCGTTCATGCCTGCGCGCGTGATTCAGCAGATGGGCGGACGCGCGGCGTTGATCACGGAGATGAAGGACCAGTTTGCCCAAGCCCGATCTCTGGGGGCCCAACGCCTGGAAGCGTCGGTAGGTCAGCCGACGATGCCGCGAATCCTTGGCCGCATGTTAGCCTGCATTGTTCCCGTGACAGCGGTGCTTCATGGACGGCATTTGGACCTGACCCAGCAAACCCACGTGCTGGCGATTTCGGCTGATCAAGGGAAGCGGTGGTCCTTCGTACTGCTGTACGAGACGACGCAGGCGGAATTGAATGCCTGGTTTCCGGAGTTTCGAGGGAAGGTGAGTGTCCCAGCGTCTCCGCGCCCGCGGATGGAATTGGCGTACTGAGCGGAGGGGGTTTGGTCAGGCGGATCGATCGCAGTCGTGCGGCGCGTTCGGACTCGCTTGCTGAATCGCAGTCGTGCCGCGCGTAGTGGATTCCCTGATGCGGCGGTTGTCGGAAGCGACCTCGAACTGTCGGTATCTGTTACATGATTAGCCATCGAAGTCGCCGTGCTCCGAGATACAAAAATCTTTATCCAACTGAGTGGCAGCTCAATTTGCAGGACGGTAGCCACATGTGATTTTCGCGGCACGGAGTATGCACTTGTAAGTCCCCCCTATGAAAATCACATCCCACGTTCGATTAATTCTCGCCGCCGGCAGCTTTGCCGTGGGCGGGCTGCTCCATGCCAGTCCGGTCTATTTCAACGCCACGCTTTCGGGGCCGGCCGAGGGCAATGCTTCCCCTGGTACGGGTCAGGCGTGGGTGACGTACGATCCGTCTGCGCATACGCTGCAGGTCAATGCCACGTTCACTGGGCTGACCGGGACGACGACTGCCTCACATATCCATGCTGCCACGGCGGTACCTGGAGCAGGCACGGCCGGCGTAGCGACCCAAGTGCCGAACTTTCCTGGGTTCCCGCTCGGAGTCACCTCGGGTACTTATCAGTCGGCTACCTTTGATCTGACGCTGCTGGGAAGCTGGAATCCAGCGTTCGTGACCGCCCATGGCGGCACGGCGGCGGGCGCCGAAGACTTCTTCGCGGCGGCGTTGTGGAGCGGAAGTTCCTATTTTAACATCCATACGAGCACATTCGGTGGTGGTGAAATCCGCGGCTTTTTGCACGTGCCAGATGCAGCCCAGTCGGCGTCCCTTCTGCTGCTCGGGCTGGCCAGTCTTATCGGGCTCTCACGCATTCGTCTTCTCGGAACGCGCTGAGACTGCTCGATTGGTTTGGCGCGCCGTACCCCTCGGCGTGCTGGAGAAACGCCGCTGCGCCCTCGCGCGCGGCGTTTTTTTTGTTTTGGCGGCGCGTTTTGGCCGAAAGGTAGGGCGAGGCCTCCGGCCGAGCCGC
>JBDSSD010000050.1:0-5974 GCA_039928945.1 Opitutus sp. | reverse complement strand
GACATGACGCGCAGACGCTTTCGCTCCGGTGCAAAGCCAGCCGTTGGCGCACGGTCGTGGCACCGCGCGTATCCGACTCCAAAGCGGGAACGTTCGGGGGCGGCGGATGCGGCGGTTTGCCAAGGATACGGTCCATGATCCAGGCGCCGCGCTTCACCGGAGAGGTATCGTTGCCGTCGGTGGTTACTTTAAGGATACTGGCCTGCGTAATGACTCCGCCCCGCACGCCGCCCGCCAGCACGGGGACGCGGCGAATGTTGACCCCTTGCACCCCAGGCACGTGGTAAAGTTGCGCGAGGCTTTCGTTGATCATCATGTAATCAGAATCCACCAGCTCTCGCACCGGCCGGTCGCCGCGAATGAGCTCTCCCACGAATGTCCTCGTCTCCTCCAGCGCCGATTCGTTGATCAGGTCGTTCGCGATAAAATCCCCATACAAAACGGGATCGGGTGAAACCCGCACCACGTCGCGGAGATCCAGCCAGTAGTCGGTGAACGCAGTGATGAAATCGGCCGACTTCGGACTGTCGAGCAGACGCTCCGTCTGCGCACGCAGCACTTCCGGCTCGCGCAGCTTGCCGGCTGCCGCCAACGCGCGCAGTTCTTCATCTGGCGCGGTGTTCTGCAGGAAAAGGGCAAGCCGCTCCGCGATGGCATGGTCATCCAGCGGACCGGGTTGGGCATGAAGAGTCAGAAACTCCGGTGAACAGAGCACCGCCATGTAGGCCGTGATCATGCCCTCGGTAAACGAACCGCCGCTTTTCATGACTTGGTCAAACACCGGGAGGAAGCGCCGCGCTTCGCGATCCGAGGCCGGATGACGATAGGCGTGGCCGATGAAATTTTCCAAGAGACGGGCGGCGTCCTTTTCCGTTTCGGCGGACACCACTTCGACGCCCGGTTTGCCCGTCGCGGCGTTGGATATCTCCCGCAGCGGCAAATCTCCAAACATCAGCCGATGCCCGGCGGATGGCCATTGGTCGTAGATCGGTCCCTCCACGTCCAGCCATCGGAAACCGACTCCGGGCGAGCCTTCCGGCGTGGCCAGCGGATTACGATAGCGGTCCGGACCGACGTGCGCCCGGAAGAGGCGCGCACAGTCCGGATGGATCGTTTCTCCCTTCAGCAGGTAGGCGTCAAATTCCTGCACGCTGGGCTCGGTCTGCGCATCGAATTTCCCAATCCAACGATATTTGCGGGGATAGGTCTCCGCGTAGACGGTGACCGGTTCCGTGCGTTTGCTGGGCATCACATTGCTCAGATCCGGGACCCACCAGGCGGTGGTCACACCCGGCTCGGAATTCGACGGACCGATCCACGCCGAAAAGGTGTGGAAGCGGAGTTTGTAACGACCGTCGATCGGCGCGTTAAACGCGTCGAACCACATCCAATAGGAGTCGTACTGGCTGGCGATCTCGACAAATCCCTTGAGTTCCCGGTTGGCCGGGTCGGGTGGCTCGAGCTTCATGGGCGCGTTACCGTTCTGCCCATACAACTCATACTGCGACTGGTAGCCCAGCACCGGAATGACCATGCGCTCCTGCTCGTTCGTAAATTTCCGCGTGTTGCTGAGAAACGACTTCTGCTCCCGGGCATAGTAGCGGGTGGTGGTCGTGACAGGTGGCGCAATCTGTTTCGCCATCACCTCACGGAGAGCAAACTCCGCCACATCCATGTATCGCGACATCTGCAGGTGCGACACATCAAGGGCCTCGCCGATCTTGTTGTAGTGATACGCCACCGGATCCTCCGGCAGCATGTCCTTGAGCTGAAGCCACGGCGCGTGCAGCAGGTCGCGCACGACGTTTTCGTACTCGGAGCGATTCAGGCGACGTCGCGTGGCCCGGCCATTGCGCACATCCCCGTCGTGCTCATAACTCACCAGTTCACGGGAAATTTCGCCGGTGAAACCCGTCGTTTCCGCCGGCTCGGGCCGCTGCTTTTTTTTCGGCGGCATGTCACCAGCGGAAACCCGGTCAAACACCTTGATCCAAGTCGCCCGGTTCGACGCGTTATCGGGATTGTAGGTCAGCGAAGTCAGATCCAAATCTGATTTCTTCTCCACGTCATCGTGGCATTCGGAACAATGATTCTCGATGAACTCGCCCTTCGCGAAGGCCGGGGAGGGTTGCGCCGGTCCGCCCCAGGCGAGCCCGGTGCTCAAGCTCGCCAACACGCCAACGGACTGGAGGAAGGTGATTCGCATCGATCAAAATGTAGCCACCGTCGTGAGACGGTGGACGCAAGATGGCGCGCGCCAGTCATCGGTCTCACGACCGATGCTACGAGAATTCTTCGCTCTCGAATTCATGACTACGGCTAAGCGCGAAATCAGTAGGCGGCGAACCGGGTGCCGTGCCGGCCCACCATGACCCATTCGCCGTCTTTTTGATACCAGGCATGCATTGCGATGCCGGGAGACTGTTCGGGTTTCCCGGTGTGGCGGTAGCGCGCCCGGTGCAGCACAATGATCATGTCCCCGAACTGACGCATCGTCATGTCTTGAAAGAACGTTTCCGTGAACCCGGTCTTCAGCTCCCACATGAACCGGTCCTTGTTACTCATCAGGGGAATCACGTGCAGGTACTGCAAAGACTCGTCGACCAACTTGTCCATGCGCACCACATCCGTCGTGATCATGGCATAGGCCCAGGCCGCCTCATGTTCGTTGATAATCAGGCCCGGTACTCCACCCGGCTTGGAGCCAAGCTCATGCGTGGGATTGGGCCCTCCTTCCGGGGGCAATTGTTTTCCAATCGGATCACCGCCATGGGACTCTTGCCGGTGAACCAGTAACCAGCGGCCACCCTGCTCCACCCAGATATGCGTAACGGAAGTCGGAGGATAGGGCTTCTCCGATTTCAACTGCAGGTGACCCGTGCTGACCGTAAACACCGTCTTGCCATACTGCCGGGTGGGGTCGCGCAGCACGCGCTCGGCATGCACATAACCTTGGGCGAGGTAGTCCTGCAAAAACTGCTTCTTGATGCTGATTCCGCCGTTCTCGTGCACATAGACAAAATCATCCGACAGCATGCTCTCCAAAGTCGCCGAATCCTGCGCGAGCACAGCCTTCAGAAAGGCGGCTTCGTTGGCCTCGATGGCCTCGTTGACCGCCGGGGCGGGAGCCCGTTCTGCGACCCATTTCTCGGCGGCGGACAAAACGGAGAAATGAGAAATTACAGCCAGCAGGGATATCGCCCAACGGCGACGACGGTTTATTAGGAGCGAATGCATGGGGTTGTTCTGGGAAGGTGGCGCCGCGAAAAGGTCATCGCGGAAAGGCACGCCACACTGCGAAGATGGTAGGGGAACACCGATAGTTCCATTGGAGAAATGCGGAATTACTTGCACTTTCCGCGCCGCCAAAAAACGCGTCGCCTCAATCCAAAGGAGAAATGACTTCACTGCCACGCGGCGCCGCGATTCCACCCGGTCGTCGTACCAGATCGGAGACTTTCCGATCGGGTCAGCCGAGGGGGCATCCGAGCGCAGGTGCCAAAGTCGGGAATCAGGTGCATGGACAATTGGAGTATCTTTTATGGTTTTGCATTCGGCGTACCGCCGTGGGCTCATTACGTTCGACGCCAGCCCCTCTTCTCCCAACCTGCGCGAATAGCCCACCCCGCTCCGTCACTGGTCTTCATTACCACGTAGACATTCCATTCCTTCCCACAACGACACGCATCGCATGACGACCTCACTCCTCCCCTCCACCCAACCCGCCGAACGCATCCTTCTCGGTCCCGGACCCAGCCCCGTCCCGCAACGGGTCCTCCGAGCCCTCGGCGCTCCCACGCTCGGCCACTTGGATCCGCAATACCTCGGGTTCATGGACGACACCTGCGAAATGCTCCGGCAGGTTTTCCAGACAAAAAATTCGCTGACCTTCCCGGTCAGCGGCACCGGCATGGCGGGCATGGAGTGCTGCGCCGTCAACCTGCTCGAACCCGGCGACGAGGCCATCGTCGGAATCAACGGCGTGTTCGGCACCCGCATGAAGGACGTCATGGAACGCTGCGGTGCCACCGTCCACGCACTCGAGGCCACGTGGGGCGAGACCATCACCCTCGATCAGCTCAAGGCCGCTCTCGCCGCGCACCCCAAAGTGAAAGTTGTCGGCATCGTCCACGCCGAGACCAGCACCGGTGCCCACCAGCCGCTCGAGGGTTTTGCTGAGGCCGTACACGCCAGCAACGCGCTCCTCTTGATCGACGCCGTCACCAGCCTCGGCGGCCACGAACTTCAGGTGGATGCCTGGGGCATCGACGCCATCTACAGCGGCACGCAAAAATGCCTCAGCTGCCCTCCTGGTCTCTCGCCCGTCAGCTTTGGCGAACGCGCGCTCGCCCGCATGGATGCCCGCAAGACCAAGGTGCAGTCCTGGTACCTCGACGTCTCGATGTTGCGCAAATACTACACGGGCGGCGGGGGCGGTGGCCGAGTTTACCACCACACCGCGCCGGTCAACATGACCTATGCGCTTCGCGAGGCCTTGCTGATGGTGCTCGAGGAAGGCCTCGACGCCCGCATCGCCCGCCATGCCGCCATGCACCAGCGTCTCCGCGCCGGTCTGGAAAAACTCGGACTCACCTACATTCCCTCCCGCTCGCTCCATTCGCTCAACTGCGTCAGCATTCCCGCGGGCGCGGATGATGCGACTGTGCGCAAGGCGCTGCTTAACGACTACGGCATCGAAATCGGCGGCGGCCTCGGGCCCATGGCCGGCAAGGCTTGGCGCATCGGGCTCATGGGTTACGGCGCCTCGGTGCGCAACGTCGACCTCACCCTCACCGCTCTGCGTGAAATCCTCGGTCGCCGCTGAGTATTACTCCGCGCCTCGGCGGGCCGCGGAGGGGCGGCGGCGGTCGAACGTCGACTGAAGAGTGGTCAGCTCTCCCGCCCCATGCCCCCGACGCTCGCCCGATTTGCCGCACTGCTTCCGTCCGACCGGCTGTTGGTTTCGCCGGAGCATCTTGCCGCCTACGAAAGTGACGCGCTGACGGCGTTCCACACCCGTCCGCTGGCCATCGCCGTGCCGGAGACCGCCGACGAGGTCATCGCCCTGGTGCGCGCCTGCCATGCGGAAAAAATCCCGTTTGTCGCCCGCGGCAGCGGCACCAGCCTGTCCGGCGGTTCGCTGCCCGTCGCCGGCGGCCTGGTCATCGCGCTGAACCGGCTCAACCGAGTCCTTCACCTGGATCCGGCGGGGCGAACCGCAGTGGTCCAGCCGGGCGTGATCAATGTCGCGGTCACCGCTGCCGCCGCACCGCATGGTCTGCATTACGCCCCCGATCCGTCGAGCCAGAGCATCTGCACGATCGGCGGCAATGTCGCCTTCAACTCGGGCGGCGCGCACTGCCTGAAATACGGCATGACGTCCAACCACGTGCTCGGCCTCAAGGCCGTGCTCGCCACCGGCGAAGTGGTGATGTGGGGCGGTGCCAGCCGCGAACAAATCGGTCCGGATTGGTGCGGGCTGTTCACCGGCAACGAGGGTTTGTTCGGGATCGCCTTGGAAATCACTCTGCAGCTCCTGCCCAAGGCCGAGTGCTTTCACACCGTTCTCGCCGGCTACCACACCCTCGAACAGGCGGGCGACGCCGTCTCCGCCATCGTGGCCAGCGGCCTGCTGCCGGGCGCCATCGAGATGATGGATGCGCTCGCGCTCGAGGCCGCGTCCGCCGCCGTTCATGCGGATTACCCGCCCGGCTGCGAAGCCGTGCTCATCGTCGAACTCGAGGGACCGCGCGAACGGGTGGCGGCTGACCGCGTGCGCCTGGATACCATCATCGCCGCCAGTTCCCCGGTCGAGGCCCGACCCGCCCGCAACGCCGCCGAGCGCCTCGCGATCTGGAAGGGCCGCAAAAGCGCGTTCAGCGCCGTCGGCCGTCTCTCACCCGATTTCATCGTGCAGGACGGCGTGGTCCCGCGCCGGCGATTGGGCGAAGCCCTCCGGCGAATCGGCGAGATG
>JBDSSD010000049.1:0-24229 GCA_039928945.1 Opitutus sp. | reverse complement strand
CAGGAAACCAGGAACGATCCTTCCCGAATGAGTTAATCTGGAACTCAGGAACGCTGGAACGGAATCAGAATCCGATCCGATCCGGCCTGTAGCCCGCTGCGGGAGCAGCGGGACTAACGCCAAAACCACCCGTCCATCTTAAGCTCAGAACGAAAACCCATACGCAGAAGTCATGTGGAAATCAGGAAACCAGGAACGATCCTTCCCGAATGAGTTAATCTGGAACTCAGGAACGCTGGAACGGAATCAGAATCCGATCCGATCCGGCCTGTAGCCCGCTGCGGGAGCAGCGGGACTAACGCCAAAACAACCCGTACCTTTTAGAGTCAAACGGAATCCCATACGCAGACGTCATGTGGAAACCAGGAAATCAGGAAATCAGGAACGAGCCACCGACGACCGAGCCACCCACCAAGTTTGAATCTGGGACTCCGGAACGCCCGGGAGTGCGTGCGATGGTTTTGGTCTTCTTCACGCGATCCTCCCGCTGCTCCCGTAGCAGGCTACACGAACCGCCGCCGCCATCACGGAATGCGCAGGGTTCGGCCGACGACGAGCGTTCGCTCGTCTCGCATGGTGTCGCGGTTCGCGGCCAGGATTTCCGGCCACCGCGTCGCAGAGCCATAATATTTGAGAGCGATATTATTGAGCGTGTCCCCAGCCACCACGAGATGCGTGCGGAAAACTCCCGGCGTGGACGACGTGACCACCGCGGTCGGCGCCGCGCGGAACGCAGGATTCACTCCCGTGGGCACATTTCCAGTCGGACGAGCGGGCGCTGAGGTCGGTGCCGTCGGCGGTGAAACCAACACGGCTCGACCGGACGTCGGAGTACTACTTGGACGGCTGGTCTTAAGCCGGGTGTTTTCCTCCGTCAGCGCACGATTGGCGGCCACGGCAGCCTCGGCCTTCTGCTCTGCCGCGGTGACCTGCGCTCGAAGTGCGTCCAGATCGATTTGCGGCGCAACCGATGTGCGGCTCTTTAACTGTGCGTTTTCCTCCGCCAGCCGTCCGACCTGCTTCTGCGTCGAGTCAATCGTCGTCTGCGCTTGTTTCAGCTCCTCCCGCAACGCACCCAGTTGATTTCCAAAATCACGGCGCACGGTTTCGCTCGCCAGAAATTTTTCGCGCGACTGGTCGGACTGCTGCCGTGTGCTCTCCAAGTCTGCGGTGGCACTGGCCAGTTGGCCTTTGATGGCTTCGGATTGCCGATTTGCTGCGACGACGGCCGCATTTGCCGCCGCCAGTTGGTTCGAGAGATCGTCCTTCGCCATCGTGAACTTCGTCCGACTGGTCTCAACGGATTGGGCCTGCGCCCGCAAGGCCGCGACTTCCTCCGCCTGCGCCTTGGCGGCATCCGCCGCTGCGGCGTTACGCGTGGCGAGATCGGCGCGCGCCGACTCGCTCGCGGCCAGCTGAGTCTTTAGCGTCTCCACTCGAGTTTGAGTCTCGATCAGTTGCGCCTGGGTCTTGGCGACCGTCGCCTTGGCCTCGCCGCTGGCGTTGGAGGCCGCGTTCGCCGCGACGAGCCGCTGATTGAGCGTCGAAATTTCGGCGGACTGCGCTTCGACCGTCGCCGCAGCTTTGGCGCGGGCTGCCTCCGCCGCTTCCCGCTGCGTCACCACACTCGCTAGCTCAGCCGCGGCGGCATCAGCCCGGGCTTTGGCCGCTTCCGCCTGTTTGGGGGCGGCTTCGAGTTCCGCCGCAAGTTGCTTTGCGCGGTCCGTGGCCTGAGATTTTTCCGCAAGGGCTGCGACTCGTGCGGCTTCAAGCGTTTGCACCCGCGCCTTCAACGCCGTGAGCTGGGTGGACGCTTCCTTACTGGAGAACTCCGCTCGCCGGAGCGCGGCCTTCGTATCGTCAAGGGACGCGGCCGCCGCCGTCGCCGCCACTAGCTTTTGATTGAGATCAGCGATTTTCTGCGTCTGTGACTCGGCCGCCGCAGCGATCTTGGTCCGCGCTGCTTCTTCGGCGTCGCGAGTAGCGGCTGATCGGATACCGTCCGCGTCTTTCCGTGCGGTCTGCAGCTCGGCCGTCGCTGCCTTCAGTTGAGCATCCCGCGTGGCGCCCTGCGTGGTGAGTTCGGCTAACTTCGCGGCGAGCGCTTCTTTTTCGGCCAAGAGCCGCGCCATGGCACCCTCGGACTCGGCCTTGGCCGCCACGAGCGCGGCTCGCGCGGATTCCGCGGCAGTGAGCTGAGCTTTCGCCGCATCGAGTTCAGTCGCGGCCCGACGCGAGTCAGCCAAAGACGCTTCAGCCGCGGTGAGTTTCTGGCGCAGCGAGGAGTTCTCGCGCGTTTGGAGTTCAGACTCCGTTAGCGCCTTCGTCCGGATGGTCTCAGCCGCTAATTTTTCGCTGCTCAACCGGGTGTTCTCGGCGGCGAGTGCAGCCGCCGATGTTTCGGCCGTGGCCAGTTTTGCCGCGTTCGCCGCCACGGCTGATCGGGCGCTTTCCAATTCTTTCTGGAGTGCAGCTTGAGCCACCGCGAAACTCGCCGTGTTGTCCTGCGGCGCAGGGCGGGCGGCCTGCTCCTGCAGTTTCCCGAGTGCGGCCGTTTGAGTGGTCAGTCGGGTCTTTTGTTCGGAGACGATTGCCTGCGTCGCCGCGAGATCGGATTTCAACTGGTTGTTTTCCTTCCACGCCAACGCGAGTTCGTCGCCGAGCTGGCGCAGATCGTTGCGCAACGCGGCGATTTCCGTGGCACTGGCTGCAGGCGCCGCGACGGGATTGACGGCCGGCGAAGGCGGCGGAACGGTCGCGCGTGATGGCGGCATCGATACAACCGGGGCCGACTCGGACGCCGCCGGTGTAATCACGCGAACGGCCGGAGACGCTGCCGTGCTACGGGTGGCGGCCGGAGATTTGGCGGCGATTTTGCCCAAAGCCCGATACGTTTCCAGGCGCTTGCGACCTTCCGCGAGCTGCGCATCAGACACGGTATCGAGCAGCGTGTTGAGCGCCTTGCCGGTGGAGCCGTTCTCCGACGCGAGCGTCAACCAGACAAACGCTTCCGCCAGGTCGGGGGTAACCTGCTGACCTTGAAGATAAGCGAGCCCCAGGTTGTACTGCGCGATGGCGTTTCCTTTGGTGGCTTTGGCGCGGAGCGACAGCAGCTCGGCGGATTCGGCGGCGACAATCCGCGTCAACGCCACGGTGAGCAGGAGCAGCAGGGCAACGCAGGCGCGTGGAAACATCGGGAAACCGCATGCTATTTCCTGCCCCAACTCAATACGCGAATCGGTCGGGAGCCGGCCGCCGAGCAGGCCAAAAGAGCACTTCGAATCAGCTCCACCCCCGTGTTGTATCCAGTTCGATCGCGCGCGAAATTCATCCCGCGCCCCTCGACAGCAGCACCTTTTGTGGTCCAGGACCCTGAACGGTTACTCGTACGAATCGCTCTGTTCCTGGGTTTGGCGGGCCAGGGCCAGCTGGCCGTTAAACATCAGTAAAGAGGTGACGCGGTAGATCGTCACGAGCTTCTGGCCGTAGATGAGCTCCTTTCGGGTGCCCACCGAATCGTTGCCCGGTTGTCCCACGCCAGTGAAGGCCGGCACGTCGCGCTCGCCGACGACCACCTGCACCGACCTTTGACCTGCCTGCTTCCGGTAAATCCACATTTCCGCTTTTCCATCGGGAGCCGGCATCGGCCGGACTTCCGTCGGTTTGCCCACGATGCTCAGGATGGTCTCGGCCGACATGCCTTTTTCCAGCGGCCGCTTCGCCGGTTTGGCATCCGTGCTCGGCGATGCTTTGTCTTTCGAAGAACTCGCCGAGTCGGCTGGAGCTACGACCGGCTTGGCTTCGTTCGCCGTTTCCGCCGCAATGATGCGAACCGTGCCGAATCCAACAATCACCGCAATCACGCGCAGCCACGGGTTAATGCTCATCCCATTATCGTAAGCAGATGGGGCGAATTGTCAGATCGAAATCTTGGTTTATGACGCCTCAGCGTTTCATCCATGGTTCGAGCGTCTGCAGCCTTCCACGCGATTGCAGGTGACAAGGCGCGCCGCTCGCCAACCGTCTCGGTGTCATGAAAACGCTCTCTCTCGTATTGGCCTTGGTTCCGATCGCCGCTTGCGGTGAAAGCCCGCAGGCAGTGCACCCCGACGACCTTCCGCTCATCACGGTGTCGCCCGGCGTCGAACTCAAGGAACTCATCGGCCGAAGTGCCGTGAAAGCGGCGAAGACCGAACAGGCCAGTGTTGCCCTCTTCCACTTGGCGCCCGGGCGCGCGAGCGCATGGAGTCACAACAAGGTGGGCGAAGAATCGTTCTTCGTTCTCAAGGGCCACGGAGAAGTATGGACCGGCAGCCGAGCGCAGGCGGTGCGTCCAGGATCCTTCATCTTGATTCCGGCGGGAGTGGTCCGGTCCATTCGCGCGAGCAAGACTGAAGGTTTGGAATTCTACGCCATCACGACTCCCGCCTGGAGCCAGGAAGACGATGTGCTGGTGGCCGCACCGGAAGGTGCGCCGGCGAACTAACGCGGGCCGAGAAGCGCGTTCAGCTCTGAAGTGGCTTTCAACAATCGCGCCTGCCGCTGCAGACCCGTGGTGTTGACCGCCATCGCCACGCTGAAATAGGCGTCGATCAAGTGACCGAGGCGCGCATCGGGCGCACCATGTCTCACCTCGAACGCGCGGCGAAACTTGCGGTACCAGTCTCGTTGTCGAAACGGCTGGAGCGCGGCATCCTCGGTGCGAATACGCCACCGGTACTCGTGCGTTGCTCCGCCAATTCCACTGACCTCCACCCGGGCGGTCCGCAGACCGAGGAGCTCACCGGTGGCATAGGACTGGTACTTCACGAGATCGAAAATGGGAGGGCCGCAACTGATGCCCGCCACGGAGACGGGATCGATCAGAATTAAGCGGGGCTCGTCGGAAGGCACGGTGGCCGAACGCCAGAGGATGTTCTCGAGAAACAAATCACCATGTAGCCGGACACTGGGGGCGGCGTCGATGACGGCCAGCACGTCGGTTGCGCTCACGACCTGCTCCAGCGCCGCACGCGGACCCAACGCCGGCCGGCCATTGAGTGCAATCGCCGGCGCGTCGATCAGCGGAACGAGCGGCAATTCATCCTGCGACAACCGCTTCAATCCTTCCCGCATCGTCGTCACGATGTGCTCGGACAACAGCGCCGGTGCCGTCAGAGGATCGTGGAGACGATCAAGCACGGCGTGAGCGAGCGCTTCCTGAAATTCGTCGATTTCCGATTGAACCAGCTCGCCCGATTGCGCGAATGCACCGGCGTCGCGGTGCCGAGAATAGAAGGGCGTCTCGTAGCCAAGATCAGGACCGCCATTGCGTTGACGATCCCAACATGCCAGCACGGGCGGCAGAACGGCGGCCGCGTGGGGCGGCAAGGTGGTCAGGTAGCAAATCTCGCGGCGCAGCGATTCAACGCCCCATGGCTGGGCTGCGGCCGCGGCGTTGTTGGACTTTCGCACGCGAGACGAACCATCCGGCAACTCGACGACCGTCGTGCGATCCCAGTACCCTTCTTTCAGCGTAGCGATGACGCGACCGGCGCTGGGTTCGGGGGATGGAATACGCAGCATGGAAAGAGACGGCGACGGAAAGCTCCCGCGTGAGTGGGGCGGAGGCAAGCGCGACGGGGAGCGCTGACACGCATGATCCGACCCGCTCCTGATTTTGATTCGGTCGCTGCAATCTGCTTGAATGCCCGTCGCAGCGGCTCATTCATTCGCCAGCCGATTCGGCGGCTTATCCCCATGGCACTCCCTGGCACGCTCAAGCAACAGAACACTTATGATGCCATCGTGATTGGCTCCGGTATCAGCGGAGGCTGGGCCGCGAAGGAGCTGTGCGAGAAAGGCCTGAAGTCCCTCGTGTTGGAACGTGGCCGCGATGTGAAGCACGGCGATTACCCGACGGCGTTTCTTGAACCATGGGATTTCGAAGGCCGCGGCAAGCAATCCAATGCCGTGCTCGCCCGGCAACCCAAGCAAGCTCGCACCGGCTACACCACCAGCCCGGCCTCGGCGCACTGGTTTGTCGATGATGTCGACCATCCCTACAACGAGGAGAAACGCTTCGACTGGATGCGAGGCTATCACGTGGGTGGCCGCTCGTTGCTGTGGGGCCGGCAATCATACCGGTGGAGCGATCTCGATTTCGAAGCCAACGCCAAGGACGGGATGTCGATCGACTGGCCCATCCGCTACGCCGACATGGCGCCTTGGTACGAGTACGTCGAGCGCTTCGCCGGAATCAGTGGTCAAAAAGAAAACCTGCCGCAGCTGCCGGACGGCGAGTTTCTGCCGCCGATGCCGATGAACTGCCTCGAGAAGCAGATAAAACAGCGGGTGGCGGACAAGTTTTCCGGCCGGCTGATCACGATTGGGCGCACCGCGAATCTTACCCAGCCGCACAACGGCCGCGCCAGCTGTCAGTACCGCAACCGCTGTATCCGTGGTTGCCCGTACGGCGCGTATTTCAGCAGCAATGCCTCCACTTTACCGGCGGCTTACGCGACCGGAAATCTGACGTTACGGCCGTTCTCGATTGTCCAGGAGCTGATCTACGATGCCGACCAGAAGCGCGCCACGGGCGTTCGGATCATCGACACCCAAACGCACGATGTGATTGAATTTTATGCGAAGGTGATCTTCTGCTGCGCGTCGACGGTCGCTTCCACCGCGATCCTGCTCAAATCGACTTCGGACCGTTTTCCGCAGGGCCTCGGCAACGACAGCGGCGAGCTCGGTCACAACCTGATGGATCACCACTTCATCGTGGGTGCGACGGGCCGCTCCGACGAGTTTGCCGACCACTACTACCGCGGTCGCCGGCCGAACGGCATTTACATTCCGCGATTCCGCAACGTCGACCAAGCCTCCACGCGGAAGGATTTCCTCCGTGGTTACGGGTACCAAGGCAGCGCCAGTCGCGAGGATTGGAGCCGGGGCATCAAGGAAATGAATCTGTTCGGATCGCAGTTGAAGGTTGATCTGATCGCGCCCGGTCCCTGGCGCTTCGGCATCGGCGCGTGGGGCGAGTGCCTGCCTTATCACGACAACCGCCTGTTTCTAGATCAGACGAAGAAGGACAAATGGGATCAGCCAACCGTGACCTTCAATTGCGGTTGGAAGGAGAACGAACTCGCGATGCGGAAAGACATGAAGGCCGCGGCCGTCGAAATGCTCGAGGGCGCCGGATTGAAGGACGTCACCGGTTTCGACAACGGCAGCGCCCCCGGGCTCTGCATTCACGAGATGGGTACCGCTCGCATGGGCCGCGACCCGGCCACTTCCGTCCTCAATAAGTGGAACCAGGTTCACACGGTTCCCAACGTGTTCGTCACGGATGGTTCCTGCATGACGTCCTCGGCGTGCGTGAACCCGTCGCTCACCTACATGGCCCTGACCGCCCGAGCCTGCGATCACGCCGTGGCCGAACTGAAGAGTCACAATCTTTGAGCCTGCGATGAATCCCACCTCTCCCCTCCCCGATTCGGACAACGGTGACCTAACGCGGCGCGAAGCGATCAAGCGGGCTGCGTTGGTGCTTGGGTTTGCGCTCACCCCGTCGTTGCTCCGCGGAGCGCTGGCCGCGCCGGTTGACGCGACCAAGGCGAAGGCGGCGAGCCAGATTCACCTGAGCGCGGCACATCGCGCGATCATCGCGGCCGCGGCCGAACGCATCTTGCCGCGCACCGATACGCCAGGCGCAATCGACGTCGGGGTGCCGGACTTCATCGAAGTGATGTACGGAGGGTACATGACAAAGGATGAACAAGAGCGGCTGGTTGCGGGCGCATCCCGCCTGGAAAAGCTGAGCACCACTGCACATCAGAAGGGCTTCGCGGCACTTTCGGCAGAACAACAGGACGCCGTCTTACACACCCTCGCAAGTGCAACGGAGAAGCTTGATCTGGCTTATTTCACGCAGCTGCGTGAACTGACCGTCCTCGGCTTTTTCACATCAAAGACAGGTGGAACTACCGTGCTTCACTTTGATCCTATTCCCGGTCGCTACGATCCCTGCATTCCACTTTCCGAGACGGGCAATGTGAACTGGTACATGTCCTAGGTTCGCGATCGGAACGGTTTCGCTGAACCGTCGCGGCGACGTTCGACGGTGCATTAGAGTGACAGCATGCGAGGACTGGTAAAAGAACGCGCCTGTCCGGTGATCGGATCCTGGAACGAAATGGATTTCGCGACGAGTTGGAGCGGCTTGGCGTAGTCGTCCGTGTTTTCCGGCTGGTGCGTGGGGTAAATCTGATCGTGGCGGATCGGCATGCCCAACGCCGCGCAATGTGCTCGCAGCTGATGTTTGCGCCCCGTGACGGGAGTTAGTCCGTAGCGCGCCCACTCACCCTTTTGTTCGAGCAACACGAGGTGTGTCTCCGCGTTCGGCGCACCACTCTCCTCGCGAACTTGCATGAAACGCTCCGGATTTTCCGCGAGACGACTCCGATAGGTGAGCGGAAAACGGAGTTCCGGCCGCGCGGGTGCGACGGCCTCGTAATATTTCCGGATCGATTTCTCCAGAAACAGATCCTGGTAAGCGCTGCGTTGCTGAGGCTGAATCGTGAATATCACGAGCCCGGCTGTTTCGCGATCGATGCGGTGAATCGGCGCCAGCGTATCAATACCGAGCTTACACTTGAGCCGGACCAGCAGCGTTTCCTGCAGGTAGCGACCCGACGGAATCACCGGCAGAAAATGCGGCTTGTCCGCCACGACGATCAACTCGTCCTGAAAGAGCACGGTTTCCTCGAAAGGGATGCGTGGCTCGGCGGCAAGAGACCGAAAATAAAAGAGCCGCGTGTGTGGTTGGAATCGCCGCTCCAAACCCACGGCCTTGCCCTCTGCATCGATTACATCGCCCGCCTGCATTCGCGCGGCCCACGTTTCCGCGGAGATCCCCGGAAAGCGGTGCACGAGAAACTCCGCCATCGTGTGCCACGGTCCTTCCGGCGAAACGACCGAGCTGGGGCTCACCCCGTTTCGCGTCAAGGGTGACATGACCGGGTCGGCTGGAGATTTTTCGGCTGCAACGAGGGGAGCCCGTTCACGTCCGTCAGAGACCGAGTTCATGACGCAGTTTTTTAGTCAGCTTGGCGACGACGAGATCGTAACTGCGCCGAATCCGACGATTAAGTTCAGTCGCCGGCAATGCATCAAGATCGCCGATACGGACCCAGTGACGCTTCGCGCAATACGGCGCCTGGGTGATGCCATCAATGTCCGTCAGCCGGTCGAATTCATCCGGCGTGCACTTGAACACCGCTCCATCGATCGTATCGGCGTCGAGCGCGATGATCAGGAACATCTTGCCCCCGACTTTGTACACCAGACACTCGCCCCACTGTTTGACCACGGTGGTGTGAGGCAGCGAAAGCGCGTACGTTTTGAGAGCGGGAAGACGCATGGGAGCGACGGTCGAGCGAGCGCAATGATCGAATGAGAGGCGACTGACTCGCAAACTCCAAAACGGGACCGAGCGGCCGATCAAGGAGTGGGCGAATTCGGCAAGCCCCGGACGCCGCTGATGATTGCGATATGAACCTGCCGCGTTGGGTCTTTGGGGTGCACGGCCAGGAGCCCGAGGATTCCTGCCGTGGTGTCGAACGGCGGGATCGGTTTCGATACGACCATACCGCCGGAGACGATCAAATCGGACCCAAAGCTAAAGGAGAAAGGAGCGTCGAATGCCTCGGTCGCCACTGGCACCAACCCGATCCTGCCGGGATCGACCGCTTTGGTCTGGGGCCCGCCGAAGTACGTCTTGAACTGAGAGCCTGTCGCCAGTTTCGCCAGTTTCCAAATGGGCGGTTTCTCGACGGCCACGAGCGCGATCGCCTCGATGGCAGGCACCTCATTGGCCAGATCATAAAACGCCTCGAGTGCGATGTAGCCGCCGATCCAGGCCCGTTCCATTTCCGGAGTAAACGGGATCTTGTCCGCTGTCACCTTAGCTCCCGCGACATTCGCCGGTTTGATTGGCTTATCCAATGCATAGATACTGCCGAGATTGAACTTGGGATCTTCACGGTGCAGCGCTTCGAAACGATGGCGGATGTGCTGGTCCACTCGCAGCGAGTTGTCCAAACCAAGTCGCAGGTAATCCGCTGGGACCAGTACGCGTGCCTTTGTCACGGGAGCAATGTCGGGCGACTTCGCGTCATCCGTGATCGAAACGGGCCCGGCGATCCAAAGATCCAAGGCCTGCGCTTCCGATTTAAACGTCACCACCGAACCCCACGAGAGGTATTTCGTCTTCTCGCGCTTCCGAGCCGCGTTTTGCTCCGCCTCCGTTGCGGTGCCACGTCGAAACTGGATCAACCATTGTCGTTTACCCTTTGCATCGCTCGCTCCAACCCAAGCCACCGCAGAATCCCCTTGGAGTGGCGTCTCACCACCGGCATCAATGTGGAACAACCTTACGTGATCGCGCTCGGCTGCTGCTTTGAGCGCGGGATGCAACGTCGCGTTGGCCAGCGGGGGTGGCGGCAACGATGGCCCGGCCGGTGGATCAGCCGACGCGGCATGAATCGCTGGCACCATCACCACCCATGCCAGCCACCTTCGGATCATTCGAAGCTCCACATGCATCATCGGTCGAACAAACGAGCTACCCGCACGTAATACAATAATACAAGAAGGCGGGTCGGGCGTGCGGACCCTCGTGTCGCTGATCCGGCTCAGACAAAGGGATGGTGATTGCCGGAGCGGGAACTCGCTTCTTCACTGCCGCCGACGGACCACCTGCTCCGTCGCCTATGAGATTCATCCTGCTTTCCCTGCTCGCAGTCGTTTCCGGTTGGGCCGCGGAGCCCGTTAAGATCGGTTTCTTCATGTCCATCACCGGGCGAGATGCCTCGTTTGGCGAAGCTTCGCTGCGCGGCGCTCGGATGGCCGTCGACGAGTTGAACGCCAAGGGCGGCGCGCTGGGCCGACCCATCGAGCTTGTCGTCGAGGACAATCGTTCGTTGCCGGGGGAATCCGCGACCGCTGCAAAGAAACTGATTTCGCGCGACCACGTGGTCGCACTGATCGGCGAATGCTCGTCGGGGCGTACGCTCGAAGCCGCTCCGGTCGCACAGGCAGCCGGCGTGCCACTGATTACACCGGCTTCGACGAGTCCACGCGTTACCCAGATCGGTGATGCCATTTTCCGCGTCTGCTTCATCGACCCGTTCCAAGGAGATGTCATCGCGACCTTCGCGCACAACCGTCTCCACCTGCAGCGCGCCGCACTGTTGATCGATGCGACGTCTCCTTACTCCGTGGGCCTGGCCGAGTATTTCACGAAGACCTTTACGGCCCTCGGCGGAGAGATTGTCGCTTCGCAAAAATATTCCAGCGCCGACACGGACTTCCGCGCCCAGCTGACCGCGATTCGCGGCGCATCGCCGGATGCAATTTTTCTTCCGGGGTATTATGTGGCTGCCGGTTTGGTGGCAAAGCAGGCCCGCCAGCTGGGGATCGATGCCACGCTGCTCGGTGGTGATGGGTTCGAAGCGCCGCAACTCCTGGAGATCGGCGGTGCCGCTCTCGAAGGCGTCTATTATTCGACCCACTTCGCCTCCGAAAACACCAGTGCGGCATCGAGGACATTCGTGGACGAGTTCCGTCGACGTCATGGTGCGGTGCCGAACGGTCTTTCGGCGTTGACGTATGATGCGATCAAGCTGGCCGCGGACGCGATCACGCGGGCCGGGACGACCGACAAAGCGGCGCTGGTGAAGGCGCTCGCCGCGACGAAAAATTTTCCCGGAGTGACCGGCATGACGACCATCAACGCGCAACGCGATGCGGACAAGGATGCAGCCATCATCACGGTCAAGAGCGGGAAATTGAGTTTTGTGGAAACGATCCGGCCATAGGATCAAGATCAGGGAGGATCGCGGTTCCATGTTTCGGAGCGCGCGCAAGCGCGCTGGCCTACGTCGACAACATGGTCAAAAAAGGCGGCTCCGGGGGAACCGCCTTTCGAGGAAAACAACCGTCCGGTGCGCTTGGATTAGAACTTCAGACGCGCGCCGAACTGAATGCGCCAGCGTGACGCAAGCGGATTGATCTGTGCTCCCGCGGGCACGTAATTGCCAGCAGCGTCGAGGGTCACGCCGGCCGGACGAAGACGGCCGTCAGAGCTGTAGCTCGCGGTGCCCAGCAAACGTCGAGCATACACGCCGTTGTTGTTGCCGAGTTCCTCCACATAGCCGAAGAAATCGCGGCTCAGCCAGTAGCCGAAATTAATGAAGTCGGCGAACAGCTCGAGCTCGGCCGGTCCGGCGATTGGCACCTTCTGGCTTAACCGGATATCAAGCCGGTTCTGCCAGGGCAGGATAAACGAATTACGCCGCGCATACGTGCCTTTGTATTGTCCGAGTTCGCTCTTATCGATGTAGGCCAAGTAAGCCGTCGTCTGTGCTGCGGTGAGCGCAGAGAAATCAACGTTCGGGTCAGATACCCCGGCCGGAACGTAAACCAGATCATTGCCCGACACACCGTCGCCGTTGAGATCGCTGTTGTACGTAAACGAATACGGATTTCCGTTGCGGCCCTCGAAATAGAGCGAGCCGAACGTCTTCCAGCGTTTCACAAATTCCCACTCACGGGTGAGCGTCAACTGCACGCGATTCTTCACCTCGAAGTCCGAGCGACTGAGTTCAACTGTGTTCTGATTGAAGACGGCATTACGCACCCAGCCATCGACCGCGACGGTCTGGCCGGACGATTGCGCCTCCGTCGAGCGACCGCGGGTAAAGGACAGATTGCCCGCCCAGTGATTTTTCATGGGACGATCCCAAGCCACAGAAACGTACGCGCTTTCACCGACATCCGTGTTGCGAATCCGGATCACTTCGTTGAATGCGGTGCTGAATGCGCCCGCGCCCGTCGAGGAGCCGTTGAAGCGTTGGCGACCATCGAGGCCGACCGATGGGCCTGACGTGCCCGTCACAACCAGCGGCTTGATATTCAAGTTCTCCACGAACAGCGCTTCATCCGTCCGGGTATAAACGAATTCGACGGAGAGTACGCTGTCGAGAATGCCAAGCCGGCGATCGACGGCGAGATTACCGCGCCAAACGGATGGCAGGTGAATCTTGTCGACCATAAAGTTAATTGTCCGCCGCGCATTCGGATCACCGTCGCTCGGCGCGACGCCAATCGGATTCGTGGGATCAAATTGGGTCGTGACATAACTGACCAGACTTGGCGCAACGCCCAGCCCGTTCTGACTGATGCCGAACCGACCCACACCGGGATTCGAAAACGAGTTGGAGAAAAACACCCACGGTGCACGGCCGAGCAAGCGACCCACGCCACCGCGGATCTGCGTCACGCGTGCGTCGTCCAGCGCAAGGTTGAAGCCCACGCGGGGCGAAAACTCATTGGTGCCATCCGGCACGCCGTCATTGCGCTGGCCAAACGTGGTCTGAACCAACGTATTCAGCGGTGGCCGGAGATCCGAGGTGATGAAATCAGCCCGAGCGCCAAAGGTGATGTTCAGGCGGGGATTTACGTCCCACTTCGCCTGACCGTAAAAACCCGTGATGCCGAACTGCGACACGTCTGCGACCGGCGTGCCCTGGACATAATATTCCCGACGAAAGGCGTTGGGCGTGTCGGCGACAAACGCCGCCAGACTGGCGTACTCGATCAACCCATACGAACCGCCGCGGAAGAGATTATAGAAGTCGCTGCCCTCGTGGTCAAAGCCACCGCTCAACGTGAATTTGCCAAGGAAATAATCCGCGTTGGCCGAGTAACTTTCCGTGTCGACCTGAATAACGTTGCCGTGGCGAAACTGTTCCGTGCCGGCGAAGAGGACGCCGTTCGTGATCGCTGCACCCGCACTATTGATTCCGGAAACGCCGAAGATGCGGACTTCCGGGAACGGGGCTGGCGACGTGGTGAGCTGTTCGTACGACGTCTTCGAGTAACGCACCTCGGTCTTAAGGTCAGGGGTCCAACTGCTGAAAACCGTACCGGCCCAAACCTTCTCGGTCCGGATTTGCGTGTAGAAGTTAGAGGACAAGCTGGTCCCGGCCGAGCCAGTGTTCACCAGCGACGTCGTTGGCGCAAACGCCGTCAGCTGACTGAAACGGCCGAATTGCGGCAGCGTTCCCTCCGTCTCGTTGTAGCGAACCGACAAACGGTGATCCTGAGAAATCTTCCAATCGATCTTCGCGAGTTTCTTTTCTTCCGTTGTCGTGAGGTTCGAACCACCGAACGTGCCGAAGTCGATCGCTTTGGTCCCGATGGCCGAGTTGATCGCCGTCAGGCGGGTGTTGATGAGAGCGAGATCGGCGCTGGACGGAATGAAACCCGGTACGCTGGCCGCATTTTCGCGCGTGAGCTTTTCGTAGTTGAGGAAGAAGAACAGGTGATCCTTCCAGATCGGACCGCCAAACGTGGCGCCCCAGGTTTTCACCGTGTCGAGTGGCTTGACCCCCTTGATCGGTGCGGCGGACGTTCCGGAAATGTTTTCCCCGGCGTAATCCGCACTCGTGTACAAGCCATAGATCGTACCCGACAGCCGATTCGATCCCGACTTCGTGACAGCGTTGATCGCCGCGCCAGTGAATCCGCTTTGGCGGACGTCGTAAGGCGAGATCGAAACGGAGAATTGCTCCACGGTATCGATCGAAATCGGATTGAAGAACGATTGAATGCCGGAGGCGTTCAGACCGAATTGGTCATTGATACGTGCGCCGTCGAGCAGGATGGAGTTGTAGCGATTGTTTTGTCCCACCGCCGTGATCATCTGGTCATCGCGGTCGGTGATGGCCTGCCGGAACGTGACGAACGGATTGGTTCGCGCCATGTCGCCGATGGAACGCTTCGCCGTCGGCTGGGCCTGCAACCGGTTGTTATCGATCACCGAACCCGCGCCGCTCGCCGAGGAATCGAGTGAATCGCGTTCGGCGGAGACGTTGAATTTTTCGAGCACGACCGCGTCCGACTGCAACGTCAGGTTAACGTCTACATCAGCGCTCAATTGCGTGACCACGTCGGTAACGCTCTCGGCCCGGTACCCGCTCGCATTCGCGGACACCGTGTAAGGTCCGCCGGGCGGCAAATTGCGGAAACGATAGCGACCATCGCCGCGCGTGACCGCGGTCGAGCTGAGATTGGTCGGCGTGTGCACGGCGGTCACCGTGGCTCCACCGACCGGCCGACCATCCTTATCGGTGATGAGGCCGGTCATGCCGCCCGAGACATTGCCTTGGGCGTACATGCGCGGCGCGATGGCAAGCATCAGCGCGTAGAGCAACATCGACACAAACGTGCCGACGCCGCGAGAACGACGTGTATTCATAATTTGATTAGGTAGGCGTGTTGGGCGGAATCCGGCCGGCACGGGAGATGCAGAATACGTGCCGGGCGGCGATAAAGCTGTCACCCGTTTCATGAGCCCTGAATGAGCAGGCGGAAACCACAAAACCCCGCGATCTTTTGGGGACCCAGTGGACCTCTCGCGTTGAGCAAGCCGCTGCCACGGCCCGGCGGTCTTCGCTAAACGCTAAAGTCCGTGCATGCCGGACAATGCCTTGCAGTCATGCCCGCGGACGTCTAACACGACGCGCGTTGCACCCGCTTGCTCGAGTCTCTCTCATGTTTGCGCCGAGACGGCTTGCCCCGCTCACGATGGGGCTCGCGGGCGTAAATCGGATCGAGGGGAAGCTCAGCGTAGTTGCCGTTGCCGCGGGAAACGTTGCTGACGATGTTTGAACCGCTAAGAAGGCGCGCGCTGATCCTGCTGAAGGTGCCTCCGGAGCCTCATCCGCCGGTCGGAGACCCGGCATCACTCCGCGTCTTTCACGCGGGGCGAAATTATTTTCGGCTCCGCCTGGGCGCGTGGGCCTTTACCCAGTTGATCGCCCTCGCCGGAATTATCTTTTGGGCCGCGTTGTTGATCGAGGTGGAAAAAACCACTCGCACTCAGCCGTTGAACCCACCCACCCCAGCCGCAGCTCCCATTCCACCTGCCGCATCAACCACCCCGGCTGCACCGGTGGACCCGAAGCCAGAAAAAGTGGTCAAGACGCGCCGACCAAACTGGGTTGAACGGTTTTCACACAATGTGGAGGCAGCCAACCGGAGCGGATCGCTGCGGGGCTGGACCGGTTTCAAGCGCGTGTTGATCGAGCTGGCGCTCCTCATGCCGGCCTGGGTGTTCCCTGCCGTTTGGGCGCTTAAACTCTTGGGCTTCGCGATTTATCTTCTGCAGATCCCCATCACGTACGCCGTCCGCCGCCTCGATTATGAAATGCGGTGGTACATGGTGACCGACCGCAGCCTTCGATTGCGGCACGGAATCTGGAACGTTTCAGAATCGACGATGAGCTTCGCGAACATCCAGCAGGTCGTCGTCACCCACGGCCCGCTGCAGGGGCTGTTAGGATTGGGCGACGTGAAAGTGCAATCGGCCGGCGGTGGCGGCGGTGAGAAGCATCAGGCCCGCGAGAACGACATGCACCGGGGATTATTTCACAGCGTGACAAACGCCGCAGAAATCCGGGATCTCATTCTCGAACGATTGCGACGTTTTCGCGAAAGCGGGTTGGGCGATCCAGATGAGCCCGCGAACGCGCAACCATTGCCGCTCACGGCGCCTCCGGTCGACGCACTCGCAGCCGCCCGGGAACTCCTGGCTGAAGCCCGAGCGTTGCGGACCGCGGTGAACTAACCTCCGCAAAACCGGCGACTCGCAGAAATCTGCGGGGCTGCTGGTGAATGCCCCTGCGGGTCACGATGCCGCGATCGTGCTGACGAGCTGCTCCGCGCACGGCGGACAAATGCCATGCGTGAGCACGGGGAAGGCAGACTCGACGAGCAAGGTGTTCACCGCTTCTTCCACCGACACCCAGGTATTGTTGCCGACGTCCACGTTTTGACACCAACTGCAGATTGGAACGTGCCGATCATCGCGCGCCTGGTTTCGCTCAAGCAACGCAACCGGAGGACGCGTTTCCTCCGTCAGCAGCGTTGAGGTGAAGTCCACTCGGCGCGCCTCCGCCACCTTCACCGCCATCAGGAAGGTGCGGCGATGGCGGGGGGAATCACAGCGATAGCGGAAGGTGACGGGGTGACCCTCGCGAACGCGCTCGAGAATGAGGCGGTAAATGGCCCGGGTCGGCTCATCGGCAATTTGTGTCCACAGAACCTGGCCCACCATTCGATCCGGGGTCAGCGCCGCACCATCGTTCGCGACGGCGAAATTCGTCCACTCGTCGTTCATCGCAATCAGGCGGTCGTCGGCGTCGACGGAGAACGTGATACTACTACTCGGCATTCTCCCAACGTGGAGGGTCGACTCGTTCTGACAAGAAAGACGCAGCAAGAGTTGGGAAAAATCCCAAACCGAACCGCCGCTGGTGACGCTGGCGACGAACCAGCCCCACCAGCGCACCACGATCACCGTCCCGGTGCCGCAACCAATCCGTTCAGACCGCTGCCCACGCCTTTACCCAGCGCGTTCCCTGGTGAATACGACTTCACCAGGCTCTACAGGACCTCAGCGGCAAAGACCGCGTGTCCCCGAGTGGTGGGATGGAGGTCATCCCAGAAAAGCCATTGCCCTGGATCACCGCCACTGCCGAACAGCAGGAACGGTTGCTGCACATCAATGAATTCAAAAGCTCCGGGATTCGCCCCACTCTGTTGATGAACCTGAACGTGTCGGCGATCGTGACCTTCACTCCGGAAAAAGTGTAGTTCGGCAGTGCCGCCAACAGTGCCTGATTCAAAAGCTGACACGCGCCCGAGACGTATGCGGCCGTACCTGGGGGAAGCAGGCCCAAGCGTTCACCAAGGATGACGCGAGGCGTTTTGCCGATGTCCGGCAGGTTAGCCATCAGGATACGTGGGAATTTCCGAGGTGGTCAGCCACCGCGATGTCCGCGTGCTTCCGCTGGACGGATTCGAACCCATGATCATGGGCATCGTGTGGCGGGGCGAACCTGCTCCGCTGGTTCGCGCGCTGGTGGAGGAGACGCAAAACTACGCGCGCACCACGTGGCCGCAGTGGGCGGTTCAGGAAAAACTCGCCTGAGCGTTCGATCCGCTTCCGACGACTGCCTCCGTGCGGGGGCGAGGATCGAAGCTGAAACTCCCTCGCGTAAGAATTTTTTCGCTTTGGCGGACTGCGCCCACTAACTCTTCCAAATGCGAAAGACCCACCTCGCTCTTCTCGTCGCGTTCACCATCGCCTCAGGAGGGTTTCGCTCCAGTTACGCTGCCGTGGTCTCAGCCGGAATCGCCGTCGCCGACATCACTCCCCCGATTGGCGGACTAACCGTCGGGTATGAGACAGCCCAGCCCACGGATGGCATCCACAGTCCAATCACGGCGCGGGTTCTTGTCCTGCACTCGCCCGACACCACCGTTGCGCTCGTGGCGTGGGATCTTTGCGTGGAGACCTCGCCATGGCTGCACGGTCAAATGGCCGCGCTCGGCATCGATCACCTGCTCCTGCTGAACACGCACACGCACGCGGGGCCGAATATCGATCAACCCGATTTTCCCTCGAAGGACAACCCGCTCCGCGGCACGACCGAACGCAAGGTGCTCGAAGCCATCAAGCAGGCGAAACAGACGATGTTCCCGGCCACCTTCGCGGCCCGCGACGGCTCGATCCAGCTGGGTTACAACCGTCTCGTGCGTCAACCGGACGGATACGCCCGCACCCACTTTGAGAATCCGGAGCGCATTCCGTACGGACCCGTCGATCCGACCGTAAGCGTTCTCCGCATCACGGACGAAAAAGGCGCGGTACGCGCCGTGCTCGTGAATTATGCGTGCCACGCCGTCGTTTTCGGTCCCGCCAACCGCAAGTTGTCCGCTGATTATCCCGGTGCGATGCGGCAGGAGGTGGAAACGCGATTGGGCGGAAACGCCGTCTGCTTCTTCCTCCAAGGCGCCGCGGGTGACATCAATCCGTTGATGCTCGCGCGTTCGGCGGATGCCGCCAAGGACGCCGCAGTCGTTGAGACGATGGGAAAAACACTGGCAGAGGAGGTCCTCCGGGTGCTGACGCAGCTCCAGTCCGCGCCAGGGAAGTCCGGGCATTTTTCCGCCAGCTCCACGATGTTGACGGTGGCGAATCGCTGGCGGCGCGACGAATCCAGGAAGCTGCGCGTTTCGACGCTCCTGCTCAATTCGGACATCGCGATGATCGCGATGCCGGGCGAGCCGTTCCAGGCGTTTCAAGTGGATTGGCGGCGCAAAGCCGGTGTGCCTCATGCGTTCTTTCTCGGCTACTGCGCGCAATCGACTGACCCGTGGGCCGGCTACATCCCTGACGTGGTCGCAGCGAGTCGCGGCGGCTATGGTGCGAGCGATTCAACGGATGTGGCAGTGGGCACGGGCGAAAGACTGCTCACCGAAGGATTGGTCCAACTTTATACGTTACAGGGCCGGCTCAAGCCCGCCCCGCAACGACATCTCAACGAATAAATCCCATGCCCACGAAATTCTCGAGCCCCACGATTTTGCGAACAGCGACTCGCACGCTTCTCTTCCTGCTCTGCGGAACCGCGAGCCTGCTCGGTCTGCGCGCATCCGCCGCTCCGGCGGATCAGCCGGTCGCCCGCAGCGACGCCAATTCCATGCGCGGCCACGAACAACTGCTGGAGAAGGCCCACCGAGGCGGGATCGATGTGTACTTTCTCGGTGATTCGATCACGCGCCGCTGGGGTGCGACGGATTACCCGGACTTTCTCGCGAACTGGACGAAGAATTTTTACGGATGGAATGCCGGCAACTTTGGTTGGGGCGGCGACACCACGCAGAACATTCTCTGGCGCCTCGAGCAGGGCGAACTCGACGGCGTGAACCCGAAGGTGATCGTGTTGCTAGCCGGCACCAACAATCTGGGACGCGATCCGGTCGACGACGCGAAAGTCGCAGACGTCACGCGAGGCATCCAAGCCGTCACCGCGCTCTGTCAAAAGAAAGCTCCCGCGGCGACGATCCTCCTCTTCGGAATTTTCCCCCGCAATGACAGTGCGGCAGCCGGACCTGCGATTGAAAAAATCAACGCGAACCTGGCGGCGTTCGCGGACGGTAAAAAGATTCGTTTCCTTAACATCAACGGGCAACTTGCCGATACGAATGGGAAACTTTTCGAAGGCGTGTCGGTGGACCAACTCCATCTCTCGCTGAAGGGCTACCAGATCTGGGCTGATGCGCTGAAGCCGGTTCTGGTGGAACTGCTCGGACCTCCCGCCGCGACTGACCACGCACCGCCGCCCACCGGCGATCCAAGTAAAAAGTAGTCGAGCCTGCCGGTCCAATGCTTGTGCCGGCGCCACGGGGCACGACGCCCGGGTAGCTTATTTTGAATACCGCCGCACGATCAGTGCGATGGGGAGCCCCACGAAAAACAGATGTGACAGCACGTCTGGGACGAACAAGGGCGGAGGCACGAACGGACGGTGGTAAGCAGAAAGAGGGAGCACGACCATGTTCATGAACTCGTAGACGAGCAGGCCGTAAATGGGACCAACGATCCACGGATGGCGGTTCAGCAGCAGGATTTTCCGGCTCGCGGCGTAATACGCCGCGGCTGCTCCAAATGAGATGCAGAAGTGGAAGAAGCACCCCAATGCTGCTGTGCCGGCGCCTCCTTGCAAGGCACCACGGCCCAACGCTCCGCCCGCGATCGTTTTCAGCAGCACGCCAAAATTCTTTCCCCGCAGCTGAAACGAGACCGCCGCAAACGCCAGGTCCAGAATGCCGGAAACCAGTCCCGCCCAACCAATGGCTCGCGCTGCGTGGGATCGGCGAGCATCGCTTGAGCGGGCGGATGAGTTCATGGAACGAGGTGCAAGGGAGGACACAGGCGATCGCTTTTGCGTGACGGGAACGGCGAACGGATGTTTTCCGCTAAGGCCGGTGCAGAGTAGCGGAATGATCAGGAGCGAAACGAAGCAACAAACACAACGGGAGATTCTGTTGTCGCGCTAGCGGGTGCCGTGTAGCCCGCTGCGGAAGCAGCGGGACCGAATCGCTCAAGAGCCCCCGTCCATTCTTTGACGTTCGTTCCTGATTTTCTGATTTCTACATTGATTCTGTTTCCGGTGTTGGCGTGAGTGGCGTGCGTTCATCCCGCTGCTCCCGCAGCGGGCTACACCGAAGCGGTCCGTCAAACGATTTCCCGCCGTTCCAGAGTTCCAGATTCAACCCATCCGTTGATTGAGGCTCGTTCCTGATTCCCTAATTTCCACATTCAATTCCGTTCCGGTGTTGGCGTGAGTCTTTGCGTTAGTCCCGCTGCTCCCGCAGCGGGCTACACCGAAGCGGGCTTTCGATCGTTTCCCGTCGTTCCAGAGTTCCAGATTAAAACCTGCCTCAGCAGTGGCCGGCTCGCTCCTGATTTTCTAATTTCCACATTCAATTCCGTTCCGGTCTCGCTGCGACTCTAGCGATTCGTCCCGCTGCTCCCGCAGCGGGCTACGGCCAGATCGTTATTCTGATTCCGTTCCAGCCGTTCCAGAGTTCCAGTTTAAAATTTGTCTTAGCAGTGCCCGGCTCGTTCCTGATTCCCTGATTTCCACATTCAATTCTGTTTCATGCGCGCTGCCAGTCGATGCGCTGCGGGCGGGCACGCAACGCATTCGCCTCGTCGTCGCCCGTGAAAATTTCCGCCTTCGGATCCCACGTGAGCGGACGCTTCAGCTCCATCGCGAGCGCTCCCAAATGCAGCGTTGTGCTCAGTCGATGCAGCGCCTCCGCCGTGTACATCGGGGGCTGACCGCTTTTGATCGAGTCCAAAAAATCGCGCTGCTCCCGCGGACGCCGCGGCCACAATTTGTTGACCGCCGGATCATACTTCCGCCGAAACACGTCCATGTTGGATCCTTCCAGGCGGCCAAGCCACCCCTTGTTCCCCACCCACCCTTCCGTCCCTTCGAAACGAATGGCGACGCCGGTCGACGCCACTGCCATCGTCACGCCGTTCGCATACCGGTAATTGATGCGGTAGGTTTGAGGCACCGAGTTGATCGCGTTCGGCGGAATGACGCCCGTCCCTTCCACCGCCACCGGACTCGAATCTTCCGAGAAATTTGCGACCTGGGCTGTATCGACCAAATGGGCACCCCAATCCGTCAATGATCCGCCCGAGAAATCGCGCACCTGCCGCCACACCTGATCTTCCGTGAGACGCGGGGTGAAGGGCCGAAACGGCGCGGGGCCGAGCCACATTTCGTAATTCAGATCGGCTGGAACGGGCGCCGGGTCTTCGGCGGGGAAGATCGGTTTTTCGACCAAGCCGACCTCGATATGCTTCAGCTGACCAATCGCCCCATTTCGCACCGCTTCAGCGAGCATGTGATACTGGATGACAGCTCGGTCTTCGATTCCGGTCGCAAAGAGCAACCCACTCTTCTGCACCGCAGCGGCGAGCTGACGACCCTGCTGGATCGTCAGAGTCGGCTTCTCACAAAAAACCATTTTGCCGGCCTCGAGCGCCAGCAGCGCCATCGGCACATGCCAGTGGTCAGGAGTGGAAATCACCACGGCGTCAATGTCCGCGCGCGCCAGTACCGCACGGAAATCGCGGAGCACAATGCAGTCCGCATTACCGTAGTGTTGATCCACAATTTCCTTCGCTTTCGCTGCCTTCGAGCCGAACACGTCACACACCACGCGCACGACACAATCGGGCTCGTAGAGAAACGACATCAGGTTCACCGCGACTCCGTGCGAGCCAACTCCGATGAACCCCAGCGAAACACGCTTGGACGGGGCATTCTCGCCGAGCAGACGCGAGGCAATGAACTGCGGCGCAACGGCCGCTGCGAGCATCGCGGAGAGACTGGACTGGACGAAACGACGGCGGGAGAAACGGGGCATGATGTGGAGCGGGGTAAGCGTTGAAAGGGAATCAGCGTCAGCGAATGTCCGCCGTCAACGTCTTCCACGCGCGAACGGACGAGGCGAGATTCGCCTTCGTCTCACCTTTGATGTTGTACGCCTGCAGACCGACCGGTCCGGCGTACTTCACTTCCGCGAGCGTCCGCAGAACCGAGTCCACCGGAAATTCTCCGGTCCCGAGCACCTTGATGTAATTGTCCCAGCCCGGTCCGGCGCGATCCGTCGCGCCGTTGAGTGAAACCATCTCGAGCGCCGGAGCTATCTTGCGAATGATCTCCGTCAGCCTCGGGCCGTTGCCAGCGGCCAGTTCGTGAGCGAGATTGAAAGTGAGTCCAACGTTCTTTCGGTCCACCCGCTGAACCAGAGACCAGGCCTGCTCCGCCGTCGCCAGCTGAAACCCAAAATGCGGATACAGCACAACGCGCAAACCGGCCGTGTCGGCGAGATCCGCGATTTGCCGGACGCGCTTCTGCAGTTCGTCATCCCCATGGATCGCTGTCTTCGGCTTCGGCAAAATCAGCCAGATCACCGCACCAGAACCCTTGAGCAGAGGCACGGCTTCCGTGAAGCCGGGCGGCAACAGTGGTTCACCGTCGATCTGTGCGGCGACGTAGATGCCGAACAGTCGCAGCTGCCGCGCCTGCAGCGCACTCAGCCAAATGGTCACGTCGGCGGACGTGGTGTAATTGTAACTGATGCCGTCGTAGCCGAGTTCCTGCAACGTGCTGGCCTGCTGCTCGGCCGACCACACGCCGCGACCCACGCCATTGTCCATCGCGAAAAACTTCCAAGGCGCCGCGTGCGCCGAAACGCCGGCCGCCAACAGCGCGATCAGCGCCCAATTGCGGGCCGTGACGAACATTCCGAGGTAATTCATAGGCGCCGGGCGTCGGAGAGAAGCGATCTGGCCAACGCGCGAGCGCTTCCCTCATGCGCCACGGAATACAAGGCCGATTCCGAAAGCGATCTCTTCCTCGCCGCAGTGCGCTGCCCGTATTCGGAGGGTGGTCACGCCGCGCGGGTAAACGCTGTCTGCGCCGGCGGTGCCATCAGCTGATAATGCCGCAGCGCCTCGCGCCACCATGGCGCAAGGTGCGTTGACGGCGCGGTCCAGATCTCCTCGTGCAGTCGCACCATCGAATCCAAGTCGAAGAGCAGCGCGCTCACTTCGCGGGAATCAAGGGCGGCCGGGCCTTGTTGGACCAAACGCTCGCGCAGTTCAGCGAGGCGCAATTCCTTCGCGGGCGGTGGATCCGCCTTCGCGCGCAGGAGCGAAACATGGGCGGCGTTCACATAAGGATCCAGGACCGCCTGGAGCACGCCTTGATGTTCGACCAAACCGGCCTCCAGTTCGCGGCCT
>JBDSSD010000048.1:0-17375 GCA_039928945.1 Opitutus sp. | reverse complement strand
TTTCGCTGGTCCGGGTGAGCGCCATCTTGATGTGACTGGGCATATCGTCCGCGCCTTCCGCGGTATGTTCGAAGTGGCGGTCGTTTTCCGGCACCAGGCGATTCAACCAATTCTCCAGATCACGGCGCGCCGATGGATCGGCGTTCTCCATGAGGACCAGCGAACAGCTGGTGTGCTGGCAAAACACGTGGACCAAGCCGGCGCGAACCGAGCTTTTCGCAACCTCGCGGGCCACCGTCGGGGTGATTTCATACAGACCCTGACCGGTGGTCTCGACCGAGAGGTGAGATTGTCGTGTGGGCACCGTTGCTTATCCCCCACCCGCGCCCGGCACGCTGGCACCTGATTTGATCATGGAGACAGGATCCAGCGCTCGATCGAGCGCCGCCGGCTCCATCAGCTTCCGCTGCAGAACGATTTCGCGCAGCGTGCGGCCCGTCGCCAGCGCCTCCTTGGCCACCGAGGCCGCCTGATCGTAACCAATGAATGGATTCAACGCCGTCACGAGCATGAGGGAGCGATCGACCAGTTCACGGCAGCGGGCCACGTCCGCCTCCAACCCCGCCACACACTGATCAGCGAACACGCGCGCTCCGTTGGCGAGGCAATGGATGGATTCGTGCAGGCAGTGCGCGATCAGCGGCATCGTCACATTGAGTTCAAAATGCCCATCTCGTCCGCACATCACGACGGTGTGCGACAGGCCCTGCACGTAGAGACAGACCTGGACGAGCATTTCGCTCATCACCGGGTTTACCTTACCGGGCATGATCGACGAACCGGGCTGCGTTGCCGGCAGTCGCAGCTCGCCCAATCCCGCCCGCGGACCCGAGCCTAACAAGCGGATATCGTTGGCGATTTTCGTCAGACTGCCCGCAATCGTCGCGAGGTGACCCGCGACCTCGACGCAGTCGTCACGCGCACCTTGCGCTTCAAAGTGGTTCGACGCTTCGCGAAACTGGAGTCCCGTCTCGTCGCTCAGGATGCGGCAGACCCGACCGGCAAACTCAGGGTGGCAATTGATGCCCGTGCCGACCGCGGTTCCGCCCACGGCAAGCTCGCCAAGCGCCGCGATCGCCTTGTTGGAGCGTTGAATCGCTTTGTGAACCTGCGCCGCATAACCGGAAAACTCCTGGCCAAGGGACAGCGGCGTCGCGTCCATTAAATGGGTACGCCCGATTTTGATGACGTCGGCGAAACCCGCTGCCTTTTGCGCGAGCTTGATGTGCAAGGATTCGAGTGCCGGCACAAGGTCTTCACGCAAGGCGAGCGCGACGCTGACATGCAGGGTGGTTGGAATGATGTCATTCGACGACTGACCCAGATTTACGTCGTCATTCGGATGCAGGACCTTCTTGGCCCCCGCGGTGCTCCCCGCGAGTTGCCCCGCGCGCGTAGCGATCACCTCGTTCGCGTTCATGTTCGAGGAGGTGGCTGAACCCGTCTGAAACACGTCGAGAGGGAAGTGCTCGAGATATTGACCGTCGGCGATCTCGCGCGCCACGGTCTGAATCCACCGGGATTTTTCGGCGCTGAGTAAACCCAGCTCTTCGTTGGCGCGGGCGCACGCGAGCTTCACCAAACCCAATCCGCGAATGAACGGCGCCGGCAACGGACGTCCGCTGATCGGAAAGTTGAGGACGGCCCGCTGCGTTGAAGCGCCATACAGTGCGTCGTCCGGGACCGACATTTCACCCATCGAGTCTTTTTCGGTACGCATGCCGGAGTATCGGGTCAGCTCGGCCTAAAAGCAAAAAGCCCCGCTTGAGCGGGGCTGAAGATCATGCCGGCGGTGAAATGGCTCAGCAATCGATCGCCACTAGAACTTGATGGCGACCCGATCACCCTTCAAACCGACGCGCGTGATCGTATCGTAGAGTCTCTCCTCAGTCAGGTGGCGCGCGACCCGATCACTCGTGCCCACCGGCAGATCGTTGGCCGTGGCATTTACCGGAAGAGCCGTGGCAAGCAGACGTGAGCGCCGGGACTCACCGGGGCCGTTGGATTGAGCGAGAGGATCGCGAACCGGTTGACGCACGGGAGCCGACCGCATGGAAGCACCAAAAACATCGTCCATCAGCCGTGGATCTGCAGCCTGGGCGGCCGCAAGATTGGCCGCGATGTACCGTTCAGAAGGACTTGGCTCGCGATCGAGCGCGAGGATGCGCGCAGGCTCGACCGTGCTGGCTGCTCCCGCAACGGAGGATTCTTCAGTCAACGGCTCGACAACGTCGGCTGCTGCCAAGTCTAAATCTGCCGACCGATACGCCACCGGCGCCGTGGACACTTCAAGAACTGAAGGCGTGGATTGCTGACCATTCGTGACCGCCACGGACTCATGCAAGGCTGACTGCGGGGCGAACGCGGGAGAAACTCCCGGTGCCTGATATTCACGTACAGTGACGAACGACAGCACAAGGATAGCGGCCGCGCTGACAGGAAGCTGGTAGTGCGCTACACGGGCTCCCACTCGGATGAACGGCGCCCACCAAGGACGTGGCTCAACGATGGCTGCCAGTTGCTTGGCGCGCAGGTCGCGTTCGAATTCGTTCCAGAATTCTGCGGGAGGCTGTTCAGCACGTTTGATCCGGAGGAGATCCTCAAGGCTGACCGTGGTTTTGCGGGATTTCATCGACGGATATAAGGCTGCAATTCGGACTGAAGGAGCTGCTTGGCATAATGAAGCCGTGAGCGAACCGTACCCACTGAGCATTCCATCACTTCGGCAATTTCCTGATGGCTGAGGCCATCTATCTCAAAAAGCGTAATCACGGTTCTATGCTTGATAGACAATTTGTGCATTGCCTCGTTCAATTTTTCCTGGAGCTCGCGGGCAAACGTCTCTCGATCGGCCCCCGTAGCGTCGGTCAGAGCAGCGAGAACCTCGCGCGACACCGCGTCATCTTCGTTCACCTTTTCGAAGCTGAAAAACGTCCGAAGTCGGTGCTTCCGGAGGTGCGTCAGCGTCGAATTTACGGCAATCCGGTACAACCAGGTGAAGAACGATGATTGACCCTGAAATCGATTGATCGATTGGAACGCCTTGATGAAAGCGTCCTGCGTTAAGTCCGCAGCATCCTCGCGATTGGAGGTGAGATGGTACACGACGCCATATACCCGGCCGCGGTATTTGAGTACGAGCTGATCAAAGGCCGCAACATCCCCCGCCTGCACCTGCCGCACGATCGCGACGTCGGAGTCCGCTTCGTGCTGGCGGTCAGGCGACGCGACCAGCGTCTTCCCGAGGATTTTCACCGCGTCCATAACGGAGGCAGATAAGCGTACGCGATAGAACGGCGCAAACGGAAAGTACCGCTCTTGGTGCGATTCAGGTTTTTAGGTCGCGCCGATTTTCAGCCGGCCGGTAGTGGCGTTCGGACGAACGCGAACGGCATTACGAATGGCGGAGTGCCGCCACCTGCGACCGGAGCACCTCGCAGAGCTCAAGCAAGAGCGGCGTGGGCAGTTGCGCGGGCCATTCCGCCAGCATCGCAGCCGCCCGCTGAACTTCGCGTTCCACCTCAGCGGCTACGGCGACAAATACTCCGAGCTGATTCATCTGCTGGAGCCGAAGAGCGAGCTGTGGAGGTCGCTTGCCGAGAATTTCTCCCGTAAGTTCCTCTCGTTCGCTGACGGGAAGCCGTTCCATCAACGTGATCAGCGGCAGCGTGAGTTTACCACTGGCCAGATCCGTTCCCAAGGTCTTCCCGATGCGCTTCTCTTCGCCGAAATAGTCCGCGAGATCATCATAAATCTGGTATGCAATCCCGAGATGGCGGCCGAAGTGCGCCACGGCATCCACGTAGCCTGCCTCGGACCCGGCGAGCCTGGCGCCAAGGAAACAAGAAACGCGAAAGAGCTCTGCGGTCTTCAGGTCGATGATGCGGTGATATTCCGCGAGCGTGATGTCGGTCGACCCGCGGCGCAGCGTTTGCACGATTTCGCCGGAGCAGACCTTTCGAGTCGATTCGGAGACGGCGGCGCAGACCTCCGTGGTGGGAAACTGCGTGGCGAGATTAAGGGCGTGAGCGAAGAGGGCGTCTCCCAGTAGGACCGCAGCGGTAGGCCCGAACGCCCGTGTTGCTGTCCCGCGGTTGCGGCGAACGTCGGCGCTATCCATGATATCATCGTGGACCAACGTGGCGAGGTGGACCATTTCAACGACGGCAGCCATCCGGACTAGTTCAGGTGAAATCACGTCCGGGCCCCTCCAGCCGCTCAGGAAGACCAACGCCGGCCTGATCCGCTTGCCCGAGGTATCGATACAGTAATCGACCATTGCACGAATTTCCGGCTCGAATGAGCCCAGTTGCGCGCGAAGGAAACGATCCAAGCCCGCCATGTGTGGCGCAAGAACCGCGAACACCGCGCCAAAGGTACGATTCGTTTCGCGAGGTGAAATTTCAGCGTCCCGAACAGCGCTCATGAGATCTTCCACGCTAGGAGTCACCCGACAAATGGCTAATCAATAGTGGCGCGCTCCTCTCATCTCCCGCAATCCCGTCCCGTTTGAATCTCCGCGTGGCACCAGCGTAGGCACACGGATGCTGTTGAAACAGCTGCATCCGCTCTCGATTTCGACGGGCAAAAAAAAGGCCCCTCCGCAAAGGAGGGGCCCGAGAATCTTGACCGCTTACTTGGTGACCGGTGCGACAGGATCGATAGCGTCAGGAACGACTACTGGTGTCGACTCAATGAAGCCTGGGAGGTCCTGCTTGGTCAGACCAAGATCCTTGACGCGCTTGGAAGACAAAATCTTCTTCGCCGGTTCGAGGAAATCGGGGTGCAGTGGGTTCTTGTCCGACTCCGGCTGCGAACCGTCCGGAGTGATGATCCGGGCTGTGATGAACGTGAGCAGCGTACGCTGTTCGACGCTATCCAACGTCTGACGGAAGAGCAGACCCAAGCCTGGGATATCGCCAAGGAACGGGGTCTTTGTCTTGGTCTTGTTGATCTGCGTCTTGACCAAGCCGCCGAGCACCAGCGTATAGCCATTCTTGAGGACGACATTCGTCGTCGTCGTCCGCGTATTGACGCGAGGGATGGTGATGGACACGCCGCCAGCGGTGTAAACGTCGTCAACTCCGAGCGAAGAGACTTCTGGAACGACGAGCATCTGAATCAGACTGTCGGTGACGTCACCGTTTGCGTCGCGGGTATCGATAATGGATGGGGTCACCGTCAGGCCCGTTTTAACCTCGATTTCCTTGATTTCAGGCGGAGAAGGGACGGCACCTTGGGCTTGGGGAACCGGAACGAAATAGCGCAAGGTGGTCTTTTCGAAGATTTCGGCTTTGTGATTCTGCTGGGTGACAATCATCGGATTCGTCACAAGTTTCACCTTGTTGTCCTGCTGCAGCGCATCGATCGCACCGATGAAGCTATTCCGCGAGTAAATGGCACTTGAAAACGGATTAACGATTCCTAAAGGGCCTCCCGCGGAATCGGTTCCGCCTTGGCCGAGGAAAAGCTTTCCGCCATCAATCGTAGCGAGCTTTTGGAACGCGACGCCCAGATTGCGCGTGTTGCCGTCGGTCACGTCGTAAAACTTGGTTTCAATCAGGACCTGACGGGTGTTGGTGGCGCTATTTGCTTTCGAGAGACGGGAGAGCGTCTCACGAACCGCTGCAAGCTTTGGCACCGTGTCGGTGATCTGAAGGGCACTGGCGGCTGGCAACTCGGTCACCGTACCACCGGCGATCTTCCGGCCATTGCCGAGATCACGCTCACGGGAAACAACGGAAAGTGCGGCGAGTTTCGCTTCACCCAGGTTACCTGAGGTGATAGGGATGATGATCGACTCCTGCTGTTCGTTCACTTCGTCGAGGGTCACGACGGAAACGACGTTATCATCCTCGATGAATCCGTACCCGATGGGGGTCAGCACTTTTTGGAAGATCTGGCGCCAGGTCACATTGCGCAGCTTGATCGTCGCTTTGCCCTGCAGAGTCTCCGGAATGATCAAGTTGAGCTCGAACAGGTCCGCGACGTTGCGAAGAATGTTACGAATTTCCTCATCAGGAAAATCGACGGACAAGCGTCCGTCCCCTGCGGCCTTTGCCGTGCCGGGTGGAGTTGCCTCCGGGGCTGGCGCCGCGGGGGCAGGAGTCGTTGCATCGGGCGCGACCACCACCGCAGGTGCCGCGGCGGTGGGTTCAACTGCAGCAGGTGCAGGGGTTTCAACAGTCGCAGGCTGCTGCACCACGGTCGCCTCAGCCGGGGCTGCGACGGGCGGTGGTGTAGCTGCAGGTTCAGTGGCTTGACTCCGCCCTAGGTTGACGAAAGCAACCAAAGACAAAGCTAGTGGTAGGACGGCGCGGGTTCTCATGGGTTCTTTCCTGGATTGATGCGTCGAGTTATTTCGGCGCGGTTGAGGCGGAGTGTGAAGGTAAACCGTTGAATTGATGTAATTTCGACCGTGTAGTCGCGGCCGTCGTAGGTCACAGTAAGGCGGTCACCAACACTGACCCGCTTCTGGCCGAAAATGAGGAGGGGTTCACCATTCATGGTGACGGTGCCAGACGGCGCCACGCGTTCTGCGATCCGCTCAAGCAGATCTGCTTCGCTGGCGGGCTTCGTCTTGTTGAGGGCGGCGGCTTCCGCCGCTTTGGCCGCAGCGATTGCCGCAAGTTCTTCAGCGTCGGGACGACCGAATGCTTCCGGGTTGAACGGCTGATTGACGTTTGCCGGGATGGGAGTCCGTGCGTCAGGGGTGACAAGTTTGGCCGCCGCAGCGACGATCTCTCGGCGTGCCGCAACGCTGGGTATTTCCGACTTTGCGGCGCGAGCGGCGCTGGTTAACGTAAGCATTGCGGTCAGCAGCACGCTGAGTTGAGTCAATCGGTTGCTCATGGCTGTCCCAGTAGTTCAAGTGACAAGCTCAGCGTGAGCGGTCCGGCACGATCGGGTGACGGTGCCGCGATACCCGTGGATAGGATCCGGCAGAAGTGAGGGCCGTTCTCCAAGCGCCGCAGATAACCCAACAAGGTCAAATAATCTGCTTTGACTGAGACGTTGAATCCAACGCCTTGATAGGGGCCTTTTACGCTGCCGGTTGGCCGGACGTCCAAGAGCTCAACGCCAGATTCCGTTTCGAGCCGGTAGAAATATTGAAGATTGTTCGCGAGCTGGCCGGCCCGGATCAATTTGGCTTGGATCTTTGCTACGGCCGACGTGAGGGCTTCGAGTTGCTCCGGCAGCTGGCCTGCATCCCGCACATTCGTTTCCAGTCGTTCGCCGTCCACTGTCTTCTGCGCGAGCAGCTCTCTGGCTTGCACAACTCTATCGGAGACGACGTACGCGCCCGCGCCGGCGACGGCGGCGGTCAAAATACACACGGCCCGAAATGGGTATTTTTTTACAGTATCACTAAGGCTCATGGCTTTTTCGCCTCCTTGAGTTTAAAGCTGAGCTCAAGTATCAATCCACCGGCCTGAGTGTTCCGGTTCAGGTTGAGCAAGCTGATGTCCGAAAACAGCGTAGCGAAATAGGGATCTGCCTTCAGCTGCTGCAAATAGCTCGAAGCTCGACCGCTCGCCTGATCGGGCGCTCCACGTACTGTCCCCCTAACATTCAAGTTTGTCGCTCCGAGATCAAATCGGTCGATGGCGACGTAGTCAGGTAACGTTTTGCCGAGATGAAGAAGAACGTCCGAGACGACCGGACGTGACTTGAGGAAAGTATTCACGTCTGCAACGTGAGCCGCTTCCGTCTGAAATTTCTTGTAGAGTGCGATCGCGCGTTCGCTGGGCGCCTTGTCGCGGTCAATCTGAGTCTGCCAATGCGCGACTTGAGTATTAATATCCTGCAACTCGTACACCTTGAAAGCGAAGCCGGTGACCGCCACGGCAGCGATCAACAGCACAATCCCATTGACCAAAAACGAGGTTCGAACCGCTTTGGTGTCGGGCAACCGCGCTGTATTCCGGAAATCCGGATGCCAGGAGGCCAACTCGAGCTCAGAATCCTCAGGCGACGATTTTTTCAGGCGCGACAGCATTTTGAGCGGAGTGAGAAATCATGAGACTGAGCAGCCCTACCCAGCGAGAATCGAGCGTCACGTTGACTTGTTCAGCGATCGTCACTTCGCGCGATCGGAGCCACGGAGCAAGCTCGAGAGTCAACGTCGAGACGCCCAAAGCGGAGGCAATCGTACCACTCAACCACGCCAGCTTGGGTGGGATGGACGTACAAAGTACCTGGCCCACCGACTGGCCCGTTTGGACCTCGTAAAAACCGATCGACGACTGAAGTTCCTTCAGGAGCTTTTTCACCAACGAGCGTCCCATTCCGGTGAAATCAAACGCGTTGGAGAGAAAAAGCTTTCGAGCGGATTCGGCGTCTTTCAAGCCTAGTTCCGCTTGAACGACAGGAATCATGGACTCAAAACCTTGCGGGATCGGCCGTGACGCTTCAACGCCGGAGGGTCCAACGATGAACGAGTGAGTGGTGTCTGCTCCGATCTCTAGCACGAGCGTCGGGATAACTGATTTTTTGAACCGAAGATAATCAACGACCGCACCAAGCGACGCGACCGAACCGAGTTCCAGCCGCTCCGGGTAAATGCCTGAAGTCAGCAGACCATCCTGGAGTTGCTCCACGTCCTGAAATAGCATGCCACAGAACAGCGCTTCTTTTTGCGCGCTCTTTGTGACGTCGAAGTCAGTACCGTCGGGAGCGTTGAGCACATGGACAGTGTGTTTGTCCAACTCAACGCGAAACTGCGTTGAAAGTACTTCCGCAAAATATCCGGCTTCCTTGAGTCGTTTAACTTCCAATGTTGCGCGCCGAACCAAGCGGCGATTGGGATACACTCCGCAGTTGGCATGAAGATAGCCAGAGGAGGTTTTCTTCGGTTGGAGTTTCTTGATAGCGTCGGAAAGGGCAACAGCGTCCCCCACTGCGCATTCGGCGAACTCCTCGATGACCAGCGGAGTGGCCGAATTCGAGGTTCGTGCGAGCAAAATCGTGTGTTCGTTCTGCTCAACGAAAAAGCCTTTATTCTTGGACGCGAAACGCATGCGGAGTTAAAAAAGGAGTAGGTAGCTAAGGCGCATTGTATCGGCGTTATCTGGCGAGACTGTAGCCGGTCGTGACGGTGAGTTGTAAAATTTTCCTAACCTCATCACGCAAAACAATGGCTCCGCTCGTGACAATCCATTTCCCTGAAGCAAACAACCAGCCAACCCCCATTTACTTTTTTGTTAAGCTAGCAGGTACGGACCGCTACCGAGCGAATAGCTCTGGCAGCCGGCATAAAAAAACCCGCCGCGGTGAAGCGGCGGGACGACAGTCCGAGAATTCTACAGGGCGCTTACTTTTGCCAAGTACGCTTCTTGTGCCGGTTGGATTTGAGCCGCTTGCGGCGCTTGTGCTTCGACATCTTTAACCGACGTTTCTTTTTCAGATTGCCCATGGAATAGATAAATGAGTGCAGCACCGTGCGCACCCCATCGGGCGCTGTAAAGCCCGAATTTAGCCCGATTCAGATCGGGGGTGAACTCGCAGCATTTCTCTCAATCCGGTGAACACCAGCCAACTGGAAATCTTCTCGGCCGGCAGCTGGGTCAAAATGCCTGCCACCCGCGCATAAAGTTCCATCTGCGGACGGTGTTTCAGCACGGAGTCCCCGGGCGCGAGGTCATGACCAACCCGGTCCGTTTTGAAGTCGATGACATCTGCGGCGACGGGGCGATGCGCGGCGTCGTAATGTACCAGGACACGATCAAACGTGCCGGAGATCCACGCGCCATCGACCAACACCTCAAACGGACGCTCCCGCCAAATGGCGGTTTCGGAGCGTTGAGTCCACACGTCGACCAGCCCGGGTGATTCAACACAGGCAATCGCTTCGCGCACGACACTCTCGGGCAGGGCGCGTGTTCGCCATTCCCTAAACCGTGCCGCGTTCGCTGGCCCGCCCCACTCTATTTCGGCCAGCAGCGCATGCACCTGTGTTCCAAACGCCCGGCCAGCCCGCCGGTCCAACGAAAACAAGTGTGCACCCATGGCCGGTAAACGGCCTGCAGCACTCGGACTCCGGGCGGATTTTCGGGCAGGGGCGGCCGGAGCCACCGGCATCGGCACCGCGGGTCCAGGATTTACGTGTTCTTCGGTCGGTTTCAGACTCAGGTACCACTGCGAATCTCCTTCGGCAAAAGCCCCTGCCAGCGAGGCTCCTCCAATTTGAATGCCCGTCGAGTTCTCCCCCAACGTCTCCGCCAGAAGCTTCGGGTAATTGCGCGAGACCGACGTTCCGACTGGTTTCGTGATCAGGTACATCGCCCGTTTAGCCCGGGTCATCGCGACGTACAGCAGTGAAAGATTCTCGTAGCACGCGTTCGCTTCCGCCGCTTTCACGTGCGCCGAAAGCACCTCATCCTGGGCGTGGAAAAGTTTTCCCGGCAGATCGAGGATCCACTCCACCTCGCGTGCCGCCGACTTCTGCACCGCAAGTCCGTCGCGGCGGCAGTCCAGCTTCACGCCTTCCAAATCCGGCAAAACAACGACGTCGAACCCAAGTCCTTTGGATTTGTGAATCGTCATCACCCGGACCACGGCTGCCTCATCGGTGTCGCGGACCGTGTGGCTCTCCATGAATTGGATAAACTCCCCCACATCCCGGCTGCCACTCTGGTCAAACAAAGCAGCCGCCGCCCCCAGCTGCCGCCCGCGCAGCTGGCCGAATTGATCGTCAACCCCGACCACTGTAAGCAACCGGCGTGTCCACGAAACCATGGTGCGCTCAAACCCTTCCGCATGGACCTGACCCAGCACGGCCGTCGTGAGTGCGTCGGAGGTATTCAGCCCATCCTCGGTCAAGAGCGCTCCCAGCGGCGTCATTCGCACATGCTGGCCCGCCAGCGTGTCGCCGGGGTACGCCGCGGCTTTGACGAGCGCCAGCAACGCCGCGCCCAGTGGATTATCAATGCACACATGTAAGTCCGCGTCTGCGATCGCGGGATAACCGCCTTCACGTCTCAGGTATTCGGCCAGCCGGGACGCCGTCAGATTACTCTGCACCAGCAAGGCGCAGCTCAAGCCCCGCGCCAACGGGTCGATCTCCCGGAGAATTTCCAGCGTCACGCCAAACCGGGCCATTTCGTCATCAGCGTGAAATAATGCCACGTGTCCGCCGAGCTCCGGTTGAGCCGATTCGTGCGCCCGCCATTCGCGGTTCCACGTCCGGGCCGCCTCGCCATCGAACATCTCCCCGAGCACCGTATTGTCGCCAAAAACTCGATTCACCGTGTTGATGATCGCCGGGCCTGACCGCCATGACTTCACCAAATGCTGTTCCGAAATCGTTCCGGGCCGGGCGGTGTTATAGGCCTCGTAGATCTCTCGGAAAAGCCGTGGATCACCTTCCCGCCAGGCGAAAATCGCCTGCTTCACATCACCGACGTAAAACAGGCTCCGTGAGCCCGTCGGATCCTGCAACGCTTCGTCAATCAGGTTTCGCAGCACCGACCATTGTCCGTGACTCGTATCCTGAAATTCGTCCAACAACCAATGGTCGATTTCAGCATCAAGTCGAAAATCAATGAACAAGCGGCGCTCGTCATCCGCGTCCTGTGAAAGTGCATACGGCCGGTCCTCGCCGGGCACCAGGAGACGTTGAACATCGCCAAAGGTCAGCTTGCCAGTCCGCCGGACCGCGTCGTGGTAAATCGCCTCATACCCTTGGAGGACGGCGTGAATGCCACGCGTGACTTCCAGACGGCGGCCGATCTCCGCTGCGACGACATGTCGCGTCAGATCTGCGAGCGCTGCGCAGGCAAGCGGGGTTAGATTCTGTTTTTTGCGATCAAACTCCAAGACGGCACTCCCCCGCTCCAATTCACTCCACGCCGCAAGGGCTTTTTCCAAGACATACTCCAACGGTCGATCCGGCACGACGCCGGGAGACCAGCGCCCCCAGGCTTCAATGAAATCAGTCCACCGCAGTCGTTGCTTGTCCTGCAGATTCGCAGCGGCGACCCAATCGCCCAAAGCCTGGAGCGATTTCGCCGCGCTGGCCTTGTGCTCCAACCAGCGTCCTCCATCCGGCCAAATCCTTTTGGCATTCCCCCAAGCCTCGGCGATCGGTGCGGAGAGAAAGATCTCCTGGTGTTCGTCTAGAAAGGCGTCGAGCTGAGCACCGAGCCTTTTCTCATCAGCCCCAAATGTCGCGCGTTTGAACGCCTCGATAAACTCCCGTTGAGCGTCACCGAGTTCGCCGGTGCGTTCGAACATCCGACGCAACACCCGGGCGCGTTCGATCCGCGCCGCATGCGCTTGCAAGATTTCGAAATCACCCGACAACCCAAGTTCGAGGGGAAAATTTCGCGCAATTCGGCCAAAGAACCCGTCGAACGTCCCCAAACTCAAACGGTGCATCGTTCTCACCACGCTGCGGAGCAGTTCCAGGAATTGACTGACGCCGAGACGCGGCACGCCGATTTCGATCGCGAGCTGGGCCGCGTATTCAGGTTCACTCGCCGCCCGCGCAAGTTTCTTCAGAATCTCGTCGAAGAACTCTCCGGCGGCCTTACGGGTGAAGGTCAGAGCCACAATCCGATCCGGCTTCGCTCCCAAAGCCAGGAGCTGTACAAAACGGTTCGTGAGGGCGTAGGTTTTGCCCGAACCCGCAGACGCGAGAATCATCACGTTTTCGATGGTTCTCATGGGCCCGTCCCTGAATTCGCGGCTTGGCCGGTTGCCGCCTGGTTCTGATCGGGCCAACGCACGCTGTCAGCCACGCCATGATGGAACAGCGACGCGAATGGATCATACTCGGGCCGGACCGTTTCATTCGGCGGCCAATACGTACCCTCGCGGATGGCCGTTGCCACTCCCTCCGCGCAGGATCGCGCTGCCTCCTCCAACTCGCGCGAAAATTCCTCCCACGGACGAATGTCCGTCTCGCTCGCCGCCTTGGGCAAATTGAAATAGGCGCAAACCAGCGACCGTCCCGTGGGCAGGTTGTGGATACAGCCTTCGACGACCGCGCGTCGATAAAGGGGAAGCTGCAGGTCGCTCCACCCGTACTCCCGACCATTGACGATCACGCGAGCCCACGATGGCCGCGTCTCACCGCGCCGGAGCGAGCGCACATGGGCCTGCCACGGTTCAACCGGGCGATCAGACGTTTTGTAGTCCAGCACCCGCAGCGAACCCGAGCTCTCGTGTCGGTCAATGCGGTCTATCTTTCCCGTGATGAGCAGCCCGTTGACCATCAACTCGAACTTCTCCTCGATCCGTTCGATCACCCAGCCCTCCGCTCGTGTGATTGCCTGGATTTGAGCCGCGCGCGACAACCGCTGCCGCGCCGATTCCAGTTGCACGACCAACGGCAGCGTTAACTCCGCCCCGAACCGCGTCCTCGCCGCTGAATCGAGCGCCGCGAAAAGATAGTCTCTAAGGACTTTGTCGTCCGTACAGTTTCGCAGCTCGGTCGCGCGCCCCATTTGTTCCAACGCCGCATGGCAGAGGATCCCGAAATCCAGCACGTCGAGCTCGGTTTTCGCCGGCTCGACGCTTTCCATGCGCAGAACGCGCTCCAAATAAAAGCGAAACGGACACGCGAGCCACGCCCGCACGCCGGTGACAGCCACCCGGCTTGGAACGGAGGGCGCCGGTGGAACAAGCTGCCAGGCGCGTCTCCATGCCGGTCGCGACCCGCTGGATTCAGCGGGTTGAAACAGGAAACGGACCCGCTCGGGTAGGTCGGAATCGGAGCACTGCAAGAGCAGGCGGGACGGGCGGAGCGGGTCCCCGGCGCTCGACGTTTTGCCCAGGAATAAATCCAGCCGTCCCGGGTGGGAGCGACTCCTTGCAAGGGCTTCGAGCAAATAAGCGTCGCGCGCAAAACGAGCCGCATTCGTTTTCAATCCGAGTTGGTGCCGCAGGCTCTCGGGCAAAAACGGATCGCCGACCACCGCCTCGGGGACCCGGCCGTCGTTCATTCCCACCACGAGGAGATGAGAAGCCTCCTCCCACAGCAGCTCGAGCCACCCCTGCAAGTCAACGGCCCCTGGTGACTTCTCGTTGTAGAAAATCGTCTCCGCGTACAGCCGCAAGGCGACTTCCCACCACTCGCCGTCCTTCACGTCACGAAAGACCTCAGCCGCGTCAGCAATCTCGCCGAGGATTTCCGTCCATTCGCCCGCCGACTCGGCCCGCGCCTCGTCCGAAGGCAATCCGAGATCAAAACGGCGATCGCCGAAAATTTCACTCAGCGCAGCGGCGACGTTTTTGGGAAATGGCGCTGACGTGAGCGCCGCACGGAACTCCGCGATGATCGCCAGCGACGGCTCGGTGGGATCGTGGCGGCGCGCTTCGGCTAACGTCGACGGCAGGTGACGCGCGTGCAGGTGGTCGAGCCTGCGCAGAAAGTCAGCGGCTGAAAATCCGGAGCCGACGCGACCCGAGAGGTAGACCAGGAAATCCGGACAACGGGCGAGAGACTCGATGGTCGTGAAAGACTGATTGGCCGCGAGCTCCGCCAGAACGGATACGAGCTGATAGAGGGCGTCGCCCTTCCGACGACGGCCCTCGGGATTGAACACGCCGCAGCCAGCATGCTGGAGGGCGCTCTCGAGCACAGGCAGCACGTCGGGATCGGCTACGCCGACGCTCACTACCCAGTCAACTGCTCCATACTGCTGCACGACTTCTGCCACACGAGCCGCCTGTGCCGCCGGATCGGCGCTCAGGTGGACGCGTTCGCTGAAATCACGGAGATCGAGAATCCGATTGGTCCATGTTGCTTCAAGCGGACGGCCCCAGATGTCGAAGGAAGCTTGTTCGTCGGCGGGCGCAAAGATCACCACTTCGATGGCGATACGCCTTCCAAGCTTGGAAAGCACCGACAGTGCTATCGGCTGTGGATCCGGCGCTGCCAGCAAAACGATCCGTCGAATCGAACGCCCGCCAGAACCAGCCAACATAAGCTTGTCCGTTTCACCTTGAGCCGCCGCCTGTATCCGCACGGCATGACGGTCGCGCAGCCCCAGCTCTTTCAAACGTGACGCGTGCATCCGCTCCAGCTCCGCAATCTGCTGCCAACGCTCGCTTTCGGGAAAGGATTCTCCCGCTTTTTCCACCACATCAGCGAGACGCAAACCTGACTCAGCGAGCTGATGCTGCAGGCGGACAAATTGTTGGGCCAGGCGCAGGCTCCAGGGAAAGTCACGCGTCGGCGGATCTACCGGGAAAACTTTTCTGAAGAGGTCGAGCGAGACGCTGCGAAACACGTCAGCCCAAGCCAGGAGAGACGTCAGTCGTGGTGCACTGTCTGTCGCCTCCGCGATCTCGGTCACGACCAAGTCCGGCAGCATGACGCGCGGCGGAAAGACGGCCGCAGAGAAGGTCGCCGCATGGATGGCGAGCGCCTCGCGGAGACGACGACCGGACTGGCGCGTGGGCACGACCACGACCGTGTCCGAGAGATCAAGCGGGCCGTCGTGAGACCAGGTTTGGGTGAGGAATTCGACTGCCTGCGGCAACAAGGGCCGATCCCATGGCAGAAAATGGCGTTGAAGATTAGAAGGGGAATCAGCCACTCGGTTGAATTCACAATGGGGACTTCGAATCGCCGCGTGCAAGGGCGAGTTGAACTCAAGTGGCAATTGCGGGAAACCCGCGCCCAGAAGACGCTGATAGCAGAGACCACGGATCTCACTGATGTGCACGGATTCCGAAGACGGTTTTGATTGAGATCGGATCAGACTATCCGCGAGCTTCGGCGTAATCCGCGGTAAAAGGATCGGCTACAATCGGCATTCAAAGGCAGAGACCGCGGATTACGCTGATTTTTGCGGATAAGTCGTCGACCGCTACAAGCATTCCGGTCTTCCCTCGTAAGCCACATGAGAGCAACTCATCCGTGTCGATCCGTGCAATCCGTGGAGCTCCGCCTGCATCGAATCGATCACCCGGAGACCACGGATTACACGGATGGGCACGGATTCAGAAGACGGTTTTGATTGAGATCGGATCAGACTATCCGCGAGCTTCGGCGTAATCCGCGGTAAAAGGATCGGTTACAATCGGCATTCAAGGCAGAGACCGCGGATTACGCTGATTTTCGCGGATAAGTCGTCGACCGCTCCTTCCAATCCGATCGGCGAGCTGGGAGCCCATGATCGTAACTCATCGGTGTCGATCCGTGCGTGCGGCCCGCCCGTTTCGCCCTTAATCGGGGACGACGGCTACTCATAGCTCGAAGCGGTTGCGGGATCCATCCGCGACAATCAGCGGAATCCGCGATCTCTACGTCTAATTCAAATGCACCCAATTTTTGACCGCGGATCACGCGGACTCTCGATCCGAATCTCACTCAACATCCGCTTCCTGAATCCGTGTCCATCAGTGCGATCCGTGGTCTCCGGGCGATCGATTCGATGCAACTTGAGCTCCGCGGGCGGAGGGCAGCGAGCGAGAATAGAGGTCTAAGCGCCGTGTCTAGGCACAAAAAAACCCTGCATCTTGAGAGGCAGGGTTGAAGAGAGGTCTCGAACTTACTTCGCGAAAACGATCTTTGCGGTGTGCGACTTGGCTCGGGAGGCGGCGTTCTTGTGCACGACGCCGGACTTGACGGCCTTATCCATGGCGGAGGTGTAAGCACTTGCTGCAGACTTGGCTGCGGCGGCATCGCCGGCCTTCTGAGCGGTTTCAAGTTTCTTGTGGAGAGTCTTGAGCTGGGTCTTGACGCCTTTGTTCCGGGCAGTGAGGCGAATGGTTTTACGCGCAGCTTTGATCGCAGATTTCGTGTTGGCCATGGTCGATAAAGATTAGAAGCCGAACAGAAACCCAAACCCAAGAGGGAGAGTCAAGGGTTTTGTCCGGGCCAGTGCTGGTCTTGTACAAGCTACTCGTTCCATGCCGAATTGCCTCACGCAAAGGTCGCTACGGCCGCAACGAAGGAGAATGCGATCGTGGTGACCGACCCTTCGCGTACTTTGCGCCCTTTGCGTGAGGCATCTATTCCAGGCATGTACGCACAGCCCCAAAGTGCTCGTCTTTGGCTACGTCGCTTCTTGTAATCCTCTCAATGGCCGCTTCTGGATCTGCTATTCGTGTACTTGTGGTCGACGATAGCGCTCTGGTGCGCGAAGGCTTGCGGGCGGTACTCGGGACGCACGGGAAGTTCTATCAAATCGATGTTGTGGGTGACGCCGACAGCGTGGCGGCGGCAGCGAATCAAACCCGTCGATTAAAGCCGGATGTCGTTTTGCTGGATATCCGCTTACCCGACGGATCGGGCTTGGACGCTTGTCGGGAAATCCTGCGACTGCATCCGGCCGCGCGCGTCCTTATTCTCACTTCCGTGGCCAGCGATGAACTCATTCACCAGGCAGTGATGGCGGGCGCGCAAGGTTATCTCATGAAGG
>JBDSSD010000047.1:0-5045 GCA_039928945.1 Opitutus sp. | reverse complement strand
TCGCGTCGCCACGGCGAACTCACGTCGCTGATTAACGGCTTCCAAGGCGTCCTGCAGTCTGACGGCTACGAAGCGTATCCGAGTTACGTGCGCTCGCACTCCGGTGTCGCGTGGGTCGGCTGTTGGGCGCACGCGAGGCGCTACTTCGTTGAAGCCATGGGCGAGAAACCGAAGGCCGTGCAACTGGTGCTCCGACTGATCGGTCAACTCTATCACCTCGAGTCCGCGTGGGACGAAGCCAACATCGGCGAGCGCCGGGCCGAGTTGCGGCAGCGCGAGTTTGCTCGGCCGCTGCGCTGGCTGCGGCGAGTCGTCACTGGACTGCGCGCCAAAGCGCTGCCGCGCTCGTTACTCGGCAAAGCCTGCGCGTATCTGATCGAACACTGGGAGGTGCTCGTGGCGCACCAGCAGTACTCGGTCACACGTCTCGACAATAACTTAGTCGAAAACGCGATCCGACCCTCCGCCATCGGCAAGAAGAACTGGCTCTTCATCGGACACCCCGACGCCGGCCAGCGCTCTGCGATCATCTACTCACTCGTCGTCTCCTGTCAGCGGCACGGCAAAGACCCGCTCGCTTATCTGCGTGATGTCCTCGGTCGCCTGCCCTCGATGACCAACCAAGACGATCTGACGCCGCTCACTCCGGCCGCGTGGCAGCCGACATAGGTAAACTGAGAGTGGTGACAATTATCATTACCACCGCTCAAATCCTCAGACGTAGATATCACCACTACGTCAGAGACCACGGTCAGAAGTCTCACCACTACGCTCCGTCAAGGAGGCACCCGGCCGGACGCATACGAAATTTCGAGGCCTTCTCCACTTCGACTTTTATCATTTTCGCCGTAACTGCGCCCTCGTCGTACCGCTTGCACTGAATACCGAGAAGGAGGGATTCGCTTGGTCGGTGAACGAAAATGTCGACGCCATGTTGGCGTTGGCCTGCTCGGCCATAACGATCCGTGGTGCAGTCGTTGCCTAACTTGAGCAGCTGCAAATCCCAGGTCATTTCTTCAAATTCATCCCATGATTTTGGGGTCGGGAGCACTGACTGGGCGATCGCGGACATATCATTTCACGCTCCGGACCAAATCAACAAGCGCGCGGAGAGAATCTGGATACCTGCTGCTCTCCACTTCCCATTGTCGTTGCAGACTTTGCTGGTCGGTTGCAGCGAGACGAAGCCGCCGCGTTGCAATGGCCATGGAAAATTCGAGCGCAGCTTCTCCTTGCGCCTCTGGGTTACGGAACAACGCCCGTAAAAATTCGACCATGTTGCCGCTGGCGGTGGCATCGACAGTGTAATCGATTTCTATTGGTAAAGCGGCCCTCAAGAATGAGGCTTGGATCACTCCGTCGGTGAAGCGCTCAAAGTTGGCGGGATCAAGCAGAGCGTGATGGCGTAAACCTCTCCCGAGCGTTTCTGGGCCCGCTGGTTCGCCGCGTAATTTGTGAAGTGTAGCCGAGACGCAAAGGAACACGTCGGCCTGCGATACGATCGCTGGGTCGCATGTTTTCGGAATGAAAATGGAGTTTTTCCGCAGCTTGAGCGGATACCCTTGAATACTTCGCAAGAAAAGTTGGTCCCGGAATCCCCGTTCTCCGGCTTCCATGCCCTTTGAGAGTACATCCAAACGTTCGACCAAAGCGTCCGGCAAATGAGTGCGATTGGACCATTCTTCGAGCTGCCGCCGCTCGCACGCCCAACTGGAGGCGGAATCGGGTCGCGCCGATGGTAGCTGAATTTCCAAGGCACACTGAAATGCGTGGTCCACCCCGCTCGTGGATTTCACCAAATTCGACCGCAACCGTTTGTACGCTTCTTGGGATTCGGTGCGACCGAGCGCCGCAATATAGACGATAGGTCCCGGACTTTCACGAAGCTCACGACTGGCAGACGTAATTCTCCTTCCTTTAACCAATGCAGAGGCAACCACCACTGTAGCACCCGCGGAGTTGATGTCGGTTTGCTTGAGAGAAGCGTTCCGACCGAAACCGAAGATCGCAGGAGGGGTTGCGGCTCTTTTCGCCAAAAATGTTTCCAACTCATGAGCAAATGCCTTGGAGGCAGAATCGTCCTCGAAATACACAATTCGCGTCACGTCTGCCGGAACTCCCCGCGAAAGTAGCCGAGCCCATTTTTCCCGGAGATTCTGGTCCTCGCGGATCAACCGATGAGCATCGATATAGATTTCGTCCGTCGTATCGGTGCCAACTCTGGAAACCGCGCTTCGGACAGCTCTGCTGGCGACAGCTGCAGTCACGAACGAGTGCAACCATGCAGGGATGTGGGATTCGAGCACCAAACAGAAAGTGACTTTTGGTGGTTCGGGCAGGAACCCGTCACCCTCCATCCGCAACGGAATGGAACCCCGTGCGCAAAGCTCGCAATCTGCCTCCGTCTGATTTCTAGCCGGAGCGGAACCACCCGTATTGCGTGATCGATTCAGATCGCACAGCACATGATACTGAGGTGGAGCTTCTCCGAGGTAGAAAATCGTGACGATGCTGCCGAAAGGCACGCCGCTATCCGCGATTTTCTTTGCCATCGAACCGCTTGTTGAAGCCGAAATGAGGACAAGGGTCGCTGACGGCGATTCTAACGTATCGTTACTCAAGCCATCATAGGAACCGAAGCTCTCCACCGAAACGGGAAGCGCTTGCCCGGTGAAAAGTGACTTGAGAGAGATCGCCGAATACGCGAGCGCCGCGATGCCCGATGTATCGCAATGCATCACGCGGATTTCGTGCTGCATGAAGCGGAGGAGCCAAGACGCTATGAATGTTACTTCCGCTCCCCGCACCAAGGCATTGGCCGCGCGCACGAACCGGTCCACGTGCTGCCCCGAAGGCTTAACGTAGTGAAAAGAGGAATGGGTTTCGAAAACAACAGCACGCCGTTGGCTCACCGTAGCCATACCGATTTTTCTCACGAGTTCCACGTAGGTGGGATCAACCACGGCTGAATCGAGTCTTCTCACGGCTCCATTGATCTCGAAAATCCACACCTCAATCGAACACTTCCCGTTTCCTTCGATTTCAGATTTGCGGGCAACAAGTTCCGGACTGGCTAGAATGTCGCGAAGGAAATCCGCCTTGAATGAGAATCCGAGGAAAATGAGTTTAGCTGGCTGGTCGTTTTCACGTCGAAACTGCACATACTCTTCAACGAGAGCGGAGAGATCGTCCACGCTAGGTGGGATGAAATGGACATGCGCTTCTGCACCACCATCAAAGCCTGCGCATTGAAATGTGAAACACCGATTCATATATCATGTCGTTGGCACCGGAACGATCATACTCACTAACGTGCCTTCGACTCGGGCGGCCGCCTTGTTGGGAAAAAGATCTGACATCTTGTATTCCTCGACTGCGACTGGGGTGTCCCCTGCAGTCAGCAGGGGATTGCGATGCAAATCGCGATAAAGCGCGAGACGTCCCGTGCGGATAAGTAGCAGACCACCGACATCCGCTTTTGAGAGATTCGCCATCACCGTATGCAAACCGAGCCCACGGGACTCAGCGCCGCCTTTCGTTCCCCATTTTTGCAAACAATGAAGCACGGCGCTGCGTTCGGCTGCGAGGTCCTCGGAGTCAGAAATTGCCCGCCCAAGCCAGTGTTGGGCGAGACCAGGGCCGCTATCAAAAACGGTGATCTCCATTGCCCCGCTGGTAAGGCTTGCCGTAAACCTACCCTGAAGACTGTCAAGAAACGCACGGATTGGTTCGGGTTCATTCTCCTTGAAGCGTGCAGTCGCGTCTTTCACTGCGTCTGTGATAATACCGCGAACCGAACGGCGAATCCACGATCCGTCGATTTCTGTGCGTCCCCATTTGTGGGTGTTAGAGAACAACTCGGCTACTGCACGACCGATATCTGCTAGTCCCGGCAAATCAGCTCGGGCGGATCGCATCACACCGCCTTTAAAGGACTGGTTGAACTCACGGAGCGCCCAGTCGCTGAATTCGGAAGAACTGCGCGGAGAATTTGTGCCCTCACGCACCGAGTAAAGAGATCGGGGCGTTGCCAACGTCCCGTGACCGTCCGCACAAAGTTCGATCGATAACCCGCCCCTCCTTCGTGCTTCGATGCCAGATGAGTCAGTCTCCAGTCCGAGCAAAAGCGACTGACCTTCATTCCGTTGGTCGGGCAATTGCGATTGCCGTAGCTCGGCTTCCGCTGCTGCACGAAATTGTAGTGTTTGGTCGACGCCAGCCTTCGACCGCACGCGTTCCGCGGTAAGCGCACCAATCATCCCGTGCGGTTTATGTACGACTCGTTCGACCAGATTTGCAGACGAGGCGTGATCGGTTTCGACAATTAACGCACCCCGTCCATTTCTGCGTGCCCACGTGATGATCGCTTGGTTAAGGAGTGCCCAACCGAACAAGCCACCCGTTGTCACGTTTGTGGGAGCCCAAAGATCCTCGTGCGGTGCAGTTCGGATGCTATGCAAGCACTCCTCAATGTTACCTAAAGAAGGATTCGATGGCAGACGGATCACGCGTAGTAAAAACCAGCAATGAGGTTAAGACTCGAATGAAAAACAGAGCATTCGTAGCCAATCTGCGATCCAAGCTCGAAGAGCTAGGCGGTCCCGATGAAGAATTTCTTATCGCCGTGATTCTCGGGTTCTGACCGCAGGAAAATATCCCCGGTCTGTGCCGCTTAGAGTCGATCTGCGCTAGTTAATCTCCCTCGAAAAAAGGTTGCCAGAGGTTGCCAAAAAATCTGTTTTTGCCTTCACTTTTCCGCGCGACTGTGCATTGTTCTTTCTGTTCTAAAACATTAACTATTAACTAAGTCCGCGTTTTCCAGCGACTTGGTTTTGCGAGCCGCGTCCCGTTTCGAATCCCCGTGGGGACGCCAGGTAACTTCTTCTTTTTGAAGAAGTTCACTTTCTCGACATCCGATTTGGCCGTTGACCGGCCAAATCGGTCATGAAAAAGGTCAGCCCGTTCGTCATTTCAGAATTCACGAATCCCTCCGGGGAGATCGTTTATCGCCTCTACGCGCGCGTCGAAGGTCAGCGTATCCGGAA
>JBDSSD010000046.1:0-59210 GCA_039928945.1 Opitutus sp. | reverse complement strand
GCCGCCAGAAAGCAGGCCAGCCGTCCCGACGGCGAAAGATGATGGTCTCCGACACGAATGGAGCCGCTTGAACCAGACCGGCGAAACGTTCCCGAACGACCCAGCTGATACGAATATCAGGACGTGCCTGCGCGACGATTTGCATCACTTGCAAGCCGTGAACGATATCACCCAACGACGACGGCTTGATCACAAGAATGCTCTTCATCCGCGGAATTCGCAGGCTTGTGTCCGCCCTGCTTTCGTTCAACTCAATTTCCCTTCAACGTTCGCTATGCAATTTTCCGCGCCAGAAATCGCTGCGCTTCAAACCGACCTCACGGCTCAGTGGCACCGCGTGTCACCGCAGGCCGCAGGCGAAGGCTTCCTTCGGCTCGTGCAGGAAAATCACCTGCGGAACTTTCAACTCTGGCACGAGGAGGACGTCGCCCGTCGTGAGGACCTTGGATTTGAAGCCGTCTACCGCGCCAAACGAGCGATCGACCGATACAATCAAGAGCGCAATAACTTCATCGAGGAGATGGACCGGCTCATCGTCGCGACGCTGCAACCGCCGACCTCCGACTGCCCGCGCAATTCGGAAACGCCCGGCATGATGATCGACCGCCTCTCGATCCTCGCGCTCAAGGAATTTCATATGCACGAGGAAACCGTGCGGGCCGACGCTTCGCCGGATCACCGCCAGAAGTGCGGCGAGAAACTCTCCCGGATCCAGACGCAACGCCGTGACCTCACCCGCTGCGTCAGCGAGCTTCTGGACGACGTCGTCGCTCGCCGCCGAACGTTTTCCGTCTATTTTCAGTTCAAGATGTACAACGACCCGGCGTTGAATCCGCAGCTTTACCGCAACGTGAAGGGTCGCTAACGAGCGCATGACCCGCGCGAGCGAAAAGCCCCGTCTTTGGCTTCCGCAATACTGGCCCACCTGGTTCGGTCTCGGCATCTTCCGGCTCGTCAGCGAACTTCCCTGGTCGGTTCAACGCATCCTAGCCCGCGGCCTCGGAGCGCTGGCTTATCACGCAATTCCGATTCGACGCCACGTTGTCCTCGTCAATCTACGGCTCTGTTTTCCGGAGAAGTCGGAGGCCGAAATCCGCGCGATTGCTCGGGCCCATTACCACTCGCTGGCGCTTGGAATTTTCGAGACCTGCTGCGGGTGGTGGGCCAGGACGAAGCGCTTGCCCGGGCATCGGATCATCGGTCGCGAGCACCTGGCGCAAGCCGTGGAGGCGAAAAAAGGGGTGGTTCTGCTGACCGCACATTTCACCACGCTCGAACTCTGCGCGCGCATGATGAACGAGCAGTTCGAGCTCGGTTGCCTTTTCCGTGATCCCAACAATCCCGTGTTAGCCGCCCAAATGCGGGTGCAACGCGAGCGGCATGTCAGCATCGCCATCCATTTCGATGATCTGAAAGGCCTGATCCGCGCACTCCGTTCCGGCCACGCGATCTGGTATGCTCCCGACCAGGGTAAACGCACCAAATCCTCCGAGATCCTGCCGTTCTTCGGCATCCCCGCGATCACGAACACCGCCACGGGGAAACTCGCCGCGTTGACGGATTCGCCCGTCATCCCCTATTTCGCGCGCCGTGAACCGGACGGAACCTACACCTTGACCGTGCTGCCGGCGCTCGAGAACTTTCCCAGCGCGAGTGCCGACGCGGATGCAATTCGCATCAACCAACTCATCGAGCAACACGTGCGGCAGGCACCAGAACAATACCTCTGGGTGCACAAGCGCTTCAAAGCCCGTGGTCCCGGTTACCCCGAGGTCTACTGATCCATGAGTTATCCGGATCCGCGCCCCGTTCGAATCCTCGTTATCCGGTATCGATTCATCGGCGACACCGTCCTCGCCATTCCCTTTCTCCGAAACCTTCGTCACGCGTTTCCTCAGGCCGTGATCGATATCCTGGCTGAACCGATCTCCGGCGACACGCTCCGGCATTGCCCGTACAAAAACGAGCTCCTGTACTTTGCGCCGCGACTCAAGGGGCCGGCCAAAGATGGTTCGAAGCACCCCACCACCCTGCTCGCCTGTGCCAAGCTGCTGCGTTCCCGCGGGTACGACCGCGTTTATATTCTGCGCCGCTCGTTCTCCAGTGCGATCCTCCCGCTGCTCGCGGGGATTTCGCACCGCGTGGGATTCGCAACGGAGGGACGTCGCTGGTTGCTCCAGCGGAGCACGCCGTACCCCGACAAACATGAAGTCGAATGCTTCCTGGATGTTCTCCGCGCCGATGGCATCCCAGTCCTTGATACCTACAACGAGAACTGGAGCGACCGCGCGACGGACCAGCGGGTCGAGGTGAAGCTTTCCTCCACTCGGCGCAAGCGGGTGTTCCTCTGCGCGAAATCCGTCTTCGCGTTGAAAGACTGGTCGCCCGAACGCTTCGCCGAAGTGATCTCGTGGCTCGTCCGCGAGCAGGGTTGTGAGATTCACTTCTGCGATTCGCCGACGAACACGGGATATTATAATGCGATTCTCGATCCGCTGACCGCGCCCGTGCGCGACGCCTGCACGGACTGGAGCAACGCGCTCTCCATTGCAGAGGTGAACTCTCTGATTCGCCGCATGGATCTGGCGCTCGGGATCGACACGGGACTGCTCCACGTCGCCGCATCGTTCCACGTTCCCGTAGTCGCCCTTTTTGGCCCCCTCGAGCCGTGGCGCTGGCACCCGTGGGATACGGCGCACACCGTGATTCGACCCGCGGACGTATCGGGCCCGCGACCGCTTCTTAGGGTCAGCGTGGCGGAAGTCCAAGCGGCCGTCGAACAGCACCTCGGACTCAGCCGCGCTCACGCTTCATGAGCACACGCGTTGTTCACTTTGTGACCGGCGGCGGATCAGGCGCGACCAAGGTCGCCATCGATCTCGCGTGCGGAAACCTCCGCAACGGCACGTACGAACCGTTGCTCGTTCTGCGGCGGAAACGCGTGAACCTGCCCGTTTCGATGCAGGCGCAAATCAGCGCGGCCGGTCTGAACGTCGCGTGGGTCGAGCGATGGCCAAAAGTCCGTACGTTGCGTCAGCTCGGAGATCTTATCAGCCAATTCCAGCCGAAAATTTTCGTTGCGCACGGCAACAGCGAGCACCTGTGGGGCCGACAGGCGGCATTCCGCGCGAACGTTCCGGTCGTCATTCACATCGAGCAAAACTGTGAACGCTATCCGTTCTGGCGTCGCTGGGCTGCGCGTTCGCTCGCGGCGCGCACCTCGGCGACCGTGTGCGTTTCCCGTGGCGTGGCCGACCATATCCGCGCGCTCCGGATCGCGGGTCCTCGGGTCGAGATCATTCACAACGGTATCGATGCCAGCCGGTTTTCGATCGGTGCGCCGCCGTTCGCTGATCGAACGAACGACATCATCATGGTGGCGCGCTTCGCCCGGCAAAAAGATCAGCCCACTCTGATCCGCGCCATCAAACGACTGGCCGATAGCGGCTGGTCCGGTCGGCTGCTGCTTGGCGGCGGTGGCCGACCCGCGCATCGCGCTGCCGCCGAGAAACTCGTTCAACAACTCGGACTGCGCGATCGTGTTGAATTCCTCGGACACGTGCAGGATGCCGCGCCACTGTACCACCGCTGTCGCGCCGGAGTGCTCTCGACGCATTACGAAGGCATTCCACTCGTGCTGATTGATTATATGGCGGCGGGATGTGCCGCGATCGCAAGCGTTGCGCCGGGGACGGACGACGTGATCCAGCCGGGCGTGAACGGCTGGCTTTTTCCACAAGGCGACGACGCGGCGCTGGCTGAGACTCTCAGGAGCGTGCTGGCCGGCGGCCCTGAGATTGAGTCGATTGTCGCGAGAGGAAAAGCCGATGCACCGTCGCAGTTCGCCTTGGAAAAAATGATTCACCGCTACGAAGCGCTCTTTGCGGAGCTGCTCGCCAAGGCGGCGGAGCAGCGGGGCCCCACGCTCCCGTGATCGCCGGCAATTTGTCATTGCTGCGCTGACCCTCGCTCCCAGCCTCGGCCCTCGTTCATGCCTTTGCTCGAAGTTACGGACCTTCGGACCTCTTTTCATACGCGTAATGGAGTTTACCGCGCCGTTAACGGCGTGAGCTTCTCGGTGGACCGCGGAGAAACGCTCGGAATTGTGGGCGAGTCGGGCTCCGGCAAATCCGTGACGTGCTACTCGCTCATGGGTCTGGTGCCGCAACCTCCCGGGCGAATCGAAAGCGGAACCGCGATCTTCGATGGGACTGACCTGCTGCATTGCACGCCGGCAGAAGCTCGCGCGATCCGGGGGAAACGCATCGCCATGATTTTCCAGGATCCAATGACCTCGCTGAATCCGTATTTGAGGATCTCGGAGCAACTGATTGAGCCCGTCTTGATCCACGAAAAGACGTCCAAGTCAGAGGCGTTGAAACGCGGGGTCGCGATGTTGACGGCGGTGGGAATCGACGATGCATCGCGCCGCATTCACTACTACCCTCACGAATTTTCCGGCGGCATGCGTCAACGCGTGATGATCGCGATGGCCCTTATCACGAAGCCCGAACTACTGATCGCAGACGAACCCACAACCGCGCTCGACGTGACGGTGCAGGCCCAGATCCTGGAACTCATCCGAAAGATGCAGCGCGAATCGGGCATGGCCGTGATCTTCATCACCCACGATCTCGCCGTGGTGTCGGGTTTCTGTGATCGCGTTCACGTGATGTACGCGGGGCGCGTCGTCGAAGCGGCAGACACCCGCACCCTCTTCTATTCACCGCGCCATCCTTACACCCGCGCCCTTCAACGCTCGATTCCGGCGCTGCAACCCAAAGGTCAGGAGCTCTACACCATCCGCGGTATGCCTCCGGATCTTTCGAAGCCTCTGCCGGGTTGTCCGTTTTCTCCCCGCTGCGAATTCGCGACTGATCGTTGCCGCACCGAAGTACCTGTGCTCCTGCCCGTATCGCCAACCCACGCACACGCCTGCCTGCGCGCGCAGCTGGGCGAAATTTGACGGAGATTTCGATGGCCGACCCGATCCTCGAGCTCAACGGAGTTAAGACTCACTTCCCCATTTACCGCGGACGCTTGTTCAAGCGGCAGGCTGGAACCGTCAAGGCAGTCGATGGAGTCGATCTCTCGATCGAGCGCGGCGAGGTCGTCGGCCTTGTGGGAGAATCGGGCTGCGGCAAATCGACGCTCGCGCGCACGATCATGCAGCTCGTTCCGGCAACGGCCGGTACGATCAAGCTAAATGGCAAGGACCTGAACGCACTTTCCGGGGAGGAACGAGCCATCGCGCAGCGAGACCTGCAGATGATCTTTCAAGACCCGTACGCGTCGCTGAATCCGCGCATGACGGTGTTCGCGACCCTCGCCGAGCCTCTGCAGGTGCATCGGATTTGCCCACCGTCACAAGTGACGGCGCGAGTCGGAGAGTTGATGAGTCTGGTCGGGCTGGCGCCACGATTCATGCAGAAATATCCGCACGAATTCTCGGGCGGACAGCGGCAGCGCATTGCCATCGCCCGCGCACTCGCGTTGGAGCCCAAAGTCATCATCGCGGACGAGCCGGTGTCGGCCTTGGACGTTTCCATTCAGGCGCAGATTCTCAATTTACTGGCCGAGCTAGGACGGCGCATGAACCTCACCATGGTGTTCATTGCTCATGATCTGTCCGTGGTGAAACACATCTCCGATCGGATTGCCGTCATGTACTTGGGCAAAGTCGTGGAGCTGGGGCCAGCCGCCGAGGTCATCGAGCGTCCGCGGCATCCCTACACGCGCGCACTGGTCAGCGCGATTCCGACCCCGAATCCAGATTTCGAAAAGACCCGCCAGCGGATCGTGCTCGCCGGCGATCCACCGTCTCCGGTGAACCCACCGTCAGGATGTCCGTTTCATCCGCGCTGCCCGTATGCGCAGGATCGCTGCCGGGAAATCGTCCCTGACCTCTATCCCGCAGGGCCACTGCGCACGGCCGCGTGCATTCGGCTGGACGAGATTTAGTTTCTGCGCGGTCCGGCTACCTCCGGTTCACTGCGCCTCACCGCGTTTCGAACCACTTCGATTCCGCCTGGACGCCCGCCGCTTCGTCGATTTTCGCGAAAATCTCCGGCACCGACGTCGCCACTCGAAACAGATTCATGTTCGACGGCTTGAAGAAATTCTCGCGCAGCATGGTGTCGAACAGCGCGAGCAGAGGATCGTAGAATCCATCCTGGTTGTAGAAGACGCACGGTTTCTTCACCACCTCCAGTTGCCGCAGCGTGAGAATCTCCATGATTTCCTCCAAGGTTCCGAAACCGCCGGGCAGGCTCACAAACGCATCGGCTCGGGTTTCCATCAGCAGTTTCCGCTCCCGCATCGTGACGACCGTGACGAGTTCATCGGCTTCATCGTAGGCCAGCTCGCGCGCTTTCATGAACTCCGGGATCACTCCGACCACGCGGCCGCCACCCGCTTTCACCGACCGCGCAACGGCGCCCATCAGCCCGGTTTTGCCTCCGCCGTACACCAATCCCCAGCCCCGCGCGACCATCTCGCGCCCCAATTCTGCGGCGGCCTCGCCGTACTTGGGGGCAAGCCGATCGCTGGAGGAACAATAGACGCAGAGTATCTTCGTCATGGCGGTCACAGCCATGACAAGTGAGGTTGTCGGACAAAAGCTCAGAATCGCCTTCTCCTCCGTTTAACCCTGCGTATCCGTTAACGTCGTGGCCGAATCCCTCAGCTATCGCGGTCGACTCGCGCCGTCCCCCACCGGGCACTTGCACCTCGGCCATGCCCGCACGTTCTGGATCGCGCAGCAACGCGCGGAGGCCGCAAGCGGAACGCTGGTGTTGCGCAACGATGACCTCGATTCGACGCGGTACCGCATGGATTTCGTGAACGACATGCTCGAGGATATGAGGTGGCTGGGTTTGCGCTGGACCGAAGGCCCGGACGTCGGCGGACCTTTTGCACCTTACAATCAGAGTGAGCGGATGGCGTCGTACCATCGCGCACTCGAACACTTGCACGCCCGCGGCACCATCTATCCTTGCTCGCGATCACGGCGTGACGTGCTGGAAGCAATCGGTGCCCCGCACGAAGGCGGAGCGGACGATGAGCCGGTCTATCCGATTCAGTTCCGACCGCCTGCTGGCATCCGCATTCCCCCGCTCGACAGCGCTCCGCCTACAAATTGGAGATTTCGAGTACCGGATGACACCGACCTTGAGTTCGATGATCGCCGCCTCGGCCCGCAACGCGCGCGGGCGGGCCGTGATTTTGGGGACTTCCTGGTCTGGCGTAAAGACGGCGTACCAAGCTACCAACTCGCGTGCGTCGTCGACGACGCCGAGATGCAGATTTCGGAAATCGTGCGCGGCGCAGATCTGATCAAGTCAACGTTTCGGCAAATTCTGCTGCTTCAGGCACTCGGTTATCCGGTCCCGCAGTTCTACCATTGTCCACTCATGCTGGATGACAAAGGCGAGCGGCTGGCCAAGCGCCACGATGCGCTCAGCCTGCGAACCCTGCGGAATCAAGGCGTGTCGGCCAACGCTCTGATCTCGGCCTTCAGCACGTGATGAGGATCAGCGCCGACGAAACCACAAAACGCTTTCGACTCCGGTGACTCATTCGAACTAGCGTCTACCATGGTTCGAATTGGCGTTCTCAACATCTCTGATCGGGCAAGCGCGGGCGTTTATTCCGACGAACCAGGACAGGCCTGCCTCGCCCTCCTGCGAGAATGGCTGAGCACGACATTCGATACCGACTACAAGGTCATTCCTGACGAGCAGCCGGTCATCGAGACAGAGCTGCGGCGGATGGCGGATGAGAGCGGTTGCTGCCTGATTGTGACCACCGGTGGAACCGGCCCCGCCCCGCGCGACGTGACGCCCGAGGCCACGGCGGCCGTATGTGATAAATTGTTACCCGGCTTCGGCGAACTGATGCGCGCGACGTCACTCAAGTTTGTACCGACCGCGATCCTGTCGCGGCAGATTGCGGGCACTCGGGGAAAAACGGTGATCGTGAACCTCCCTGGTCGACCCAAGGCAATCCGCGAAAACCTCGAGGCGGTGTTCCCAGCCATTCCATACTGCATCGATCTGATCGGCGGGCCGCGGCTGGAAACCCGCGAATCACTGATGAAGGCGTTTCGGCCGAAAACTTAGGCCTCAAGGAACGCCGTCAGGGCCGGGAAAAGTGCCCCGCTCAATGGCTGTGATGATTGTGCCAGGCAGCCGGCAGGACTGACTCGGGGCCAAGAATGTAAACACGGTAGTACAACCAGAAGACCACCACGCCCAGGAAGCAGAGGAAGAATACAGCTCCGGCACTTCCGGCACCTTGACGACTGCCGCGGTGCAGCGAGTTCACGACGCCTCCTATTCCCGGCGCCACCAGAAATCCAACCACAGATCCTCCAAACAGCACCATCGCCATGATGAGTGCGGTCCGCACAAAGGGATCGTCGACCTGCTTCGCTTTATAGCTGACCAGTTCAACACACAGATTCAGCAGGAGCAGGCAGCAGGGCAGAACGTAATAGTTGCGGACCAATTTGGCGTTCTTCATTCGAGTTTCGTCAGCAGAATCAGGTACGGCGACACTCGTGCGGCCGGTCCGACCGCCAAGCCGGCGAGTACCTCGTCGACTCGGCTAAGCGGGATTCAGCGCCTCACTGCGTGTATCCGGAAACACAGGAGCACAGTCGAAAGTAAAAACTAGAGTTCAGTGTACTTGTCGGCGCGGCCGCGGGATTTTTCCACGGGATATTTTTTAGCGTTCGCGGCCATCTTAGCCTCGATAGTGGCCGCCACGTCGAGACCCGCGATATTGGCGAATTCGAGTGCGTAGATCATAATGTCAGCGAGCTCCTCCGCGATCTTCGCTCGTTTTTCCGGCTGCGACGTTACTGCTCGCGATGCCTCTGGTGTGAGCCACAAATAATGCTCCATCAACTCGGCCGCTTCCGCTGCGAGCGCCATGCTCAGATTTTTCGGGGCGTGAAACTGTTCCCAGTCCCGCTCCCGCGCAAAAGCCAAAATCCGCGTCTTGAGTTCAGCCGTCGTCGTCGTTGCATCGTCCATTTTCCGAGGCTGCGGTGAGCGCCCTCGTCACGCAATCTTCACCGAGCAGGAAAAATACGGTCTTGGCACGGGGCCTGCAATATGCAGCGTCGGAATCGTTCCAATGACCGTTACGCAAAAACATCTCCGCGGCTGTGCCGGCACTTCGTTTACGAAGGCCGTCACGTCTATTTGCCGCGTCGCGATGTGTCCGGTCGCCCATAATTGGAGCAAACAGCAACAGACCGGCACGGGCTATCAGGCCTAAACCCTCCGTATTACGGAACAACGTTTAGAACTCCTGAAGCCCGGCGGTCCAAGACCCCGAGGCTCCTCCTCCTATTTTCCTTTCCCATGCATACGATCATCCATCCCAGCACGACCGCCAGTCGTACCCGTCGCCCGGAAGCTTCGCCGAAAACGTCGAACTTCCGCCAGCCGAGCTACGATTGCCGCGAGCACCCGGACACGGTTAAACTCACCGTGTATGTCCCGGGCGTCGAGGCAGCGGGCGTGGAAATCGAAGCCCGCGGTCCTGATCTTTTGGTTACAGCCCGGAAAACTCATTTCGTCCGGGTCAACTGGCAGTCGCTGCATCTCGAATCGGCCCAGCGCGACTATCAGCTGCGCCTCCGGCTCGGGCATGGCATCGATTTCCCGGCGCTGCACGCGGAGATTCATCAAGGCGTGCTCACCGTCGAATTGCCCAAGCGGCAGTCGGCCGAAGACAGCTTCCCGGTTCGACGGGTCGCATGAAAGAGTCGGAGCGCGTCGGGCAACCCCGCGCTCCGTTCTCCTCCACTCGCGCTAAATTCGTGTAAGGCTTTGTTGGACGCAGCGAGTCGGCTCGACGCCGAGCCCGCAGTTCATCAACTTCGAATCACGAAAGCTTTGGGCGATAAAAGTTTTCCTCAGGTTCATGGCACCTTGTGCCGAAATACCGGTCACCTTACCCCGACATGCCATTCCCAACTCCATTTCACGATTCCCAACCAGCTGAAACGCCGGCGGCGATCGTTCGTCATATGGCGCGGGAAGACATGATGTGGGATCGCCCGGTGTTTAAAGCGCCACCTCTCAAGGTTGTGCCACCCTTGGCCGATCTGGCTGAACTTGCCCGTGCCGTCCGCAAGCCGGAAGCACTCGGGAGTTAAGTCTTAGGATTGGTCAGACGAGGAAAGGCGGTCATTCGACCGCCTTTTTTTGCGCTCATTTTTCAGCGCGATCACCTCTCCGGCACCAGCCACCGAATCGAACCCGCCGCTCCCGACGATTGCGCCAACTTCGCCGCGAGTTCAGTGACAACGATTCGCGCCACTCCGTCGAATTGCCAGGGCGGGTTCAGCACGACCAAACCACAGCCCCGCATTTTTAATCCGGCTTGCTCGTTCCCAATGGTCATTTCGACGAGCAACGTGGGCGGCAGCGCCAAAGCAGCCAGCTCATCCTGAAACCGGTCCACGCGCGCGCGTTCAGTTAAAGGATACCACAGTGCGAACACCGCACTGGGAAGGCGCGCAAGGCCCGCTTCCAACGCGGCGACCAGCTGGGCGAACTCGTCCTGCACCTCGTAGGCTGGATCAATCAGCACAAGCGCACGCCGTTCCAGCGGCGGCAACATGGCGCGCAGTGACACGTAGCCGTCCATCTCCTGCACCGTCGTCCGCGGCGAGAACCGAAACTCTTCCGCCAACGCGAGGTATTCAGCGGGATGTTTTTCGCAGAGCGCGATCCGATCCTGCGGTCTCGCCAGCAAGCGGGCCACCCACGGTGAGCCAGGATAAAACCGCGGCAACGCGTCGCGATTGCCTCGGTCGTGGTCGAATCGCCTGACCAGATCGACGTATTCCAAAATGGGCGACGGTGGCTCCGTCATCGCCCACAATCGACCTATGCCGTCCGGCCATTCCGGGTCCCGGACTCGGCTGTCGCCCTTGGCTGCCTCCGACAGGTCGTAGCTGCCGCGCCCAGCGTGGGTGTCCAGGTAGAGGAACCCCTTTTCCTTCTTCTGCAGCGCCACAATCAATTGCACGAGCAAGACGTGCTTCATCACATCCGCAAAATTCCCGGCGTGGAAATGGTGCCGGTAGTTCATGAGTGCTGTTTGCGCCCCAAGGAGACGGACCCGAATTTCGAGGATGACGCAGACAAAGCCATTTCTCGAATCCTTTGACGCCACCCACGGGTGGCAAGCGCCGAAACCCGAGTTGCCGTCGCCACAAATTCATCTTTGCTCAACGGCTTTCATCCGCCCTCTCACCTTGACCAAGCTTGGAATGAAGTACTTCGAGTTTTCTCACGCCGTCTCCGCCTTGGGCACATTGGATGAAATCGCGGGTCCCGGCGCTGTCACTCGCCCACCCTTCCTGCCGTGATCCGTATCTTTTCCGATCTTCACTACGCTGACCGCGCCAGCAGCCTAAACGCGCTGCCCGCGCTCCAACCCTTGTTCGAAGGGGCGACTGAGATCGTGTTGAACGGCGACACGCTCGACACCCGGCCAAGTCGGTATCCGGAGAATACGGCCGCGGCCAAAGTAGAGGTGAATGAGTTTTTTCGTCGGAACGCGCCGCCCACGACGTGGATCACCGGCAACCATGATCCCGACATTTCGGATCTTCATGTTATTGAGCTCGCCGAGCGTCGGGTGTTCGTGACGCACGGAGATGTTCTTTTCCACAATCTGGTCCCATGGAGCCGCGATGCGACGTTGCTGGCCCGACGCGTCAATGAAGAGCTGGCGACCTTCCCTCCTGGTGATCGGAATCGCCTCGAAACTCGCTTTATCGCCATCAAGCGCGCGGCCGCGAGTATACCGCAGCGACACCAGGCCGAACGAAACGCGTTGAAGTACGCGGTCAGTTTCGCGCGTGACACGATTTGGCCGCCGCTGAGGATTCTTCGCGTGCTGGCCGCGTGGAGGGAAGCACCAGACCGCGCCGCCGCGTTGCTCAACCAGTATCATTTCCCCGCGAAGGTCTTTGTCATGGGTCACACTCACCGACTCGGTGTGACTCGAACCACGGGAGGAATCGTCGTCATCAACACGGGCAGTTTCTCTCCGCCGAGCGGCGCAGGCGTGGTGGACGTAACGCCCGATCGGGTGGCTCTCCGCTCAATTGAACGTCACGGCAATGAGTTCAGGCTGGGGCCGACCGTCGAGGAGTTTGCTCTCGCCCGGATCCCGGACCCAGAGACACTCAACGCATGAGCATCGAGTTTGGCTGGTGGAATAAAGACGAAAAGGGGAAGTACCAGGTCAGCGTGGTCGTCCACGGCGGCAATATCGAATGGCGCAGCCATCAAGGGCATCACACGTCTTGGGAAGTACACACGCCGAATGATGACGATCGGGCCCGACTGGTCTACGAAGCTGAAAAGCGGGTACCGCGCCGACTGATCACGCAAAAACAGTTCGATGAGATCAAACGGCTGAGCGAAAGCGACGTACCCGGGCGAATTGCCGGACGTCGAGCCAAGGTCACGAAATTTTTTTAGTCGAGGCGATCGACCAGATCTTCCGGAAGGCTGAGCAATACTCTTCCGGCTTCTTGGTCACGCATTGGGTGACCTCCTCGGGACACAGCCACTCCCCACCCTCGATCTCTTCGGGATGCAGGATGAAGGGCCCACCAGAAAGCAGATGGTAGACCCAGCAGAACTCCCATCCGGTCTCTTCGCACGCTTCCACTCTGAACCACCGCGTGGGTGGCGTCTCCAAGGTCAAGCCGAGCTCTTCACCCAGCTCCCTGACCGCCGCCGCGTCATAATCTTCCCCCGCATCGAGGTGCCCCGAGCAGGAAGAATCCCATAAACCCGGCGACGTGTCCTTCAGCATCGAACGCTTTTGCAAAAACACGCGGCCGTGCTGATCAAACACGAGGACATGGACTGCGCGATGCAGCCAGCCGTGGGCATGAACATCACCGCGGAGGGCGCGACTGACCGGCTCATCGCGCTCATTGACAACATCGAAATACTCGTGAGTCATGCGCCGCCTTTACATTGCGCTTCATTCGTGTCCATTCGGGAGCCTCAAAGTTAATATGCCGAAAATCGACGTCAGCAAGGTAGCGGAGATCTTAAAGAAAAACGAAATAGAACCTTCGGTGCTTCGGCGCGTGATGGAGGAAATGAATCTAGTGGTACAGCCTGATCCGGGGGAGGATGAGAAGCCGCCTGCCGTCAAAAAGCAGTTCGTGATTTTAGTATCAGACCCGGATAACAAGTTCCCGAAGACGGATTTTGCCGGCTGGGTGCTGCAAATTCCGGAAACAGAAAGCGTCGCAACGGCTCAAGAACGTATCTTCCGCGGAGCGTACGACTATAACGCGTCGAAGAAAGGCCGTCTTTACCCCGCGAAAACGGTCGGCGAGGCCTTGGAAAACATTCCGGCCAAACACTTCAAAGAAGCCGAAATGTGGGTGAAGACCAAGACGCCCGTGTTGGTCCTGAAGACGGACAACGAGATTCCGAAGGGCTGATCACGGTCCGCGGAGCAGCGGTAATTGGTCGGCGGTGAAGCCGCGCGCTTTGAGGGCAGCGGCCAGCGCGGTGAGGTCGAGTTTCGATCCCGGTTTCGTTCCGGTGCGATGGTACCAGCCTTGATTGGTTTCGAGCGCGAACATCAACTGGTCACCGCGCGACTTGACGCTGGTCTCATCATAGGGATGAAGGGGATAGATTTCCTCGAGCACCCCACTCGCATTGAAGAATCCGATGTCGAGCGGAGTCGGGGTATTACGCATCCAGAAACTCATCTGCTGAGGCCGATCATAGACGAAAAGCATTCCGTCATTCTCGCCCAAGTCGCGACGCTCCATCAGACCTCGCTCCATTTCTTCCTGCCGCACGGCGAGCTGCATTCGCACGGGCTTGTTGCCGACGCGAATCTCGAAGAAATCAGCAACGGTCTTCGGAGGCGCGTCCGAACCGGTCGCGGTGCGACCACAGCCGGTAATCGCTAATGGCAATGTAGCCGCCAACACCAGCAGGCTGAATCCACGCCAAAGCCAAACCAGATTTGCATTTTTCACCATCGGGGTGGCTAATCGCGGTCTGCGCGTACTTCAACCCTAAGTCTTACTTCGTGCCCTCGCCTTCTCTTCCGCCTTTGCTTTTCGCCGATACGACGACGAGTCCGGATCAGCTCTATTTCAGCCGTGTCGACGTGCACGACCCGTTCATCGCGTTCGGATCTGGTCGCCAGCGTATCACCGTTCAAAGCGCGCTCGAGTTCGGTCGCGTCAAAAGCGCCAGAACGTTCGATCAGGTTCTGTCGCTTGAGGAGTGGCGGGCGCGCGCCGCTAAACGCTGGCCTCGCCGGCGCATCGGCACCGCCGAAATCATCGTCGAACTCGCGCGTGCTTTTCACCTCCCGGCGTTCCGGGTTTCCGATGATTTTCCCGCCAGCCTTTTCCTTGCCATCCGTAAACTCGGTATTCGGCTTGAACTCGCGAATGGTCCGCTGTTCCTGGAGCGCGAGGTGAAGTCAGCTCAAGAAGCTTTGGCGATCCGCGAAGGCAACCGGCTCTGCTCGCTTGGTTTCACGGTCGCGGAACGCATCTTGAAGTCGTCGCAGATTCACCGCCGCGAGCTTCGCTACGGTGGCAAAGCCCTCACTTCGGAACGGCTGCGATTTGAAATCGAGAGCGCGATCATGGCCGAAGGGGGCCAGGCCGGCGGAACCACCATCGTCGCAGGGGGCGACCAGGCGTGTGACCCGCATCATCGCGGGTCTGGGCCCCTCCGGCCGCACGAGCTGATCATCATCGATATTTTCCCACGAGTCACCAAGACCGGCTACTTCGGTGACATGACTCGAACCTTTCTGCGCGGCCAAGCAACAGAGCCTCAGCGCAAGCTCGTCAAGACCGTGGCCGCAGCTCAGCGCGCGGCGATCAAAGTGATTCATGCCGGCGTCGATGGACGCGACGTTCATCAAAGTGTCGTGGAGGTCTTTGATCGCGCCGGTTACGAAACGCGGCGCACGGCGCGCGGATCAGTTGGTTTTTTCCATGGAACAGGACACGGCTTGGGCCTGGCCGTCCACGAGCCACCACGCATGGGCGGCTCGCTTTCGATGGAGCTGAAAACCGGGGCTGTTGTCACGGTTGAACCGGGGCTCTACTACCCGGGGCTCGGTGGCTGCCGAATCGAAGACGTGGTTCAGGTCACCGCCGGGAAGCCCAAGATGCTCTCGCGCCACCGGTACGAATGGGAACTTCGTTGAAAGCGCACCATGCCGGAGCTCGCTGAAGTCGAATTTTTCCGCAAGCGCTGGCATCTCGCTGCGATCGGCCAACGGGTCACCGCTGTTCACGTTCATCCCGTGGCGAAGATCTTCCGCGGGACCGACGTCGATGCGATGGCGGCAGCCCTTACCGGCGCGAAATTCCTCAGTTCCGAATCCGCCGCGAAGCAGATGCTTTTTCGCTTCAGTGGAAATTCCTGGCTCGGAATTCATCTTGGGATGAGCGGCGACCTCTACGTTCATCCACCCGCGTACGTTCCTCAGAAACACGATCACCTCGTCTTGGCCTTCAAGCGACAAACCCTCGTGCTGTCGGATCCGCGGATGTTTGGCCGCGTGCTGTTTCATCACGAAACGTCCGCGCCGGACTGGTGGAGCCGGATCGCTCCGTCGATTCTGTCCCGAGACTTCACGACAAAAGCCGTCTCCGATTTTCTGCGACGCCGTGCCCGCGCTCCCATCAAGGCGGTGCTATTGATGCAGGAACGTTTTCCTGGCGTGGGCAATTGGATGGCCGACGAAATCCTGTGGCGGGCTGAGATTCACCCGAAACAGTCTGCCGGTTCGCTGACAGAGCTGGAGATAAATCGACTCTGGAAGGAGTGTCGCCACGTCTGCGCGCTCGCCCTCGAAAAAATTGCCGGCAAAGGAAATTCGCTACCGGTGGACCTCAACGTGAATATTCCTGAATCCTGGCTCTTCCGCCACCGTTGGCGTGAAGGTGGCCGTTGCCCGAAAACCGGCGCGCTCTTGATGCGAGAAGAGGTGGGCGGCCGCACCACCTGCTGGTCTCCGGCACGGCAAAAATTGCGCGTCTCTCGAAAGCGAACAGCGCCCAAACGAAAAAGCCGCTCACCCGCATGACCGCGCCGAAGCTACGTCTCGACGAATTGCTCGTGAGCCGAGGCCTGACGGAGTCCCGTGCGCAGGCCAAGGCGCTCATCATGGCTGGGCGCGTGCTTCGTGGGACCGAACGACTCGACAAACCAGGCAAGGAATTCCCGAACGACGTGGAGCTGATCATCGAACAGCCGCCTCGCTTCGTTTCACGCGGTGGCGAAAAACTCGCCGGCGCGATCGAAACCTTTGGGCTCGATTTCACGGGAGCGCATGTGCTCGACGTAGGGGCTTCAACCGGTGGCTTCACGGATTGTGCGTTGCAGGCGGGGGCCGTGGACGTCGTGTGCGTGGATGTGGGCCGCGCTCAACTGCACGCGAAACTTCGCGCCGATCCCCGCGTCACCAACCTAGAGAAAATCAACGCCCGACACCTCAACGCCGCGGCGCTCCCGCGAGCTGAATACGACTTCATCGTGATGGATTTGTCGTTCATCTCGTTGAGGACCGTATTACCGGCGACATGGCCGCTGTTGCGTAGCAACGGAAAGCTGGTCGCCTTGGTTAAGCCGCAGTTCGAGGCCGGCAAATCTGAAGTCGACAAGGGACGCGGTGTGATTCGAGACCCTGCGGTGCAGCAACGCGCGCTCGATGGCGTGCGAGACTTCGCGCTCGCGAGTTTAGCCGGAGCGAAGCTCATCGGCTCGATGGATTCACCGATTACCGGAGCGGACGGTAACCGTGAGTTTTTACTTTGCCTGCAGAAAGCGCCCTGATCGGAACGGCTGGCACCGAGTATCTCGGCTTAAAATCTGTGGCGACGATGTGTGCATACGAGTTTGAGTTGAAAATTCCTCGATGCGCAACCTGCACCAATCGTGGTGCCATCGGGAGCGGTATAACATTCGAGTCGATTCCCCAGCATTCGTGGATTGACTGACCCACCATGAACCCGTTTCGCAAAGTCGCTTTCGTGATCAACGAAGAGAAGGCGGGCGCACCCGAGTTGGGGCGTGAGTTGATGGCAGCTGCGCGTGGCGCCGGAGTTCAGCTGGAACAGACGGCCCACTTTCCCCTGCCCCACGATTTCCTAAAAGGCTTCGACGCCTGCTGCGTCATTGGTGGCGATGGCACGCTCTTGGGCGTGGCGCGTGAAGCCTCACATCACCAGGTCCCGATCATTGGTATCAACCGCGGCAGCCTTGGGTTCCTCACCACGTTCTCGGCCGACGAAGCGCGCGCGCAATTCCTGGAGCTACTGGGCGGCCAGTACCGCATCGCGCACCGGTCACTGCTCGAGTGCTGCACCGGGCCGGGGGTGTACGATCTCGCTCTGAACGACGTGTTGATCAAAGACGAAGTAAATTCTCGGTTGGTGAAACTCGAGGTCCACGCCGATGACGAGCTCGTAACGAACTACACCTGCGACGGCCTGATCTTTTCGACTCCAACCGGCTCCACCGCGTACAATCTCTCAGCCGGCGGGCCGTTGATTCATCCGAATGCCGCGGTCATCGCCATGACTCCGATTTGTCCGCACACGCTGAGCAATCGATCGATCATCTTTCGCGAAGACGTTTGTTTGCGCGTCCTCAACCGTTCCCCGGCGTCGCGTCTGCTCGTCGCCATGGATGGCCAGCGCGATCTGAAGGTCGGCATTGGTTCGCCGATCGAAATCACGATTTCGAAGCTCACTCTGCCGCTCGCTCAACGGGTGGATTACTCCCATTTCTCAGTCGTCCGTACCAAGCTGAAATGGAACGGTGCGTTAGGCGACGATGCACGGACCGGACAAGAAAAAGCCCCGGTACAACGACCGGGGCTGCAGTAACGCAGACGTAGGCTCGTTTATTTGGCGTCGCCGCCGGCGGCCTCTTTGTCTGCCTTCTTCTTCTCTTTCCGCTCGGCTTTCACCTTGGCTTTGTCCGCTTCGCGAACCGCCTTTTCTTCCTCGCTCAGCTTGCCGTCCTTGTCGGCATCATACTTGGCCAGGGTTTTCTTACCCACGGCCTTTTCTTTGACGACACCTTCAGCCCGGACCGACGGAACTGCCAACACGCCGATGAGCGTGAGCAGGGAGATGAAACTGAACATTTTGTTCTTCATGGCGCGGCTAGGTTGAGTAGCCGGTGGATTCAGCACCAGCCCGTCGACGCAGTTTGATTGCGTCGATTTACGATGCGCGCAGCGCCGCCACCAACGAATGCCGAACGGCGTCCAGTCGTTTGTAGACCGCCATGGGAACGGGCATTGTTTCCAACTCGCGCGCGAGTCCAGCGGCAACGCCCGGCTGGCGAGCGCACTCATCCAGACGATGCCGCGAGATCCGAATTCCGAATACCACCCCACCTGATTTCGGCAAAGCCATGAACGCTTGATGCTCGACGCGCAGCCATAACGAGGAGAGCTGCACCGGCAAGACGGGTGGCGGCAGACCGCGCGAGGGATGATAATTCAACTCGTCACTGGCCACGATTCCCCAGTTGTCCCGATGAAACGCCACGCCGGGCTTCAAGCGGGAAAGGAACTGCGAGATCTGCACGCCGAGCGTCGGATTGAGTCCTGGCACCACCCCATGGATGGAATCCAGGGCATGCGAGAGGCGTTCCCTCAAGGCCCATCCGGTTGGAAAGCACAGCACTCCGCCTTCCAGTCGAAACTCACCGGCTTGGTCGGGCGAAACAAACAGGAGGTCGGGCTCGAGCAACGCGCCGATCTCCCGCAGCCCGACGTCAGTCGCCTCAATCGGCGGCACGTTCATGAGTTTCCACGCGGCGCAGCATTCAAGGAATTCGCAGAACAACGGCACGGCGGCGGGCCGAAGCGCCGAGTACTTCTCCGGGTCTGTCGTCAGCCACCGACGGCGCTCCTCCTGAAGTCGACCGCTCGCATCGGCCGCTTGGAAGAATTCGCTCGGCTCCCCTTTCCGGAGCGTGAGATGAAGCCGGAAATCGCGATCTGGAAAAAGCTCGAGCAGCGAATTCAAGGTCAAGGACTCCTAGCTGTTGTTCAATCCTACGCGCCCACAGCTAGCGTGATCCGTGGGCGCCCTTTTAACGAGGACACATCAACCGATTTGCTTCACGGCTTGACCACCAACTGCGTTCGCAATTGCGGCTGGAAGTAGCGTTTCGCGAACGCGGTCAGGTCGTCGATCGTCACCGCATTGATATGACTGTCGTAGTTCTTCCAGTCGTTGATCGGCTGGCTTTGCAGCGCATTCAGCGCCGCCTGCATCGCACGTGATCCGTTGGTCTGCAGACTTTGGCGCCGAGCGGCTTTGAGGCGCGATTGGCAACGCGCCAATTCGGCGGCCTCAACGCCGCCAAACTGGACACGATGGATCTCCGCCTCGATCTCAGCGAGAACTTCGCCCTCTTTTCCCGGCTGAGTACCGGCAAAGAAATAAAACATTCCTGCGTCGAGACCAACGACCCGGCCCGACCGGACGAAATAGGCCAGACCTTTTTCCTCTCGAACGCGCTCGAACAAACGCGACGCCATTCCGCTGAACAATTCGTCCGCGACCTCTGCCACATATGAGTCCTCCGCATTCACCCGCGGCCCCGGAAACGCCTGAGCAACCACGGCCTGTTCCCGCGGTTGCTGCTCAACAAAATCGCCTGCAACCGACGGCAGCGGGAATTCGCCCGCCGAGTTCGCAGTGAGCGCCGGACCTTTCGGAAACGATGACAGGAACTTCTTGAGCTTTGGCGTCAGCTCACGCGGATCGAAATCCCCCGCGACCGCCAGGACCACGTTTCCGCCGACCAGCAATTTCCGGTGCAGCGCTTTGAGATCGGCAGGCCGCAGGGCCTTCACTCCAGCGATGTCGCCGTGAGCATCGAGAGAAAGGGGGTGCTCGCCAAAAAACCGCTGACGCATATGTTTGCGCGCAATCGTGACGACATCGTCATCATCCTGCTGCAGCGACGCCACGTGAGCATCCCGCTCCAGCTCGAAGGTGTCCGGCTTGAATGCGGGGAACCTCGTCGCCTGTTCTAGAACGGAGAGAGCGCGCGCGACGTCTGTCGGCAGCACTTCAACCGAAAGCCCCAAGCTATTGTTGCCCGCGACTGGGTGGAAAGAGCCACCGACCGATTCGATGAATTCAGCAACTTGGGCCGCGCCGCGGGTGCGCGTGTCTTTGGTCAGCATCGTGGCGAGCAGCGACGTTGCGCCACGCTTGCCGGCAGATTCGAACATCGGCCCGCCGCACACGAGGAGGCGCAGATGCAGATTTGGCAGCCGGCGGTCCTGTTGTAGCAACAGGCGGGCGCCGTTGGTCAGCCGAAGTTCGGTGAAATCGGATTGGCCTCCTCGTACTCCGACCGGAGCCGATGCTTTGGGCGCAGCTGAAACGGGATTCAGCGAAATCGAAGTCAGTCGCGTCCGCAGAACGTAAAGCTTGAGGACCCGCTGCAGGTCAGCGGACTTGAGCAGAACGAGTTTTTGGAAATACGCGCGACTGTGATCCAGATCGCCGACCACCACCTCCGCCGTTCCCAGCCGCGACGCCTGACCACTCATGGTCTTGCGAGAATTGATCTCACTGACCACCAACTGGCGGACCGCTTTTTTCAGCTGTGCGGGCGTGAACCCCCGGACCATATGTCGCTCGAGTGTACGCTGAATCGCGGCCGTCGCTTTCTCCCGTTTGTCCGGATCGGAGTTGAAGAAGACGCAAAACATACCGCTCGAACCAGGATTCCAACTCGACGCATCAATCGAATGAACCAAGCCCGCCTTCTCTCGAATCTCCTGCCAAAGAATGGAGCTGTCACCGCCGCCAAGGACGGTGGAAAGCAAATCAAGCGCCGGCGCGTCCTCGTGAGTTAATCCAGGAATTGGCCAGGCCAGCACGCCACGCGTCGTCTCGACATCCTCAAACCGGTGTTCCGACCGTGCACCCAATTGCATCGGTTCCTCGGGGACTAATACCGGAGCAAGCTTCGAACGCGCCGTTGCGCCGAGGTGTTGTTCGACGACTGCCCTCGTCGCACTCAAATCGATGTCCCCGACAATCACCACGACCAGATTGTTGGGCACGTAGCGCGCCCGATAATAGGAAATCAGGTCGTCGCGAGTGACGGCCGAAAATACGTCCTGGTGACCAATGATGGGTTGCCGGTACGGATGCTCACGAAAAGCGGTTGAGAACAAGGCGTCCCAGATCCGATTGTCCGGATCGTCCTTCGTCATCGCGATCTCTCGCAGGATAACCCCCTTCTCCTTCTCGCACTCGTCGGCCGGCAGCGTGGAATGGAGCACGGCATCGGCCAACAGGTCGATCGCAACACCGGTGTGTTCACTGGGCAGATCAATATAATAGACGGTCCGGTCAAAGGTCGTGTACGCGTTGATGTAACCACCGTGCGCCTGTACGGTCGCCGAGATCTCCCGGCCGGCTCGACGTTCGGTGCCTTTGAACAACATGTGTTCCAAGTAGTGGGACAGTCCCGCCCCCAAGTTGGCGCCTTCGTGCGTACTTCCCGTTTTAACCCAAACCTGAACGGACGCGAGTGCAGCGGAGCGATCCGCCTTCATGATCAGCGTTAGCCCGTTGGGCAGCACGATCCGTTGTACCGGCTCCTGCCAAAAGGCATCGAGTAAGCGTAGATCTGCAGGAGACGAAGACGAGATAGCCATAGAAGTTTATACAGAACTGCGGGCGCTCTGATTCTTTCGAGCACCCGATTCAGCCGACGCGAGAACTTGAACCATCACGGAGACCCAACTGCCTCCGAACAACCTTGGCCGGGTTTAGTCGGAAGGAATGGCTTAACAAAAGCATCTTCGAACGAATAGAGATCCGAGAAATCCTCCCGCCGATCGTTATCCGTCTTACTGAAGACATTATACTCAATGAGATTGAAGACGATGTCACCGAAGTCTGAACACCGGCGAATGCCCCAGGACTCCAGCACGGTTTTAGTTAAGGGCCCAAACTGGTCCAAAGCGTAAACGCGCAAACCCTCGAGCAATTCCGGACCCGAGACGTGGCGCGACCGACTCGCCCGCGAGGACTCCTTGCTCTTCAACTCCTTAACCGTGTGGTCCAAGCCCAGCCGGATGAAATCATAAGCCTTCCGATCAAAGCGGGAATCTTCCTTACAGATCAGGCCGACGATTTCGGCGAAGTCCGGGTCTTGCATGTTGTCGGGTCGAGTTAGCACACGGCCAGCGGACGCGCAACTAGCAAGCCGGAGTCGTGGCGGATCTCACTGGCCCTCAGTGAAAGACCTGATGCAAACGCATGATTATAGCCTCGAACGTTCATGGGTCGGGTTCAATCTATGAATCATAATGATCGCATCCACGCCGACCAACTCACCCCTCGTAGATGGCAAATCGCCAGCAGAAAAGGCCCAATCGCCACTCAACATCGCCTGTGCCCGCTTGAAGGCGGCCGGATTGCGGATCACGCAGCCCCGTATCGCGATTTTGGCCGCTCTGGCCAAGCGCGGTCAGCCCACGACGATCGAGCAAATCCATGCTGATCTCGAAAGCGGCTCATGTGATCTGGTCACCGTTTACCGCTGCCTCAGCGCCTTTGAAGACATCGGTTTGGTCCGTCGCTCGTTCTTTCACAACGGCACCAGCCTTTATGCCCTGAGCATGGGTGAATCGCACCCCTATCATGTCATTTGTAAAGAAACGAACCGAGTGCAGGAAATCGATCCCGAGACCACCGCTGAACTCCGCCGTAATGTGGTTCATATCGAAGAGCTATTGAAGTCCCGTGGCTACAATAACGTCACACACGTGGTCGAGTTCTTCGGCCTGGCGCCCGCCGAGACCGCAGGCGCCACCACCAAGATTTAACATTTACACCTTCTAACCCCATCGACGCGGGCCTGCCGGCTCGCGTCTTTTTTTTGCCCACAAACCCGAGTCAGCCCCATCAAGCCGCAGTGGCTGCGGCGAAGTTTCGACCCACTTCAGTCCAGTTCACCACATTCCAAAATGCGGTCACGTAGTCCGCCCGCCGGTTTTGATAGTGCAGGTAGTACGCGTGCTCCCAGACATCCACTCCCAATAAGGGAACCGCGCCTTCGGAAAGCGGCGAATCCTGGTTGGCGGTCGAATGCACTTTGAGATTACCAGCACTCACACTCAGCCAAGCCCAGCCACTACCAAACCGTTTCATGGCTGCGTCGTTCATCTGGCTCTTAAGGGTGTCGAGCGAACCAAAGCTTTTTACAATCGCCGCGGCCAATGCGCCGTCTGGGCTCGAGTTCCCAGCGGGTCCGATCGTTCGCCAAAATAAGGTGTGATTCGCGTGTCCACCTACGTTGTTTCGGACCGCGGTGCGGATGCTTTCCGGCAGCGCCCCCAAATTCTTCAGCAGGTCTTCGGCTGATTTCGTTTTGAAGTCCGGCAAGTCAGCCAGCGCTTTGTTCGCGTTCGTGATGTACGCTTGATGATGCTTGCCGTGATGAATTTCCATCGTCTGCCGATCGATGTGCGGCTCGAGGGCGTCTAGGGCGTACCCAAGCGGCGGTAGCGAGAACGGCTGCATTAAGGTCGTACCGGCAGCGCCCGCCCCGCCTGCGGTCGCACGTGCGTCCGCCGCGACTGAACGCAAGGTCAACGCACCCAAACCGACCAGCGCGGCGCCCGCTCCCATGGTTTTCAAAGCATCACGACGCGACAGGAAATGACGTGAATCGCTAGGCATGCCTGATCGTAGTGTGAGGGCCCAAAGATGCAAGTGGGCCTTGCCAACCTTCCCGCACTTATCGAACGTGAGCTCACCCCCCATGAAGAACGCACTCACTCGCCGTGAAGCCATTGCCTCAATCGCCGGAGCCGCTGCGCTCGCCACCCTGCCTCGCCTCCGGGCGGCCGATGCGCCACAAGCTCCAGCTACGATGCGCGCGACCCCAAATCCTTCCACCGCCACCAACGCGATCCGCCACTCCGTCTGCAAATGGTGCTACAAGGATATCCCACTTGAGACACTCGCCGCTGCAGCCAAGGGAATCGGTTTGCAGTCCATTGAGCTGTTGAACCCGGATGATTTTGCGACGCTCAAGAAGTACGGACTGACCTGCGCAATGGTCAGTAATCCAGTTGGCAAGACACCTCAGGGCGTGAGCGTCGGCGGTATCAACAAGGCGTGGAACCGACTCGAGCACCATGATACGCTCGTGGAAATTTATCTGAAGCGCATCGCGGAAACCGCCGACGCCGGATTCGAAAACCTCATCTGCTTTTCCGGCAATCGGGAGAAGATGGACGATCAACAGGGCATGGAAAATTGCGCGATCGGCCTGAAGCGCATTCTACCCGAGGCGGAGAAACGTGGAGTCACGATCGCGATGGAGCTGTTGAACTCGAAGGTGAATCACCAGGACTACATGTGCGATCGGACCGCGTGGGGCGTGGCGCTGGCGAAGAAGCTCGGATCCGAGCGGTTCAAGCTCCTGTACGACATCTACCACATGCAGATCATGGAAGGTGACGTCATCCGGACCATTCAAGAGAGCCACGCATATATCGCGCATTACCATACGGGCGGGAATCCAGGACGTCACGAAATCGACGAGACGCAGGAACTCTTCTATCCGGCAATCATGCGTGCCATCCAAGGCACGGGTTTCAAAGGCTTCGTGGCGCAGGAATTTATCCCGGTGAGGGATCCACTGGCCTCGCTCGCGCAGGGTGTGAAGATCTGCATCGTCTGAATTCAATTCTGGCGAGCATACGTCGTACGTAACGCTTCGCTCCAGGTCCGGTCCCGGTGCCAGCGTGCGGTTCGTCTGCCCGCTGCACGCATCCGCAATCCGACTACCCGCCCCGTGTGAGTGGAAATGCTCCTCGATCCAGCCGAGGTTTGGCTGAAGTTGTCCGAACCTCCGCGTCGAGCTTTGGTCGATTGATTCGTGCGTCAGCTCTTCCTTCTTTCTCCCGCCAAAGTCACGGGCGCCCGCGCAGGCCTGTTGTTGAACCCCAATGCACCGTTCGCCCTCGCGCGCACGTTCCATCGCGAAGGTTTGACGCTCGGACAAATCTTCACGTTTGCGAGCGGCCTCTATTTCAGAGGGAAACTGAGCTATGCCCAGCACGTGGTCGCCACGAATTCCGGCAGTCTGATCCGCGTGATCACCTCAAATCGTGGCCTGCTCGATCCGGAGCAGAAATTCACGGTCGATGAACTCCGTGCTTTTGGTGACGTGGACATCGACGGCGCGGATCCGCGGTACCTGGCGCCCATCCGTCGCGATGCCTGCGCCCTTGCGCGCAAGCTCGGAAAAAACGGCAGGGCGATTCTACTCGGCAGCATCGCGACGGCGAAGTATCGCGACATCCTGCTGGAATGCTTTGGCGACCGGCTGATGTTCCCATCCGATTTCGTCGGCCGTGGGGATATGAGCCGCGGCGGCCTCTTGCTGCGGGCGACGCGCGAGAAGCGCGAACTCCCCTACATCACGGTCCGCGGTGCGGTGTTGAATGGGAAACGCGCACCAAGAATCGGTGATATGAAATCTCCGGGGTGAGGGTCATACGTGGTCGCATCCGGCCCACCACGCTGCTCCAAAGTCATCATGCGTCGTAGCGATAGCCGACGCCGTGAACCGTTGCGATGCGAGAGGCACTTTGCTCGTCCGGTTCAATCTTTCGCCTGAGCTGGGCGACGTGCTGATCCAATGTCCGTGTGGTCCCGAAATAGTCGACGCCCCAGACCGCGTTGAGCAAGGCGTCACGGGTCAACACCTCACCGGGATGCGCTGCGAACATCTCCGCCAATTTCAACTCACGAGCGGTCAGCGGCGTCGATTTTCCCGCAGAGGTCACGGTGAACTTCCGGCGATCAATTTCGGCCAGCCCAAGAAGAAACGTGGGCGCCACTGGCTCCGCTGCCACCTCAGGACGGCCCATGCGCGAACGGCGGAGCAGGGCTTCGACGCGCGCAATCAGCTCATGGATACCGAACGGTTTCGTCACGTAGTCATCGGCCCCGAGTTTCAGGCCAACGACCTTGTCGATCTCCTCCCCTTTCGCCGTCAAGAAAAGCACCGGCACGCGCACCCCGCGCGCCCGCAGTTCTCGACAGACGTCGTAACCACTCGCCTTCGGCATCATGACATCGAGAACCACGAGATCGAATTTCTCCTGCGCGAACAACCGCAGCGCCTGTGCGCCATCGGACGCCGCAGTCACGGCGTAGCCTTCGCTCTCAAGCGTGGCGATCAGCCCCTGGCGAATCGCCGGCTCGTCTTCGGCCAGTAAGATTTTGGCGATCATGGTAGTTTCAGAACGAATTCGGCCCCGCCCCCGCTCCGCGCCTCATAGACCAGATCGCCCCCGAGACCACGTGCCAGTTGACGCGCGATGCTGAGTCCAAGGCCCGCACCTGTCTTTTCGGCCGTGAGCGCATCGTTCACGCGATGAAACTTTTCGAAGATCCGCTCGCGCTGGTCCACGGGTACGCCCGGACCACGATCCGCCACCCGTACTTCGGCACCCGTTCCGGGCGTCGCGGTCGCCGAAATCGTCAGCTCGCCGCCGGCATCGGCGTACTTACACGCGTTGTCGATGAGGTTCAGCACGATTTGCTCCACCGCATCGGGGTCCGTGGTGACAGGAATCGGAGTCGGCGGGAATGCGCGTGTCATCGTGAGGCCGGCCTCGGTCACGCGTGGTGCATGCGTATCCAGCAAGCGATTGAGCTCAGACCCAAGCTCAACGCTCTCCCGCGCGTATTTCTTTTGCCCTTGTTCGAGTCGGCTGAAATCGAGCGCGTTGTTGACGAGTCGCGCCAGCCGTTGTGTCTCGCGGCCAATCGTGCGGAGGAAGTCACCGCCCTGCTGCTCATCCCGCACGCGACCCTGCTCGAGCAGTTCCGCGTAAAGGCGAATGGTCGTGAGCGGCGTTTTAAATTCGTGCGAAACGTTTGCGACGAACGACGTTTTCTGGGCCGCTTCCGTTTCGCTGCGTCGCGCCTGCCGCAACAGCAAGGACCCTCCGGCTAAAATCGAACAAACGAAGATCGCGACCAGCAGCACACCGACCCAGACAAAACCGGCCCCATTTCCACCGCTCGTGACATTGGAATTGAAAACGCCGATGACGGACCAACCCGGTAACGAGGTGTCGGAGAGTGGAATTTCCACCGTCGGTCGGATGGCCGTGGACAACGCGCCGACTTGATGGACGACCCGGCCTTGATCATCGCGCAACGCGTAGCCCTCATCCGTGGGAACATCCGCGGGCAAAGTCCCGGCCAGCCGACTGATCACGGCCGCGAGTTCCAGTTCCACACCCCGAATATTCTCGTCCGCCCGTGGCTGCACCCAGCCCAGAAGGTGCAAGCGGCGATCGGGTCTGAGCGCAATCCAGCCGCGCCGCTCTGCGAACCCGTCTTTGGCTGCAACCTGTCTTTGTTGAACCAGCTCGGCCTCATTCGCCCGGCGGGATGCTTTGTTCAGCGCCCCCACCGTCGATTTTTGCGCGATGCGCGAAGACGGTTCACTGGTCGACGCGAGTCCAGCGGGTGCGGAACTGACTGACTGGTCGGTGAGCGCGACGTCCGCCTCAGCTTTGACCGTTTCCGAATTCGCCGCAATCGACGGGCGGGCCGGCGAGTAATTCCGCGCCTTCGCCAATTCCTGAACATCCCGTCGCGCCGACTGCAGCTGGGCGACATTGGACGCGACCTCGTTGCGCTCCTTGGATTCCAGGCTCTGGGTCTTTTTAGCGGCAGCTGGCACGTTCGCGTTCGAATTGATCGGCTGGCTCCAAGGCGGACTCGAGCGAAACTGACTGGCGAATCGTCGAATGAATCCCCGCGCTTCGTCGTTGGGATCTGACGGGCCAGGTCGAACCAATTGACCATCGGGGCTGGCCAGAAACGCAGTGCGAACGAGCGGGTTGTTCTTCTGCCACTGATCGAGGAACTCATCCAGGTTCGCGGCTGGCTCCGTGGCCAACGTGTCGAGCAGCGCCGCTTGTACATCGCCGATCAGCAACTCGACGTTTTCCGCCACCAATCGCGCGCGACCCGAGACTCCTGCGCGACGAGCTTCCTCGGCTTGAGCACCCTGCACCGCCAGCCGCGCTTCCTCGCGCCGCAGCAGCTGGATCGCGACGCCTCCGACCACCAAGGCGGGAATCAGGAGCAGCAGCCAATAAAGAAAAATGCGGCGCGAAGCAGGCGTCACGGTTCGAAGCTAAGTTAATTCAGCACGTTGGGAAGACGCGAAACGGTAGGCCGACGTGGTTCTGCAGGAACGTCGGCCCACCGGTTAGTTCGAGTGCGATCGTTTTTGGATCAACGCGTCGAGGCCTGTTGCGCTTTGGCTTGAGTACTGTCGGCCCGATACGCTTTGCGCTGCGCATTGCCGAGTCCTTCTTTTTCCAGCCGATCCGCTTCCGGCGCGGCCGCTGCAGCTACATTTCCCACGGAGGTATTGCGGTACACCTTCGCCATTTCCTGCAGTTCAGCAGTCCGCTGGCGGAGCACGCCCGCCGCCGCCTCGCGCTTATTAGCATCAACGAGAGCCACGGCTTCGTCTTTCGCCACCGCGATGATATTCGTGGCGTAATCCGCCTGCACTTGATGGTTGGCCGAGGACACCATTTCGGCATGGCTCGAGCTAAACTGCACGGTGCGTTTGGCGGATAACTTGGCGGACTTCTGATTGATTGCGTCTTCGTAGGTGACCTGGGCGCGGGCGATCTCGCGTTCGACTCCAGATCGGGACGGCGAAACTTCGACTTCAACCAGAGCGAACTTTTCCTGACCACCGTACAGCTGGTTCAGCGCGAGTTCGGCGCGTTGTCCGCGGATCGTACCTTCACGGCCGACGAATGACAGCGGCCTGACGCCCTCGGGAAAATCGATCTCAATGACAACGCGCCGGGCGACGACGTTGAGGACGTCTCCGAGCTCCGCCGCAAAGATGCGGGACAGATCCTCGCTGTTCTCCACAAAGTACGTGTTGCCATCGCTCCGTTGCGCCAGGCGGGTCATGAGATCCTCGTTGAAGCCGAGGCCAAGTCCGATGGTCGTGACCGAAATCCCCTCCTTCATCAGCGACGCACCGAGCCGGCCGAGTTCTTCGGCCGAACTCGGACCGACATTCGCCAGCCCGTCCGACAACAGGATGATGCGATTCACGTACTTGCCGTCCTCCGCATGACGGCGCACTTCGGTGGCTCCGCGCGAGACGCCACCGTACAGCGCCGTGTTGCCGCCCACTTCAATTCCGCAGATCGCGCGTTCGATTTCGCGACCCGTGCCAAGGCGTTGCGCGGGGATGAGGGTCTGCACCTGCGTATCGTAAACAACCAACGACACGATGTCATCGGGTCCGAGCCGTCGAATGGCTTCGAGCGCGGCGTTTCGTGCGCTCGCGATTTTTTCGCCAGACATTGATCCGGAGCGATCAATCACCAACGAGAGATTGACCGGTGGCCGTAAGTCGCGCCCGGGCAAACGCGCGCAATCGAGTCCAATCTTTACGACTGCCTTCGCGGTGCTTTCCGCCGGCAGCACGCCGCGGTCGACGTCGATCCGGAGTTGCACGTAATTGCTGTCGGTGGCGGAAGCGGACGTGGTGGACTTCGCCGAGACGGCGAGCGACATCGCGCTGATCAGCGTGGCCGCGAGAGAGAAAAGAATGCGTTGTTTCATGGTGATTTCTGGTTTGACCAGAAGAGTTAACCACAAACGCCCGTCGCGGTTGTCACCACGCGGTCAGCCAAATGTCAGGTGATTGTCATGCGCGTCCGCGCAAGCACGCGGTCAACGTTCAACCGGGACTATCGACGCTCTGAACCCAGCAAAAATTACCGCAACGCAGGACGTACGGCGTACCTTCGAGAGGGACGAGATGCTCGTGTGAGCAGCGCCCTTACATCGCCGCCAGCAGGCGTCTCAATGTCTCGTCCACCAACTTTGGATTCGCTTTGCCCTTCGCCGCTTTCATGACCGGCCCCTTGAACGCGTTGATAGCGCTTCCCTTGCCCGCCTTGAACTCAACGACGGATTTCGCGTTTCCGGCGATCGCGTCGCGGCACCATTGTTCAAGTTCACCCGCGTCCGTGGCCGTAGCCGTGAGACCGCGACGGGTCGCGACCGCGGTCGGCATCTCTCCCGACGTAAACATGTCAGCGAACACTTTCTTCGCGGCATTCGTCAGCACCGTGCCCGCGTCGATTAACTTCACCAACTCCGCAATGTGCGCTGGCCGAATTTTCGAATCCGCTAACGCGATCTTCGCATTGCCCACGTCGCGCAGGAGATCGTTTACGATCCAATTCCCCACGGCCTGGGCTTTGCCCGCGCCTGCAAGTTGAGCGGTCTGTTCGAAAAACGCGCTGAGTTCGCGGTCCCAGACCAGCACCGATGAAATGGTGTACGGGATTTGATACTCCGCGAGAAACCGCCGTTGCTTGTCGAATGGAAGTTCGGGGCAATCTCCCCGCAAGCGTGCTTTCCATGGCTCGTCGACTTTGACCGGCATCAGGTCCGGATCTGGAAAATACCGGTAGTCATGCGCCATTTCCTTTGACCGCAACGATTGGGACGTTCCGGTCTGGCCGTCGTAGTCCCGCGTTTCCTGCACGAGCGTACCACCGCGTTCGACGACCGACAACTGGCGCTTGATCTCATGCGCGATGCCATCCCGCACAAATGAAATCGAGTTGAGGTTCTTCAGCTCCACTTTCGTGCCGAGCTTCGTTTGGCCAACGGGACGAATGGAAATGTTGGCGTCGCACCGCAATTGCCCCTTCTCCATGTCACAGTCGGAAATTCCGCCGTAAATCATCGTGGCTCTGAGCGAAGTCAGGTACGCGTACGCTTCCTCCGCCGTGTGCATCGCGGGCTCGGAAACAATCTCCATGAGCGGCGTTCCCGCGCGATTGTAATCGACGAGGGAATCAGAGGTCTCGTGGTTGAGCTTGCCGACGTCCTCCTCGAGATGAATTCGGGTGAGCGGGATGTGCTTGTGCTCGCCCATGATGTTTCGCGCGGCGCCCGGCAGCTCAATCTCGACGCTTCCACCGAGACAGATCGGCTGGTCGTATTGAGAAATCTGATAATTCTTCGGCGAGTCGGGATAGAAGTAATTTTTCCGGTCCCATTTGCAGACGGGCGCGATTTCGCACCCCAACATCAACCCGGCTTTGATCACCGCATCGAGCGCGGCTTTGTTCAAAACCGGCAACGTCCCGGGCAGCGCGAGTACCACCGGATCGGTCAGCGTGTTCGGCTCGTGGCCATAACCGGCAGCGACTCGAGTGAACATTTTTGACTTAGTCTTTATCTGGACGTGAACCTCCAGGCCAATCACTGCTTCATAATTCATCTTGGAAATAGCGTTGGACCACAGAGGACACGGAGCTCGGACACAGAGATCACAGAGCCAGACGGCGAAAACCGTGCTTAATTAGAATGGTTGAACGAAAATTGAAGAGGAGGCCGATGCGGCAGCAAGTAAATCGGAGATAGGTGAGAACTTGGGCGTCATGAACACTGAGCAATTCATCGATCGCTTTCAATTCCACCACGACGCGGTTTGCGACGAGGAAATCAAGACGATAGGCATCCTCGATCAAAAGATCCTTGTACGTAATGGAGCACGATTTCTGTTCTTCAAAGCTGACTCCGCAGAGCCGAAATTCGTGCGCCAAAGCACGTTGATAGGCAGACTCCAGCAACCCAGGTCCAAGTTCACGATGAACTTCAATCGCTGCACCGATGATTTGTTCGGTCAATCGATTCGTTTCCGAGTCCATAGGATCGTCCTCTGTGATCTCTGTGTCCGAGCTCGGTGTTCTCTGTGGCAAAATCAAAGAACTGGATGCTTCGCTCCCCAACCATGCCCCACTTCGTATGCGTTCGCGATGGCGAGGAGGTTGGCTTCCTGGAATGGTTGACCGATGAGTTGCATCCCAATCGGCAACCCGGTGCCGGTGAAGCCGCAGGGCACACTGATCGCCGGCAAGCCCGCGAGGTTTACGCCGATCGTGTAGATGTCACACAGGTACATCGCGAGCGGATCGGACTTCTCGCCGATCTTGAACGCCGGAATCGGCGACGTCGGCGTGATCAGCGCATCGACCTCTTGGTACGCGTTAAGAAAATCCTGCCGGATCAACGTGCGCACCTTCTGTGCCCGAAGGTAAAACGCGTCGTAGTACCCGCTGGAAAGCACGTACGTGCCGAGGATAATTCGCCGCTTCACCTCAGCCCCGAATCCTTCCGCGCGTGACTTGAAATACAAATCCACTACGTCCGTCGCCGAGCTCGAACGATGGCCGTACCGAATGCCATCGTATCGAGCCAAGTTCGACGACGCTTCGGCCGTCGCGATGATGTAGTACGTATCGAGACAGTACTGCGTGTTCGGGAGCGAAACCTGTTTCACCTCGCAGCCTTGCGCCGTGTAATACGCGACCGCTTTCTCCACAGCGGCGCCGATCTCCGGATCCAAGCCTTCGGCGAAATACTCCTTGGGAATGCCTAGCCGCCAGGGTCCTTTGCGCTGCGCGATTTCAGCCCGATAATCCGGAATCGCCGCGTTGTACGAGGTAGAGTCACGCTCATCATGCCCCGCGATCGCCCCCAACATGATCCCCGAATCCTCCACCGTGCGCGTGAACGGCCCAATCTGATCAAGCGACGACGCAAAGGCGATCAACCCGAAGCGCGACACCAACCCATACGTCGGTTTTAAGCCAACCACCCCGCACAACGCGGCGGGCTGTCGAATGGATCCACCGGTATCCGAGCCCAGTGTCGCAATCGCCGCTCCCGCAGCCATGGCCGCCGCGCTCCCGCCAGACGATCCTCCGGGAACACGGGACAAATCCCAGGGATTGCTCGTCGGGCCGAAAGCCGAGTTCTCGGTCGACGAGCCCATGGCGAACTCATCGAGGTTCAGGCGCCCCCAGCAAACCGCGCCGGCTTGCTTCAACCGCGTTGTCACCGTCGCATCATAAGGCGAAACAAAATTCACGAGCATCTTGCTCGAGGCCGTGAGCGGCTGGTCCTTCACCGCGATCACATCTTTGAAACCAACCGGAATGCCGTCGAGTGGACCCGCGGAGCGGCCCTGCGCTCGTCGCTGATCCGACGCCTCGGCTTGCGCCAAAGCATCCGCTTCGTTGTACGAGTTGAACGCGTGGATACGCCCATCGACCGCTTTCGTCCGGGCAATCACGGCTCGCGTCAGCTCCACTGAGGAGAGCGTTTTCGCCGCCAGCGCCGCTGACAGTTCCGCGATGGACTGATAGAAAACTTCGGTCGACATGAAAACGGGTGAAGAGTGGAAATGAGTCCCGCTCGCGCTATTCCACGACTTTCGGCACGACGATCATGTTTTCCCGTTGAGCAGGTGCGTTTCTCAAAACCTGTTCAACCGGGAGACCGGCTTGAGCGACGTCATCCTGCCATACGTTGAACAACGGAAACGCGTGGGCGGTCGGCTCGATGCCCGACACATCCACTTTGCCCAGCTGTTCGATGTGGTGAAGAACATCACCCAACTGTTGGGCAAACTTCGTCTTCTCTTCCGGCGTCAGAGCGAGACGCGCGAGTTTGGCGACGTGGTCGATATTGAGATCAGTGGGCGCAGCCATGGTTATTTGCGCAGGACGTACGGAGTCGATTTCGCGAGTTCGTCCAGGACCTTGCCAAGGACGAGATTCACTTCGTCGTCTGTGAGCGTCCGGTCTGCAGCTCGAAACACGAGCGAGAATGCCAGGCTCTTTTTCCCTTCGGGCAAACCAGCGCCTTGATAAAAATCGAAGGGCTGGACGCTTTCGACCGCGGAGGCATTGCCGACCGCCGCGCGGGCGATCTTGGTGAGTTGCTTTCGCACTTCATCCGCCGGAGTCGCGGTATCGACGACCAACGCAATGTCGCGCAGAGCCGTCGGAAACAAACTGAAGTCGCTGTAACGCTTGCGGAGTGAATCGGCCGCAATTTTTTCGGGGAGCATCGCCAGAATTCCGCCATACACTTTCCCTTCGATGCCCAGTCCGCGGACCATTCCAAGTTTGAGCAGCCCGAACCGAACGACCCAGCCGTGCGCGAGATCACCGGCACTCGCGGAATGACCTTCCTGCCAACCTTGATAGTCCGTTGCGAGTGGCACCAACGGTTGTCGGCTGAGGTCGATCCCACCTAAACCAGCAAGCGCGGTCACGTGATGCTTCACGCTATAGAAGTCGACGGGCTCACGCTTCAACCACCGGCGCTCCGCATCCTCGGCGATGATGAAACCAACGGCGGCACACTCAAGGTTCTGACCGTGATGCTCGACGAACACGCGGCCCGTCTCGCACAAGCGTGAGACTGCGACGCCGCGAGACTGATTGAGTTTCAAGACATCGAGGAGGCCAATGATCAGCGTTGGTCGCAGGTGCGACTGATCCTCCACAAACGGATTCGAGAGCGCCAGCTCAGCAGCGGCGGCTTGCGAAACCCAGGTGGTCAAGTCCTTCGCGGGCCGCAGCGTGTAGTTCACACACTCGTGGAAATCGTGACCGACGAGATAGTCCGTCACACGCCGATTAAACCGCACGACAGGATCGTCATCGCTCAGCAGACCGGGTGAGAGCACGACGGCGGGCGGAATCTTCTCTGTGCCGTAGAGCCGCAGGACTTCCTCGACCAAATCGATCGGGCGGTCGAGATCGTCGCGCCAGCTGGGGACATTCACCGTCCATGCCGGACCGCGATGGTCGGTCGGCTCTTCTCGCACGACCGTGAGTTCCAAGGCGTCGAATGCCGCCCGCATGTCTTCCGGCGGAATTTCGAAGCCTACTTTTTCGCAGATGTAATCGTGAGTCACCACGATCTCGCGCTGCCATGGCACTTCGCCTCCGATCTTGAACACCGGCCCGACGACCTGACCACCGGCGGTTTCCAGAATGAGATCGATCGCACGCCACGCTGCTTCCACCGTCGAGTGCGCGTCGACACCGCGTTCATAGCGGTAGGAGGAATCTGATGACAGGCCCAGCTTGCGCGACGTCCACCGAATGGACTGGCGCTGGAAAACAGCGCTCTCGAGCACGAGGTCGGTCGTGTCGGCGCTGACGCCGGAGTTTTCTCCACCCATGATGCCGGCGATCACCACGGGCTTATGGGCATCCGCGATGACGAGCATCCGGCTGTTCAACACACGCTCCTTGCCGTCGAGCGTGGTGAGCTTCTCTCCGTCCACCGCGGGACGAACGACGATCTCCTGGCCCCCCAGCTTGCGGGCGTCGAACGCATGCAACGGCTGGCCCGTTTCCAACATGACGTAATTACCGACATCAACGACGTTGTTGATCGGCCGAAGTCCCACGGCGGAAAGGCGCTGCTGAAGCCAAGCGGGACTCGGTCCGATCCTGATCCCGGTAATCACATGCGCGGTGTAAAGCGGACACGCCTCAGGCGAAAGTACGGTAACATTACGCAGCAGGTCAGGGCGCGAGGTATCGCTGACTCCGCCGCGAAACGTCTCCTGCGGGTACAGCAAGGGCAGCTTGAACCAGGCGGCCAGTTCTCGTGCGATTCCGAGGTGAGATTGGCAATCGGGACGGTTGGGAGTGATCTCGATGTCGAGTACAACGTCGCCGGGAGGCAGCACCTGGTTAATCGGCGTACCCAGCGCCGGGCGTCCATCGAGAATGAGCAAGCCTGCGGCATCCTCTGCGACTCCAAGTTCCTTGGCTGAGCACATCATGCCGTCTGAGGACTGGCCGCGGATTTTCGAAAGCTTGATCTCGAAGTTGCCGGGCAGGATGGCGCCGGGCAGGGCCACCGGAACGCGATCGCCCACTTTGTAGTTTTGAGCGCCGCAAACGATCGTCTTCACCCCACCCGCTGGACCGATGTCGACCTGACACACGGAGAGCTTGTCAGCGTTGGGATGTTTGTCGCGCACGAGCACCTCGCCGACGACCACATGCGAAAGCTGCGGTGCTCCGGTACGAATAACCTGCTCGACCTCAAAGCCGAGGAACGTGACCGCGCGGCAGATCTCGTCGACGGACGCAGTGAGCTTAACGTAATCCTGAAGCCAATTGAGGGAGATTTTCACGGTACAGAAATTGAACAAAAGAGAACGAAGAAAACGAAGAGGTTATTCCAGATTGGCACCGCTGAGGATCAGGCGGGAGATTCCGTTTTTTAGCACGATCTCGTGAAAGTTTATTAAGAGGCCCACAGGGATACTCAGGAGCTTCATATAACTAAGAAGCTGGGCCTTGTGGATCGGCATCAGTCGCTCCTCTGACTTAACTTCCACAAGCAGACAGTCGTCCACTAAAAGGCCGAATCGGAAAGGTTCTTCAAACACCAAGTCTTTATATCGGACCTGAACGGCCTTTTGGTTTACGGCAGGTAAACGCCGGAGCGAAAGTTCGTGCATGAGACAACGCTCGTAGATCGATTCGAGAAGGCCCGGTCCCTTGTCGCGATGAACCTCCATCGCCGCCCCGATCAGTTCAAAACTGAGGGCGTCAGCTTTAGCGTACAGCGGATGCATACGGGAGACTCTTCGCTTCCTTCGTTACCTTCTGTTCAAACCCATCACGCAAACTGCTTCAGGAAGCGGAGGTCGTTTTGGTAGAAGTAGCGGATGTCATCGATGCCGTAGAGTAACATCGCGAGTCGTTCCAGACCCATGCCGAACGCGTAGCCGCTCCAAACCTCCGGGTCATAGCCCACCCCGGCGAAAACCGTGGGATCCACCATGCCGCAGCCGCCAATCTCGATCCACTCCTTCTTCACTTTCGGCAGGTGCTTCGCACTCAGATCCACTTCGAAGCTCGGCTCGGTGTATCCGAAATAATGTGGCCGGAACCGCGTCTTCGTGTCCTTGCCCAGGAGCGAGGCGAAGATGTAATCCAACAGCGCCTTCAGGTCTCGCACCGTGACGTTCTTGTCGACGTACAGGCACTCCAGCTGGTGGAAGTTCGCCGAGTGCGTCGCATCGGACGTATCGCGACGATAGACCCGACCAGGTGACACGATGCGGATGGGCGGCGAGCCCTTCAGCATGGTTCGAATCTGCACGGACGACGTGTGCGTCCGGAGCAGGTATTTCTCATCCGGCGTCTTCTTTGAAATGTTGCCGAAGCGGGCCGCGTCGGGGAAGTAAAACGTATCCTGGGCGTCGCGCGCGGGGTGATCCGCCGGAGTATTCAGAGCATCGAAGCAGTAGTACTCCGTCTCGACTTCCGGTCCATCCGCAACCGTGAAACCGACCTTGCGCAGAATGCGGCACATTTCCTCACGGACGAGCGTAAGGGGATGGTAGGTTCCAGGGCCCAGATCGGGGGACGGCAACGTGGGGTCGACCGCGGGCCCGAGCTGCGCTTTTAGCTCCAAGGCCTCGATTCCGCGCAGGGCTTCATCGAGCAGCTGCTGGAGTTGAGTTTTCGTCTCGTTGATGAGCTTGCCGAGAGCGGGTCGCTGCTCCTTGGGGACGGTGCCCATTTGCTTCATCAACGCCGTCAACTCGCCGTTCGGTCCGACAAAGCGGGCCTTGGCCCCTTCGAATTCCGGACGGGATTTCAGCAACGGGAGCTCGGCTTGAGCCTTGGCCACGAGGGCAGTCAGAGTTTCTTGCATGAAAATTTAGGTCTGGGTCGTTCTTCCGTTCTGCGTACCTCGGCTCGTCAACCGCTCAGAGGACAACCGGAAAGAAAACGAAGAAGGCGCACGATTGAAAAGAAAACAAAAGAGGACGGCATCCCGTCACGGGACCCGTCCTCTGGAGAAACAGAGAGCGAGCCGTCGGGCTCGCGTTGTGTCAGAGCTTAGGCGGACTTCGCAGTCGTCGCCTTGGTCTTCAACGCGTCCTGGGCTTGCTTGACCAGGGAGTTGAACGCGACCTCGTCCCGGATGGCCAGATCGGACAGAACCTTGCGGTCGAGTTCGATGTTGGCGGCTTTGAGGCCCTCGATGAAGCGGCTGTAGGTGATCCCGGCAGCGCGGCACGCGGCATTCAAACGTACGATCCAAAGACCACGACGATCGGCCTTCTTCTTCTTGCGATCGATGTACGAGTATTGCCAGGCGTGTTGAACAGCTTCTTTCGCGTAGCGGAAGAGCCTCGATTTGTTACCGAAATAGCCTTTGGCGTATTTCAGTATTTTCTTATGCCGCTTTTTAGCAGCGACTGCATTTGTTGCACGAGCCATGTTGTATTGTCCTTTAGTTGGTTAGTCGTCGGCGGGTCGGCTTGGGAATTCACCCGCCTGACGTAGTTAAGGTTGATCGTCGGCTACTTACAGGCCGAACGGCAGCGCACGCTTGAGCTGTCTGGCTTGGCCGTCCGCTACCAGCTTGTCCTTGGAGGCACGACGCTTTTGCTTCGAGCTCTTGGTGGCAAGTAGGTGACGGAAGCCCGGCGTGCGGCGCACAAGCTTACCGGTACCGGTGAGCTTGAAGCGCTTCGCGATGGATTTCTTGGTCTTTTGCATGGAGAGAGCGGTCGAAAACAGAGAAGCGTCGCCCACCTGTAAAGGGTAATCTTGCGGAAGCCACCGGTCGCGACCCCAGGAGCTCAAAAATCCTGCAAATCGCCCTCGTACGGGCCCCACTTCGGATCGAGCCGAGCCAACACTTCGCCTGCCAGGTAGATTGAGCCGGTCACAACGATCACGTCGCCTGCGGCACCCACGTTCGCAACGGACGGCCCGGGAAACAGCGTTTCTACCGTGTCCCGCATCAAACGACCCGCGTAGGCCGACGGGACGGCCGACTCAAGTTCCTCGAACGTGCAGGCGCGCCTCTGGTCGGGACGCACGAAATGGATTTCGGAAGAGTGCTGACAGATCGCTCGGATCAACGGCTTTGCCCGCGCGAGACCCAATACACCAGTGACCACGATCGGTCGACGGCCGAACTCACGGGTAAGGTCCTCCAGGTTGGCCTCCAACTCAGCCGCCCCTTCGGCGTTATGGGACGAATCGAGGACCACCACTTTGTCGCTCACCGCGAACCGTTGCAAGCGCGCCGGCCAATCGACGTTGAGCAGCGCTCCAGCAATGGAGGTGTCTGAAAGTTTCCATCGGTCGGGCAACAGGCGGGCCACTAACACGGCCGTCGCTGCGTTTCGGCGCTGGTAGGCGCCGGCCAGGTTCGTCAGCGGCAGTGGATGATTCTCGCCGTCGGCACCAAAGTGCTCGGCCACGGAGATCACCGGCGCGCCTCTGGCTGCGGCGACGTGGCGGATGACGTCCTCCGCTTCACGGGGCAGATATCCGATGACCGTTGGCCGGCCCGGTTTGATGATCCCGGCCTTCTCCATCGCAATTTCGGCGAGCGTCTCACCCAAAAGATCGCAGTGGTCTAAACCGATCGACGTGATGACGCTCACCTCGGGCGTAATGACATTCGTGGCGTCCAACCTGCCGCCCACGCCCACTTCGATGATGGCGATATCGCATCGGCTTCGCGCGAAGTGCAGCAGAGCGATTGCGGTCATACATTCGAAGTAACTCGGCCGGCTTTCCTCCTCCGCTTCGTGGGCGAGCCCCTTCAACGCCTCACGGAGCAGGGAAACATTGGCGACGATCTCGCCTTCGGAGAGTGGGTCACGATTGACTTGGACCCGCTCGCCAAGCCGGACCAAGTGCGGCGACGTGTAGAGGCCTGTGCGCCATCCCGCTTGCCGGAGCATCGCTTCCAGCATCGCAGAAACAGAGCCCTTGCCATTGGTTCCCGCCACGTGCAGCAGCGGCAAGCTGCGCTCGGGATGGCCCAGTGCAGCCATCAAACGTTCCATGCGACCGAGTCCAAGCGAAACTCCGGTCGACTTGAGCTCGAGCAAAAACCGGCGAGCCGTCGGGTAATCGGTAATCGGCGAAGTCAGGTTCATCGCGACACTCCGCTTCAGACCTGAGCCGCAGTTGCGGCGAGCGCCTCGGCCCAGTTCGCTTGCAACGCCAAAATCCACGGATGCTCCGCGGATTTGAACTCGCCCAGACACAGAGCGTCGTGCTCGTCCCACAGCGCTGTAACCGGCGTGATCCCGCGCACGGAATTGAGGCAGAACACGGCTTCGGCTCCGCGCAACTCTTCCAGCGTAGCATGCGCAGACTTGAGCGGGAATCCGCGACTCGCGAGCCACGCCTGGCAGGTTCCGGCGACTGCACTGGTAGACGCATCCGGTTGCTGGATGCAGCCATTTTTGATCCACGCCAGATTCTGTCGCGGTGTTTCAACGACGAAGCCTTCACGGCCGGAAAGAAACAGACCTTCGTCGGCGGCCGGCGCTTTTCGCGCCTGCAGTTCCCGCCCGCCCAGCAGAGCATTGGTGTAGTTGAGACTTTTCGGACGAGGACACCACTCGCCCGAATCACGTCGAAGTTTCAGCACTCTTAAAGCGATTCCGCCACTCGGACTCAGGGGCGGCAGCGCGCGGCAGGTGAGAAACTCGGTCGGTCGTTCATTGGAGCCCGCGGTCACGGTATACCGAAACACCGCGTCGCCTTCGTAGTGATTCTGCCGTAGCAGCCGTTGCACTACATCGACGAGCCGGGCGTGATCGTACGCCAGGAATCGCCGCGGTAACGCGAGCCCGATCTTCGCACACCCGCGCTCCAGTCGCTCAAGATTATAGGTCCAGTGATGCGGCTTCCCCCCGCTCGAGCGAAATGTTTCAAAAAAACCCATTCCATAAAGCAGCCCTGCGTCAGTGAGGCTGACATGCGCTTTTTCCAGCGGCCGAATCTCGCCATCTTGAAATACGACCGGGAGCTGCTCCGGATGGTGCGGTTCACTCATGAAATTGTCGCGCGATCCAATGCTACCCACAACGCCTCAGCTTTCCGCAGCGCTTCATCGAGTTCCCGTTCCGGGATCGAATCCGCCACAATGCCGGCACCCGCCTGCACATGAGCCACGTCGTCCTTCACCAGCATCGAACGAATCACAATGTTCATCTCCATCTCTCCCGCATAGCTGATCCAGCCGAGCGCTCCGGTATAAAAGCCCCGACCCACCGGCTCCAGTTCTTCGATGATTTCCATGGTACGGATCTTCGGACATCCGGTGATCGTCCCGCCCGGAAACATCGACTTAAGAACCTCTCTCCACGTCTGTCCACTCGCGAGGCGGCCTTCCACTTGTGACACGATGTGCATGACGTGTGAGTACTGCTCGACCGCCATGTACTCGGAAACCACCACACTCCCGAAGGCGGCCACGCGGCCGATGTCATTTCGTATCAGGTCGACGAGCATCAGGTGTTCGGCCCGTTCCTTTTCGTTGGTGATCAACTCCGCCGCAAGACGAGTATCTTGCTCGACGATGGCACCGCGGGGCCGAGTTCCGGCGATGGGGCGCGAACTCACGATTCCGTCGACGAGTCGCACCAACAGCTCCGGCGAACCACAGACCAACGAAAAACCCGGAAGGCGCAGCAGCCCCATGTACGGCGATGGGTTGACTTGCCGGAGGGAATCGTAGATTTCCACCGGCGAAACCGAAGTCTCCCGGCTCGTGCGCAGAGAGAGATTCACCTGATACGTGTCTCCCGCCGCAATGTAGTTCAGCGCAACCCGCGCCGCTGATTGGAACTGTTCACCGGAGAGAGATTGCCGGATCTTTTCTGTCGATCGCGTCTGCGCAGTCGCGCGGCGTCGAGGAGCGGTTGACGGGGTCACGGCTTGCCAGCGTAGCCAAGCGTCCGCAACGGCGTGCTCGCCGTCGCGAAAAGTCGCCTCGAGGACCTGCCGCTTCATCGGAACTTCACGCCATGCGACGATCCCCAAAGTCGATTCTTGGTGGTCGTAGATAAACAACTCGCGCGTTCGGAGCAGCGCATAGAGTGGCAGCGAAATGTCGCGGTCGGCCCGGCACGGCAGTCGCTCCCATAAGCGAACGAGGTCGTATCCAAATATTCCCATCAGCCCGCCTGTCATCGCGGGCCAGCCATGCAGCGATGGCGCGTGAACACTAGATAGGAATGAACTGAGCACCTCGAACGGACCCCCGACCTGACGCTCGATCTTCGTGACCGCATCTCCTGACCACACGTCCGCCGCGTGGGCGTCACCCATGATGATGCGATCGGGACGATCGCAGAAGAAGGTGTAACGCCCGCCTTGCGCGCTTTCCAACAACACGCTCGCCGACCCGGTCGTGAGAGTTGCCCAATTTGCCGGCAAAGACGCCCCGCGATGAACACTTGCGACGGGCAGGAGAGTGAATCCCGCTTCGCACCATTCGCGCCATTGCTCAAAACGAAACGCCTCCATCGCTAGACGTTCGCCCGCCTGGGTCTGAGTGGAATAGGATTCATGCAATGCGCCGCGGAAATTCCCCGGTGGGAGGCTCAAGGTCACGACCTTTCCGTTCGCGCGCGGAATTATGATCGAAACGTGCGTTCCGCGTTGTTGCAGTTGATCCAATGGAATCGTGGAAGAGTCCGCACGGCCGGAAGCTACCCTTACCCGGGGCCCGCACCCTGTTGATGGGAGTGCTGAATGTTACTCCGGACTCGTTTTCGGATGGTGGCCAATTTTCCTCCATGGAGCACATCGTCCAACGGGCCGCCGCATTGATTGAAGGCGGAGCCGACGTGATTGATCTCGGGGGCGAATCAACGCGCCCAAGCGCGCTTCCGATCAGCGCGGAGGAAGAACTTTCCCGCGTTCTCCCGGTTCTGCACGCGCTGCGTCAACGGTGGCCCGAACTTCCGATTTCGATCGATACGTACAAGTTCGAGGTGGCCGATATCGCGGTACGCGAAGGGGCCGACATCGTGAATGACGTTTGGGGGCTGATGCATGGCGTGGATCTGGAGGATCGGTCGCGATGGCGTACCCATGCTGTCGCGATGACACTTCCGTCTGCCGCAACGATCCCAGCCATGGCTGCAGTTGTGGCACGTCGCGGCTGTCCGGTGATTGTGATGCACAACCGACCTGATCGGAGCTACACCGACTTCGTCAGCGACGTCGTGATCGATCTTCAAATGTCACTCTTGGCGGCGCGGATGGCTGGTATTGAGCCGGGACAGCTTTGGCTCGATCCTGGGTTCGGTTTTGCCAAGAACGTCCCGCAGAATCTCGAAGTTCTCCGACAGCTTCACCGCATCTGCGCCCTCGGCCATCCGGTCCTCGTTGGTACCTCTCGAAAGTCGACGATTGGCGCGGTGCTTGGCTCGGATGTGAGTAATCGTGTCGACGGAGGAGGAGCCACCGTGGTGTGGTCGATCCAGCAAGGTTGCAGTATGATCCGGGTGCACGACATCCGAGAAATGGCTCGCTTCGCGCGAATGGCCGACGCGATTAAGGCGGGCCTCAATTACCGTTCTGGCTGACCCATGGACAAAATCATCTTACGCGAACTCCATTTTCTTGCCCGTCACGGCGTACTGCCAATCGAAACGCAGACGAGCCAGCGCTTCACCGCGACCGTCGAATTGGAACTGCCGCTCGCGGCAGCCGGTAAGTCAGACCGCCTTGATCAGACGATTGATTATTGCGCAGTCCAAGCGGTTGTCCGCGAGATCATCGAAGGCTCCCACAAACGACTGATTGAAACCCTCGCCGAGACCGTAGCGAGCGAGCTCCTGAGAGTGTTTACGCTGCTTAGCGCGGTCACCGTCGAAATCATCAAGCCAAGCCCGCCGGTGGATTTTCAGTTCGCCGGTGTTTCCGTTCGGATTCGGCGCGAACGAAAACCGTAGCAACGCCATGGCCGAGGTGCGACAGGCGTTCATTGGCTTGGGCGCGAACTTGGGAGAGCGCGCTCAAACGCTCCGTGCGGCGATCGATGAAATGAAATCTACGCCGGGGATTTCGACCGTGGTGTGCTCGCGTTTCTATGAAACCGACCCAGTGGGAAAGCTGGATCAGCCGAACTTCCTCAATCTTGTTGCCGGCGTGGAAACAACCCTGTCGCCGGAGCAATTGCTGGCGCTCCTGCAGAACGCGGAGGCAACGTTTGGCCGGAAGCGAACCGAGCGATGGGGACCACGCACTTTGGACCTTGATCTGCTCGCGTACGAAGGAGAGGTCCGATCAGCACAGACACTGGAATTGCCTCACCCCCGCCTGCTGGAGCGCCCCTTCGTCATCGTTCCGCTGCGGGAAGTCATCTCGGATCCTCGTTTCTCTGCCAACGGCGCCTGGGCCGAGCTAAAGGCAAAGCTCGAACAACCCATTTCCACTAACGGCATTCGATTGTTTACCGAAGAGGCACCGAAACTTCGCTGATTTTTCGGCGACCTCCTAATAAGTGGCGGCGTGATCCGTTTATCAAAGATGGCCTACCCTGATTCTCTCCCGGTGCGCGCGGCCACGCCACCTTCACTCGCGACGCTCCGAACCGTCACGAGCTGTTCACACATAAACCCGCCAACCACGGAGGAAATCTACGCTCCATTATTCTAGAACGCAGTTGACAACCCCCTCTGCTTCGTGAGCTTTTTCGCCCCTTGTTTGGCTTCCTAGCTCAATGGTAGAGCAGTTGACTCTTAATCAATTGGTTCGGGGTTCGAGTCCCCGGGGAGCCACCAGGTTTTTGCAGCGCCGACCGCGGCCAGAAGAGTTCCCCGTGTTTTTTCCCAGTCAATAGTTGGTGTGCGCTGATCGATTTCGCGCCGGCGTAGCTCAACGGTAGAGCACCTGTTTTGTAAACAGGCGGTTGCGGGTTCGAATCCCATCGCCGGCTCCAATCGCGAATCGCACGACGCATTCTTTGCTGCGGAGAAAAGACTTTTTACTGCCCGATGGTGTAATGGTAGCACAAACGACTCTGACTCGTTTTGTCTAGGTTCGACTCCTAGTCGGGCAGCCAATTCTTGCCGATTGTTCGCATTGCTTTTTTCCGGCCAAAGTAAGTTGACAGCCAACTTTTGATGACGCCTAGTTCGAAATTCCCGTTCTTGGACCCCGAATACCCACCTCAGCTGTATGCTGATTAACCAGTCACCCCTTGCAGAAAATTGGGCCGAGCGTAGACTAAAACGGCCTGAGACCTGCTATCGCACGAATCTCATTTTGAATGATTTGTCGGTCTGCGCATCTATAATATAGCAAATCAGTCAATCCCCCGAACTTTCCCCTAAACCTTCTTCTCATCCTACTATGATCATCCAAAGCCTCCCCCTCGCGTTCCTGCTCGGCGACCAGACCCCGATGGAACTTTTCAAACACGGCGGGCCCATCATGTGGCCAATCCTGCTCGTGTCGTTTGTTGGTATCACTGTCGGTATCGAGCGTCTGCTGTTCATTCTCCGCGAAAACAGCCACCGCGAGCCAGAGGTCGTCGACAAGATGCTCGAGGCCGTCGAGCGTCGTGATGTTGATGGTGCCCTCGCTCTTGGCCGCCAAAGCAAGGACTTCATCGCTCGCATTCTTGTGTACACGCTGACGCACAAGGATACCTCTCCGTCCAACGCGTTCATCCGCGCGTCCAGTCAGGAGCTCGCTCGCTTTCAGCAAGGCATGGCCACCCTCGACACCGTCATCACCGCAGCCCCGCTCCTTGGTCTTCTCGGTACGGTTACGGGCATGATGAAAACGTTCGGCAGCATGACGGGGGACATCAGCTCGGCCGTCGGTAACATCACCGGTGGTGTTGCTGAAGCGCTCATCGCCACGGCGTCTGGTCTCGCGATCGCGGTGACCGCACTGCCACTGTACAATTACATCAACGCCCGGACCGAAGAAGCGAAGCACGAGGTGGCCGATGCATCCCACGCGCTCGAGATCTTCAGCAAGAAGTCGGAATCCAACGCGTCCTACAACGCCTAATAGGGCTGCGACAGCGCGGCAAACCCAACTCCTACCATGGCCGGATCCTCAGGCGGCGGTTCAAGCGGCGGCAAGAAGAAGGCGCGCATCGAGATCATTCCTCTGATCGATGTCATCTTCTTCCTGCTCGCAACATTCGTTCTATTCACCTTGGCCCTTAACAAATCCGAGGGGTTGACCGGTGTCGCGCTGCCGCAATCTGAGACCGGCGAGATGCGTGACCCTTCTGATTCAGTCACCATCACCGTTACACAGGAAGGCACAATCGGTTGGAACAAGGATCCTGTCACACTGGACGAGTTCCTCGCCCGATTGAAGACGTACAAGATCTCCAATCCGGATGGAAAGATCCTGATCAACGGGGATGACGGTGCGTTCTTCAGCCAGGCAATCTACGTCTTCGATGAAGTTCGTAAGGCCGGCTTCCAGCGAGTGCTCATCGAAACGCGTGTGCTCGCGCAGAACGCGGCTTAATATAGCCGCGTGCAGTGATTCTCTAAAGACTATATACCATGGCTGGTACTACTTCAAAGGCTACTGATCCAAGTAAGAAGAAGGCTCGCATCGAGATCATCCCACTGATCGATGTTATCTTTTTCCTTCTGGCGACATTCGTGCTCTTCACGCTTTCGCTGAATAAAATTCAGTCGCTTCCTGTGAATCTACCGGTCGCCTCGCCGACGGCCTCATCCGCCAAGCCGGACGAGGACACCGTTACCCTCCAAGTTTCCGACCAGGGCACCTGCTATTGGAACAAGGAGCTGATCAATCTCAACGAAATCGGGCCTCGTCTCCAGCAATACAAAACCCAAGTTCCTACTCCTCGCGTGCTCATCGCAGGCGACGACAAGGCAAAATTCGGCATCACCGTACGAGCCTTGGACGAAGTGCGGAAAGCTGGAATTGCGCAGGTATCGGTCGAAACGCGGGTGCGTGCGACTGGCCGCTAAAACTCTTCGGATAAAAACATGCGTCGCGATCTCATCATCGGCATTCTTATTTCCGCCATCCTCCACGGTGGCGTGGCAATGATCGGCAAAAGTCCTCCCAAGATCGAAAAGAAAACGGACGACGCACCGACGATCGCTTTGATGGAGATGCCGAAGATCGAGCCTGACGAACCGGAGAAGGTTGAATCTGATGATCAGGAGCCAACTCCCGTCGATTTCGCGCCGCCGATGCAGACGGATGTCCCGCAAATCGTTCAGCTCGATTCATTCGTCCAACAGGTGCAGCCACCTCCGCCAGAGGGCCTGAAGCCCAATGTCGGTGTGATCAACATCCCGCAAGGTCGTCCAGGTGGTTTGGGCAAAGGCGTCGAAATTTTCGATCCGTCCAAGCTGGATCAACAACCGCAGGCCCGAGCCAAGGTACCTCCGCAATATCCTTTTGAAATGCGCCGCGCCGGTATCACTGGCGAGGTGCTGGTGGAGTTCATCGTCGACGCCAACGGCGACGTACGAAACGCCTTCGCGGTTCGATCCACCCAACGTGAGTTCGAGACGGCTGCCGTTCAGGCCGTCAGCAAATGGAAATTTAGGCCAGGCAAGAAGGGCGGCCGCGCAGTGAACACGCGCATGCAGCAGCCCATCTCGTTCAGTCTGGCTGAGGATTAATCTCATCGTGACTTTTTCTTCTTTCATCCCCTCGCCCCTTCTCCGCCGTGCAGCCATGGTGCGCCTTGTGCTCGCCTGCATGCTCGCGCTACCCTTCGCCGCGAAAGCGGCGGACGAAGAACAACACCAGCTCGAAGAGAAAACCTCGACCGAGCTCGAGAAACTAAAGCCGCTCACCGACGCGAAGAATTGGGACGCCGCTCTCGCTCTGTTGAACGGGATCAAATCGAAGGTCGGCCCTGAGAGCTTCGACATGGCGATTGTGACCGACATCGAGGCGAAGATCTACCTGCAGAAAGGTGACTACCCAAAGGTAATCACCCCGTGGGAAACCGCACTCCGGTTGACCGACAAGCACAAGTACCTGAGCGAGGCCGCGGTTCAGGACATGGTGTATTACCTCGCGCAAATCTACTACCAGGAGGCAACGTCCACCAAAGTGGCTGCGGTGCAGAAGCAAGATTTCGCGAAGGCAACGTCGTACCTGGAACGATGGATGGGCTCAACGACCAAGCCCAACTATGATCAGAGTCGGCAGGAAGCGCAGATCTTCTATGCTAATCTCCTCTACAATCAGGCGGTCATCGATCCGGAAAAAATTGACCCCAACCTGCTGAAGAAAGCGGAGGTTGAGGTCGAGAAGGGCTTGCGGATGTCACCGCGGCCTAAGGATTCGTTCTATTTGATCCTTTTGGCCATCTCTCAGCAGCAAGGGAATTACATCCGGCTCGCCGAGTTGCTCGAACTGATGGTCAAGCAGACTCCTCAGAAGAAGGATTATTGGTCCCAGCTCGCGGGAGTTTATGGGAACCTTGCCGCTCAGGAGAAAGACGAGCGCAAAGCGCACGAATACACCATCCGTGGGATCGTCGCGATCGAACGCGCTCAGGCCCTTGGGTTCATGAAAACCCCGAAGGAGAACTACAATCTCTTCGGTCTGTACTTCAATTTAGGCCAATTTGGGAAAGCGACCGAAATTCTGCACACAGGTCTTCGCGACGGATCGATCGAGCAAGACCTCAAGAACTGGGAGCTTCTAGGATCCGCCTATCAGCAGGTCGACCAACCCTTCAAAGCGATCGACGCTTTGAAGGAAGGCTCGAAGAAGTTCCCCAATACCGGACAGCTAGACTACCAAGCCGCTCAGATCTATTACTCACTGAACAAGCCAGAAGAGTCGTTCAAGAGTCTCCAGTCCGCCGTTGCCAAGGGCCATCTCGACAAGCCGGGCGCGGTTTTTGGATTCTTGGGCTACGTCTGCTGGGAACTCGGCAAACTAAACGAATCCTTGGATGCAATTCAGAAGGCAATTGCCTCCCCAGACTCGCAGAAGGATACCCAGCTGCCCCGCCTAAAACAAGCTGTGGAAGAAGCGCTGCGCGAGCGCGACGCCGCTGGCGCCGCCAAGACTCTCTGACCCCAAAAATCTACCATGAAGAAGACCTACGTTTACTTCCTTGTCCCGCTCATCGGGCTAATTGCTTTCGGCGCCGTCTACTGGAACTTCAGTTCGGGCTATGAAGCGAAAGTGGCCCAGAAAGCCAAGGTGCAGCGCGACATACGTGATGAGAAACTCCGTGTAGAAGCGAAGAACCGTGAACAGGCGATCAAGGATGCACTTGCGGCCCAAGAGCGTCGTAAGGTGGAAAAGGCAGCCAAGGAAGCGAAGGAGAAGGCCGACCAGGAAGCCCGCCAGCTCGCCGTTGAAGCCCGCGACAAAGCCAACCGCGACCAGATCAAACTCGCTCAGCAGGTCGAGCGCTTGGAAAAGGATATCAAGGTCGAAAAGGAAGCGATCGCCAAGATCGACGAGGAGCGTAAGCGCGCTGCCGATGAAGAGAAATTTTTGAAAACCTACGTCAAACAGGCCGAGACCAACACCAAGAGCCTGACAGAGGTTCTTGATAAGATCACTGCCGCCGACGCCGCCAAAGCTGCGGCTGACGCGCTGGCCAACGCCAAATCCAAGAATTCCTAAGCTTCAAATCGCCATGAAAAAATGGATGTATGTTATCTCCGTCGGCGGCATGCTGGCGGTCTTCCTCTTCTTCTACTTTTCATTTCTGAAGCAAACAGAAATCAAAGAGAAGCAACGCGCCGAACAGGTCGCCCAAGAACGAAAGGTAGAGGAAGAACGTAAGGCGGCAATCGAAGCGAAAGCCCGCGACGACGCTGCAAAGCGTGCGGCGGAACGCGTGGCCGCCGAAGAGAAAAAAGAAGCCGACAAGCTCGCTCGGTGGAATGCCGAAGGTCAGAAGATCCAGGACGCGACCAACGCCGCCAATGCCAAGGCCGACGCTTACGCGAAGCAGATTTCAAATCTCGAGCTGGAGCTGAACACCCTGCGTACGAACAAGGAGAAGCTTAATCGTGAGGCCTTCGAGTTTGCGAAGCAGGTTGAGCAAGCGCGGGTGAACAAGCGGAACGCGGAGTTGGAAATCCAACGGATGACCGACATGATCGCGAAGCGCGCTGCCGACAGTTCGTTGACCCGCATGCCGCCAGTCGCTGCTGCGAAGCCTTCCAGCTGATCGCCGTTTCATCTTTCTAAATCGGCCCGAGGATCTATTCCTCGGGCTTTTTTTTGGGGTATGAGGCCACGACGCAACACGGCGCAGGCAAAGAACACCCCGGTCAGCTTCACAGAAATTTGTTTGCGACCCCGAAAATCGTGGTTTTCGCTTTGGTTTCCAGAGGACGTTCTCCGATTGGTTGCGGGGCGTAGCTTAGCCTGGTAGAGCGCTACGTTCGGGACGTAGAGGTCGCGAGTTCGAATCTCGCCGCCCCGACCATAATAGGGTTATCGCCAATGATAACTGGCGACGACTCAACAGGACTAAAAGTCACAGTTTCAGCATCTTGCCTCTTTGCAAGCTTAAGACCCTTCACGACCCCACACGACTCCTCAACACAGCAAACGACCGTAGTTTGTGAGTGTATTTGTGTGTGCAATTGTGGGCTGGATCTTTCTTTCGGCTTATCCGTGCCTACGGCACCGGGAGTGTGATCATTCATTCCCTTCCCAGACACAGTGAACGACGGCAACCGGAGGACATCCGCAGCAAGCGGTAATTGGGCTGAATCAGTATAAATCCGCATCGTCAGCTTAAGGTCGCTATGGCGCATCAACTCCATCGCCACCCGTGGAGCAATTCCGGCAACCGAGAGCATCGTTCCGAACGTCGTTCTGAGCGCGTGAACGTCGACACAGCGGCCGCGCTCATCCAGAACTGAAATACCAGCCGCCGCGAGATCGACACGCAGTTTTCGTGGTGACGGGACCTTTCCACGAAAGACCCATTCGAACGGCAACGCGTCGTTAAACTGATCACGCAATGCAGTCACAACCTCTGATCGCAACGGCTGACGATCAGCCTTTCGGTTCTTCGTGATATTGGCCGGAAGCTCTATGAAAGGCTGCAGCGCATCCAGGTGAAGATGCCCCCACGTTAGCTTATTCAATTCATGACGACGCAACCCAGTGTATAAAATAGTTAGATACACCCAAGCACGCGACGCCGGCGCAACCGCAAGCAACCGCGAAACCTCATCAGCTGAAAGCGCCCGTCTATAGCGCCCAGCCTCCTGATTGCTTAATTTTTCCACGTGCCGCAGGGGATTAACAGCAATTACTCCACGCCGTTCCATCCACGAAAAAAGCGTCAGCGCGGCTCCCAGCATGTCGTTCAGATATTTAGCGCGAAGCCCACTACGAGCACGCCACGCCCCAAACCCAGACGGGTCCACATCGCGAACCGTGCGCCAACCACAACGCTCCCAAAGAACCCGCAAAATTGAGCGATAGCGCGTACACGTCCGCGGCGCCCTACCCTTACCCGTCAAATCGGACAAAAACGCGTCCACGTGCTCGGAAAGAGGCTTCTGCATACCATCCCGCTGGACGCGGGGAACAGAAATTCCCGCACCTTCGCGTTCCAACTCTTTAACGAGAGCAGCGAGGTTTTGATTAGCAACCCGCTTATCCGTGACGCCGAGCGGGAAATCTTTCGTCCGAACCCAATCAGGTAATCGAACCCGACCCGACCAAAGACGAGATTTCACCCCAGAACGCTTGGGCTGAAAAACAAAACAAATCATGACGCAACCAAGGGCGCAGAGCGAAGATTCTCCACGTACTGAAGAACCGCTGACAGCTCAACACGCGTAGACCGTCCAATCTTCAACGGCCGGGGAAACCGCCCGCGTTGAATTTCGCGTTCAAGCGTACGAGGACAAACAGCAAGGCGATCAGCAGCCTGCTGGAGAGTAAGCAACAAAGGGGACTCGACGGGACTTTTCATGACAGACAAACGTTAGGGATTCGTTGCCAAGCGCGATGAAACGCCCGCCAACGTGGTTACCACGGCTTCCACCAGCGAAACCGATCGATTGTCGTCCCGTGCCCTATGGGAACGCTCTCTGAAGGCGTTGCCCGAGAAATTCGAGTCAGAGATTTGTTTGAGGCGCGCAAGCCGGGGATTCCACCCGGCAGACGTTGAACTAGGCAGACTGTAGACAGCGCGAGTCATACCGAGTCAATTTGAATCGCTCCACGATCAGACGAGACAGGCACAGTCTCGACAAATCTACCTTCACAACAACGCTTGAACTTTTCACCACTCCCACACGGACAAAGATCATTCCGACCAATTTTAGGCGAAGCCAACCGAACAGGCTTTGAGCGTTCGGCACACGAATCGCCCCGCCCCGTCTTCATTATTTCAGCCGGATAAAGTGTAGCCTCTACCAAAGCAAAAGCCGGCTTCTCTCCATTCTTCACTCTATCGGTCATCTGCTTAACAGCACCCCCGAGGAGATTATCCACGGCAATTCTAAGCAACTCGCAGATAGGCAACCGCGTCAATTTGGACATTTCAACAAGATGCCTAGACTGCCAAGCATCGGCTCGAAACGAATAGAGAACTTTTTTCTGTGTAGTGATTTTAGGCATACGGAAAGTTTACAAGTGTGCACACGAACGGTTTTCGCTGCTGGACAGAGCCGAAAACGAGCGTTTAGAGGGATGGACAGTTATGATGAGTTATAACAAGGGTAGGTGGCGCGCTCCGGCGGTGCTCGCTCCGCTGCGCTCCGGCGTCGCGCGGCCACCTTGGTTTCTCAACCCAGAGAACAATAGCGGCCCGAGTATATGACAGGTTTCGCGGCCCTGCCGCGCGATCACCGACCAATACAGCTGGGGAGGAAAAATCCGGAATCATTTGCGAGAGCCAGAGACTCTGACGCGCCGCCGCAAACACGCCTCTCGGACCCGATCAAAAAATTCAACGTGGGTCTCGTTCTTTCGCGATTTAAGGCCAAACGAAGCGCGCACACCTAGTTGCTTGGCCTGCCGCGCCAGAATGCCCGGCAATTTCGAGGGATCAACCTCACGCAGCGTATATGGCTTTCGCTCTCTCTCCCCCGCTCGCTCGGCTCGCTGTTGCTCAGGAGTAAGTGACTGCCAATACTTCAACTCAGCACGAGCGGCCACCTCGCCAGGATCGGGAAGCGTAACGCTCCACCCTCTCACGCGACCACCTCAATCTCAGCAGCCTTTTTCCGCTCATCCTCCCACGAAATTGCCTTCCACTCGTCCAAAGCCTCAAAGAGATCGACTGACCGAATTTGCTTTTGATAACGGTGCGCTGGCAAGTGAGACCACGAAATCTCGAAGCCATCAACCGATACTAAAAATCCAACTTGGAAATCACGCGGACACCTCCGTTTCAAGAAGAGACAAAGGGAACTAATTCCGTTTTGAATTTTTAAATAATTAGCAGGGGTTACTTGTGAGAGCATTTGTGCGTAGCGGTTGGACATTTCTGGTTAATGTCCTGCTGCTCGCAGCGTTGAGAATCTCCCTCTAAGAGTTCGAATCTCGCCGCCCCGACCATTCCAGACGGTGGTCCCCGTCCCTCGCCGTTCAGACGACGAATGGATTGAACCGGAGCTCGTTGTCCGCGGTGGTCATCGGGCCGTGTCCCGGAGCGATGACGGTTCCTGCTGGAACCGCTTGTAACATGCGACGCAAATGGGTCGCGAGCTGCCGCTGACAAAAGTGAGCACCGCCGACGGATCCGGCGAAAAAGAGATCTCCACAGACCAATAAGGCCGTACCCGTGCGCGGGCCGACCGCTTCCACCAAGTAGCAGTTATGCGCTGACGAGTGGCCCGGTGTGCTAAACGCGCGCACGCGCAAGCCCGGGAAGGTGCGCTGCTCCCCTTCGCTAATCGGTTGACTGCAGGGTACGCGGGCACCCGCCGGACAATAGGCGGCCTTTACGGAAAACTGATCCACCACTTCACAGAGGCCGCCGCTATGCTCACCTTCAACGTGCGTCAAAAACACGGCACTCACCTCTCGAATCGGTTTGGGCCACGCATCTCGCAGGGCTTCGATGCTGGGTCCCGTATCAAACAGTATACCGTGGCTCGCTCCAACTTCGGCGACAATATAAGCGTTGGTCACTCCGATTCCGTGCCTCATCGGCAGCGGGAATACAGCGAACGGCAGCGCGGCCAGTGTAGGAAGTGGGTACCGTCCGCAACCAAGCGCACATAACCCGATCTCGTTTAGACCGAGCGCGGCGGCCAGTCGGCAAAGCTCCGGCCCGGAGAGTTCAGACCGATAGTTGATTGCATCCAGAATGCTTCCCGCCGGAACCTGTGCGCGCGCACCCAAGGCCTCTTCATTGAGGCCGGCGCGGCGCATGGCTTTTTCCAGCACATCGCCGAGTTCATCCTCCAACGGCACGCAGTTTAACACAGCGAACGGAGCTTAGCCGGGCAACGGCCTCGCTGCAAAATGTTTTTGTTTTTTTGCCAGCACCCCACAGCCTCGCGACATGGATCCGGTTCAGAAAGAAATTCTCGATATCTTTGTCCGCACTCGGGCGTTGCAGGAAGGACACTTCGTCCTCCGCTCGGGTTTGCACAGCGGACATTACTTCCAATGCGCGCAAGTCTGCCAGCAGCTTGACGCGGTTGAGCGTCTCGCCCAATTGCTGCTGGCGAAGCTGAAGGACTACCCGTTCACCACCGTGCTCGCGCCTGCCATGGGCGGACTTGTCATTGGCCAGGAGCTCGCGCGCCAGGCGAAGGCCCGTTACATTTTCGCGGAAAAAGAGAATAACGTTCTGGTGATGCGCCGCGGTTTCGTCCTTGCCCCGGGCGAACGGGTTCTGATCGCCGAGGACGTCGTCACGCGTGGTGGTCGCGTTCTTGAGTGTCTCGAAATCGTGAAGCAGGCAGGCGGAACGCCGGTTGCCGTGGCCATGCTGGTCGATCGTAGCGCCGGTACAGCGCAATTTGAGGTCCCGGCCGTTTCGTTGCTCGAACTCAGCTTCCCCACGTTTCCAGCCGACGGAGTGCCAGATTGGCTGGCCAAGATCCCCATCCAAAAGCCAGGCAGCTGAGGATCCCAGCTGCCCAACCACGCCGGCGTCACTTTACTTCGATGCCGACGACTCGTAAGGCGCCGCGGTAGTACACGAACAGCATATGCCGACCCGGCGTGAGTGATTTTCGGGCGGCATCGAGATCCGTCACGTCCTGCCGGTCAATTTGCAGAATGAGAACATCCTGCGCCAATCGGTCGGCGTAATCGGAATTTTCGTCCACACCGGTCACCAACAGTCCGTTAAGCCGGGCCGGGATGTTCAGCCGACGACGAGCCTCAGGATTCAGCGGTGTCACCTCTACTCCGCCCAAAATCTCGTTCGGTTTCTCGTCGAGCTTACTCAGAGACGCTTCGACGATGCGGTCCTTTCCGTCGCGCGAAACCTTGAGCTTCACCTTTGATCCAGGCGCGGTTTGGGCAATCAGCACCCGGAGATCCCGCAAGCTGCCCACCGTTTTATCATTAATGCTCAGGATAACGTCTCCGCGTTTGATACCCGCGGTTTCGGCGGGTGTGCCGGGGTAAACGTCGGTGACCATCACGCCTTTGGTGCTCCGGTTTAGCCCCAATGCCTCCGCATGATCAGGCGTCAACGTTTCCGATGCCACGCCCAGGTAGCCGCGGGAAACCGTTCCTGTTTCGATGAGGCTATGCATGACCGTCGCAGCCAGGTTGATTGGTACCGCGAAACCGATTCCGATGTTACCACGGGACGGCGAGAGGATCGCGCTGTTGATGCCAACCAAACGCCCGCGAGCATCGACCAACGCACCACCCGAATTGCCCATATTGATCGCCGCGTCCGTTTGAATGAACGACTCGTAGCCCGCCACCTCTTCCAGGATGCCAACGCTGCGTCCTTTCGCGGAAACGATGCCCATGGTGACCGTCTGTCCCACGCCGAGTGGATTACCAACCGCAAAGACGACGTCACCCACGCGGATGTTATCGCTGTCTGCCAGTGTCACGACCGGCAGCTTCTCAGCTTCAATTTTGATTACGGCGATATCGGTTTTGGGGTCGGCGCCAATCACCTTGGCAATGAGTTCGCGTTCGTCGGCAAGAAGAACCTTCAGTTCGTCCGCACCTTCCACGACATGGTTATTGGTCAGGATATAACCGTCGGGAGAAACGATCACTCCCGAGCCCAAGCCTTCCTCCGGCCGCGCTCGTTCCTGATCAGGGACATTGTCCCCAAAAAATTGCCGCAACAGCGGATTGGCGGCGACCCGCTGACGCACAATCTTTTTCGAATACACCGAGACCACTGCCGTCTGCACTGGCTCGAGCACGTCGGCATAACTGGCAACCAGCGGAGATTTACCTTCCGTCACCCCGGTGGAATCGAGCTTAAGTTGCGGCATGGCCCGCGTCGGCGCGGGGTCCTTCGCGACCAGCGACCATCCAGTTGCTAACGCGAAACACAGAGCGAAGCGGGCCGTCAGGATATTCGTTTTCATACAGGGATGCGGCACGAAGTATTGGATAAGAAAACTGGCTCAGCAAACCGCCGAGGCCGTAATGCAGCGGTCGCGAAAGAAAGAGCCGACGTTTAAAACCCCTTGATTTTGAAAAGGCCGGTCACGCTCTCGTTGCTGTTAATACGAATGATCGCCTGGCCCAGCAGCTTGGCGATGCTCAGCACCGTGATCGGCAAACCTTTGGGGTCGACGGGAGTCGAGTTGGTCGTGATGAGCTCGTCGATCAGGCCTGATTTAAGCCGATCCAACGCCACATCGTTGAGGACGCAGTGACTGACTGCCGCCGTGATGTTCACGGCACCGTGTTCGCGCAGGATTTTCGCCGCAGCGGTGAGCGTTCCCGCCGTCTCGGTAATGTCGTCGACCAGGAGCACATCGCACCCGGCCACTTCGCCGACGACGCTCATCGCCTCGACGGTGGTGGCATTTTTGCGCTTCTTCGCGACCAGACCCAGCGTTGCGCCGAGGACATCAGCATAGGCTGCTGCCATCTTCATCCCACCGACGTCCGGTGAGCACACCACGAGCGTGCGATCGGTTTTCCGCTTCGCAAAATATTCGAAGAACACAGGCGACGCGTAGAGATGGTCCACCGGGATATCGAAGAAACCCTGAATCTGCTGACTATGCAGATCCATCGTCAGAATACGGGTCGCGCCAGCCGCGACGATGAGGTTCGCCACAAGCTTCGCAGTGATCGGCACCCGGGGCTGGTCTTTGCGATCCTGCCGGGCGTATCCGTAAAACGGCAGCACCGCAGTGATCCGCGCCGCTGACGCGCGTCGGGCCGCGTCGATCATGATCAACAACTCCATCAAGTGATGGTTCGTTGGCGGACAGGTCGACTGGATGATGAAGACGTCGTGGCCGCGGACGTTCTCATTGATCTTAACAAACGTCTCGCCATCTGGAAAACTCGTGACCGTCGCTTCCCCGAGCGGCATGCCGATGGAACGGCAGATTTCTTCCGCGAGTGGGCGGTTCGAGTTTCCCGAGAAAATTTTCAACCGCGATTCGCTCATGCGCGCATCTTGCGGGCGGGCGCCTCAGGAGGAAGACTTTTTTAGCTGCTCTTCCAAGGCGTCAACTCGTTTGAACAAATTGGGGAGACGATGCTGCAGCACGGCGATTCTCCGCTCGAGCATGTACGGAATCGCCGGCGTGCCGTTGATGAACGTGTTCGGCGCCACGCTGGCGTTGATCCCCGCCTGTCCACCGACCTTCACTCCTTTGCCGATCGTGATGTGTCCGGCCGAAGCAGCCTGTCCACCCATCACAACGTAATCTTCGAGCGTCGTGCTGCCGGCAATGCCGACCTGCGCACAAAGCAAGCAATGCTTGCCGATGACCACGTTGTGCCCGATCTGCACCAAATTATCTACCTTCGTACCCTCGCCGATGAACGTTCGACTGAAGCGCGCCCGATCGACCGTGCTGTTGGCACCAATTTCAACGTCATCATCGATGACGACGGCGCCGATCTGGGGAATTTTCTCGTGTCGGCCTGCGATGAATTCGTATCCGAAACCGTCTGCGCCGATCACAACGCCCGCGTGCAGCCGAACTCTATTATGGAGCACGCATTCGGTCTGAACGATCGTGCCAGGCATCAACCAGCAATCCTGGCCGATGTGCGCGTCCCGCCCGACAAAAACCTGGGCCTGCAAATGAGTTCGCTCGCCGATCGTGGCACCGTCTTCAACGACACATAACGGGCCCACCGTCGCGGACGAAGCGATCACCGCGGTCGGCGCGACCCAGGCCGTCGGATGAACGCCTGGAACCGGCTTGGGCCAGAGCAATTGCTCAATCCGACTACACACCCGGGCCAGAGCGATCGACGGCTTTTCCACGAGCAGGAACAGCTGATTGTCCTGCGGCTTTCCATCGTAGTCGGCGGGCAGAAGGACGACCGACGCTCGTGTCGTCTTGACCTCTGCTTTGTACTTGGCGTTGCCGAGAAACGTGAGGTCTCCAGCCGAGGCCGTGGAAAGTGCGGACACTCCGCGAATCGACTCCGTGGTCGCGCCGCGAGTTTCGCGAGGCTTCACAACCGCTTCGATTTCTGCCGGGGTAAATGACACCTGCATCACCGCGAGCGTGAGAAAGAATTCAGCCGGCGCAATTCAGCAAAATGCCGAACCGCAAAAACAAAAAGCCCCGCTCGTTTCGGAGCGGGGCAGGGAAAAGACCGTGATTACTTCTTCGGCGTAACGCCTGGAACGGTGATCATCGGAGCGTCTGACTTCGTCTCGCCCGCTTTCGGCGCGGCGGCGGGAGCAGCTGCAGCGCCTGGGACGGCAGCAGGACGATCCTTGTTCACTTCCTTCGAGACCTCGTCGGTGATGTCGTACGACGTATCAGCATAAAGCACGTTGGAAACGCCGATGAGCGTTGGTCCGGATTTGTCGATCAGGAAAGTCGCGCCCTTTTTCTTCGCGATTTCAACCGCCGTCTTGCTGATCTCTTCGACCATCAAGCTACGAAAGTTCTGAATGCGTTGTTGAAGTGAATTGCGGGTGTTCGTCTGGAAGGACTGAACTTCACCCTGCTTGCGCTGGATGTCTTGGAGCAGCTTCTGGGATTCCGTCTGCGCTTTGGACTTCGCGTCAGCCGTTGCAGCCGGATTGTTCGACTGGTCGACAAGCTCCTTGTACTTTTCGACGAGTGAATTGCCTTCTTTGTTGAGACGATCGAGCTCTTCCTGAGCTTTCTGTTCATCGCCACGAAGCTTGGCGTTTTGCTCCTCGGTCTTGTAATGGCCGTCATACAGCTTGGCCATATCGACCGTAAGAATCTTGGGTGCTGGCTGCGCCTGGGCGAAAAGCGCGGTCGCGCCGAACGCTGCCAATGCGAGCAAGGATTGGATGGATTTGT
>JBDSSD010000045.1:0-46935 GCA_039928945.1 Opitutus sp. | reverse complement strand
CGGCGACGGCGTCCTCTTCAAACGTGATGATCGTTTTTAGAACGTAGTGATTGTAGATGGCAGCGATGGCCGCCGCGTCATCTTCTGTGGCTGGACGGATCATGGGTGGAGCGGTGAATCGCGGAGCGTCAGGCGTCGGTCAGCTGAAGTTAAGGCAAGAGAAGAGAACGGGATCGATCGTCACGAATCAAAAATCGGGGCGGGAGCGGAGCGTCGGGTGTAGGGGCCTCCCTCGCGGAGGCCCGTTTGAAGGCGGCGAATGAAAGGCGGCCGCAAGGGCCGCCCCTACGAGGCTGAAGTGGCCAAGAGATTGGCGAGCGTCATCGCGCAGAGGAGGGGACGCTTGTAGGGGTAGAGGCCTCCCTCGCGGAGGCCCGTTTGAGAGCGGGCGGGTGAAAGGCGGCCGCAAGGGCCGCCCCGACGAGCTGAAGTCGCCAAGAGATTGGCGAACGTGATCGCGCAGAGGAGGGGACGCTTGTAGGGGCCTCCCTTGCGGAGGCCCGATTGTGGGCGGCAAATGAAAGGCGGCCGCAAGGGCCGCCCCTACGATTTCGTTTGCAGGCGAGCGCTCGTTGCATCGTTTGCGTGCGGCGTATGGAACCGACCTCCGTTCACCTTAGCCGACGGAGATTTTCATCGTTGCCCATCCCGCAGTGACCTGCGCGATTCCCGCCACGTCGAAGGTGGCGCATTTGCGCGACAACCTGGCGGCAGGGCAGGGCGTGCTGCCGGATGAAGCCGTCCGCGCGCGAATCGCGGCGGCTGCAGCGTGAGCCAGCGAGCGAACCGGTGCTGTCGTAGCGCGCGGTCTTTGACCCGCGTTCGGCCGCAGGTTACTCGTGAAACAGACCACGCGGGTCAAAGACGCCGCGCTACTCGATCGGCCGCGTTCAGTCGCGATCCGTGCGGAAGGGCGACGCCGGCAAGCCCTGATCGTTGACGAGATTGCCGTCGGGCGCTCTCTCCCACGCGTACCGAACGGCGGCGGGCTTCGTCACATCAGGAATGCTGACGGTGACGGTTTCGCCTTCGATTTCACCATGCGCCGCGTGAAAGATTCCGTCAGGACCGGCCATGGTGAAACCCATTAATGAAAAGTCATTCGCGGCCAGACCTGTGGTCAAATGGCTGAAATGGAGCACGGCCTTTTCGCCATCGACCGACATGGATTCGTACACCGGGCCGGAGTATTCGATCTTCTCGTGATACGCGATCGCTCGGGCCGCCAGGGCGAGCCGGGTACCGACCGGTTGCTTGCGGGCCGGGACCGGATCATCGATGTCGCCACAATCCAGCGTGACCACCATCGCGGTGTTCTTCGTGTGCTGCCAGGTAAGCAGTTGCGCTTCCCGCAGCTCGGGCCGGGCCTCGCGGTACGGCGCAACCTGCACAAACAGAAACGGGAAATCCCCCTGCGCCCACTGCGTCCTCCAATCGGCAATGAGCGCAGTGAACAGCTCGCGGTAGTGGGTGGGTTGAGCCGAGTTGGATTCAACTTGGTAAAACGCGACGCCACGCATCGCATAGGGAATTAGCGGCGCAATCATGGCGTTGTAAGCGAGCGACGGATCGGAGTGACGGGAGCCTCCATCTGCCGTCGAAGTATCCGCACCTTCGCTGCCAGCCGCGGTTGCCGCCGGGGGTGCCGTGGAAACGTCGGCTGCGGCACTCAGTCCCGCGGTGCTCGTCCACGCTTCTACCGGTGTTTCTGACCGCGAGCTGTTGATGATACCAATCGGGACGCCGAGCTTCGCCTGTAAATCGCGAGCAAAGAAATAAGCGACCGCGCTGAAGCCTGTGACCGTCTCAGGCAAGCAAACGGTCCAGCTGGCGCGCGCCGTCGATTGAGGCGTCCGCGCGGTACCCGGCGTGATGAACAACTGACGGATCAACGGATGGCGCGCCTCGGCTGCTTCCTGCTCCCAGTGCGTGATCGGCTTCCGGCCCTCTTGCGGCCCAAGCTGGCGCGCCATGTTCAACTCGCCCGCGCACAGCCAAACTTCTCCGACCAGCACATCTTCGATCCGTCGCGGGTGCGCGGTCGACGAGCCCCCGATCAGGAGCACGTGAGGTTGAAGTGAGGCGGCCACGGGTTCGAGATTCACGCGCCATGCGCCGCCGTCGTTGGCGACCGCGTGCTTTTTCTGGCTGCCAAACTCCACCGTGACGGTTTCGCCGGGCTCTGCGGTGCCCCAAACCGGAATGGTCGTTTCACATTGCAGGACCATGTGATCGCCGAAGGGACTTGCGACCTGGACTTCGCCCCGCAGGTCACGGATCAGTCCGCCCGCGAGTACGAGAAGCGTAACCGCCGCGATAAGTGGCGAGAAGCCGCAGCGGCGAACGCGAAGCGTGAACGGGGTGAGGAGCATGTCGGATCGAGAGGTAGGGAGGACCGTGTGGTGGAATTCGCCATCCGCAACTGCCATGTCAGGACGTCGCTCGCCGACAGCTGAAAACGCGGTTGCTCGCACGGAAGGGCGTCGGCGAGCGACGCCCCTACGGCGGGCCGTCGTTGCTCAGTTCGTGTGCGGGGGAAACGCGCTGTCCAGGGTCCGGTTAAGGACCTTGGCGTTGATGGGCTTTGTCAGATGGGCGAAAAAGCCCGCCGCATTGCTCCGGATCAAGTCTTCTTCCATCCCGTAGCCGCTCAGCGCGATCCCCTTCAGACCGTGACGCTCGCGGAGTTGCTCCATTAGCGCGAAGCCGTCGCCGTCCGGCAGCCCAATGTCCGAAAGGACCAGATCAAAGCGATGGCGCGCCGCCTCATGCAGGGCAGCCGTAGAGGTTCGTGCGGAAATGACATTGCACCCGCGTCGCTCCAGCAGTCTTTCCAAGGCAGTGCGCGTGGGTTCGTGATCTTCGACGAGGAGGATGCGAACACCGTCGTGCCGAAACCCAGGCGCCGATCCCGCCTTCGCCGGTGGGGGCCCTATTTCCGAAGGAGAGCCGTCGACGGTTGCGTCCGTGGGAGCAAGGGGAAGATAAATTGTGAACGTGGAACCCTGGTCTTTGCCGGCACTGGTCGCTTCGATCTTGCCGCCGTGCAAATCGACGAGCTTGCGGCTGATGGCGAGTCCGAGGCCGAGCCCACCAAATCGATGAGAACGTCCGCGGAGGGCGTGGTCACCCTGGGAAAATGCGCCGAACACCCGTCCAACTTCGCTGGCATCCATGCCGATGCCCGTATCCGTCACCTCGATAACGACCGTGCGGGTGAGCTCATCGCACACTGCAGTGACGGAAATTTCGCCGCCGCTGGGCGTAAATTTCACGGCATTCTTCACAATGTTCCAGAACACCTGCTGCAGCCGGGCGGCATCACCCATGACCGTCCGTGGCTCAGCGCGTAGATTAACGGTCAGATTCAGACCACGCTCGCGAACTTCAGACCGTACCGTCGTGAGCGCGTCAGACAGCACCCCGTGCACATCCAGTTTCTGTATTTCCAAACTCAACTTGCCATGCTCGATGCGGGTGAGGTCAAGCAGGTCGTCGATCAGGCGCGCCTCAAGCAGCGCATTCTTTTCAATCAGCCGAAACGCCTCTCGTGCCTCTTCCGGGTATTCAGGGTTTTCCGCTGCATCGCTCGCCACCAGCAACACGGGGTTCAAAGGCGTCCGCAGTTCATGCGATAAGGCCGCAAGAAAATCGTCCTTGGCATGCGAGGCAGCCACCGTGTGGCGCTCCCGCATCCATCGATCCAATGCGATAGCAATATACCGGGCGATGCGGGCCAGGATGTTGACATCGGCCGAGGCAATCGCGCCGCGCTCGTAGCTGCCAAAGCATACCATGCCGAGCACCCGATTTCCGACCACCAGGGGTAGACTACAGCGACTTTTTACGCCCATCCGCTCCAGTGCATCCGACAAGATCTCGATATTTAAGGCGCCGGACGTCACGTCGGTCTGCAGCTTGCTACGGTCCGCCGCACTGAGCGCAAGAGTCGTGATGGGCTCACGCTGTTTCGCCGAGATGCCAGAAGCCGCGTTAAGCTGCAGCATTTGCTCGTCCGCGCTAAGAAGATAGCTGACGTAGGCATCCAGGCCCAAAGGGGGACTAATCGTCGAAAAGATTCCTGGTATTTCGTCCGCCGGGTTAGTTGCCTGAAGCAACGTCGCCAAAGACGAGGAGAGAAGCCGATCGAGTTCCTGCTGCCGGCGCAGAATGCCCGCCTGAAACTCCCGCTGCGTCACGTCTTCGATGATCGTGATCGTACCCACCACTTCACCGCCCTGCCGGAGCGGGGCAATCCGGACGGTTTGCAGCATGTGCGGGAGACTGCTTTCGGCAACGGTGACTCGAAACGGCAACAGGTACTTATGCAGCGCCGTCGACAGAACGCTGATTTCACCAGCAAGCGCCTGCATGTACCGCTCCGTCAGCCGGCGTTCGGCGATGTCGGGGTAAACGTCGTTCAGGTGGCGACCGATCACCTCGCGCGGGGTAAGCTGGCTGTGACCGACGAGCCACTCGTTCCAGCTTTGTATCCGGAGTTCCCGGTCGGTGATAAAGATGCCGAAAGGAGCGAGCCCCTGCATCCAGGTCGCCATGGCTTCGGTGACGCTGAAATTCTCGTCCGCGGGCCCGCCCGCGTCCAGCCTGCTGACCGTCGTGTTCATTGCGTCTGCCGATTCTCCCACTTCCCGAGCTCAACGAGCAGGCGATCCAGTGACGCGATGCCCAGGACGATCACCAAATATCCGGTCACGTCAGCCGCTTTCACTTGGAAGCGCGTGTGGATCATCAGTCCATATTGCACTTGCTCCCCCGGTTGGTTCACGACCCGCTCCAGTACCTTCTCCACTGCCTCAACGCTCAAGCGGGGGACGGAGAACGTGACCTGGATCTGCAGCAGATTGCCGAATACGCCGAGACAGGCGTTGAGCAGGATGTTGCCGATTTCAGTGATGATCTCCTTGGCGTTGGTATCGAGTTCAAGGGAGATGTAACGATCATCGCCCAGGAGACGACTCATGACCAGGGCGGACGGCTCATCCAGCAGCAGCAGTGCGCTGCCCGACACAGGGCCGGAGAAGACCTGGTTCACACTGGCCACGGGCGCCACGAGGATCTGCGACAACATGGGTCCGATCACGCCAATGTCGTGGATCGTCACCTGAGGGACCTCGAGCGTGATCCGGTATCCGGTCAGCTCGGACAAAACTCCTGCGGCCCGACCATAGCCAATGTTAATGAGTTCCGTCAGGCTGTCTTTCTGTGAAACAGTCAGTTCCATGTGTCACCTCCCGCCAGGACTGCTTTTAACGTCGAGGTCAGCTGGTCGCGATTCACCGGTTTGTTCAAAATCGCCTTCGCACCGGCCGCCCGCACCTGTTCGGCGGTGGACGTTTGGATGTCGGCCGTGGCGACAATCACGCATGCGGCCGGGTCCATCTCTCGCATTTTTGCGAGCACATCGAGGCCGTACATCCCACTCATGACCATGTCCAGGATGACGAGTTCGGGTCGATTGATGAAATAGCGCTCAATTGCCTGAACGCCGTCGCTGGCCTCCTCGACATGGCAGCCCAGCCCTTCGAGTAGTTGTCGAAGCGTTCGGCGGGCGAGTGACGAGTCATCTACGATTAGGACTTTGGTGCTCATATACGTGAAGTGATTGCCTGGGCCATGTCGTTCAACGAGACCGCGGCATCGCTGAGGCCGGCCTCCGTCACCGAACGCGGCATGCCATAAATAACGCAACTGCTCTCCGCTTCCGTTAGAACGGTGCCGCCTTCCGCCTTAATCCATGACGATCCTTCGGTGCCATCATCTCCCATCCCGGTCATGACCACCGCGAGCACGCGGTCGTGGTAAACCTCGGCGGCGGAGCGGAACAGGACGTCGACAGAGGGCCGGTGAATTTTTTCGAGCGGCTGCATCGTGAGCTGCGCAACGACGTGGCCCGCGGGCGTGGCTTTGAACGTGAGGTGCCGGCCGGCGGGTGCGAGCAAGACTCGTCCGACCTGAACGTGGTCGCCTTCCTGCGCCTCCTTGATTTCCAGCGGACAAATCTCGTTCAGCTTCTCGGCAAACAATGCGGTGTAGCCGACGGGCATGTGGAGGACGATCGCCATGGGCACGGGGAAATCAGCGGGCAGCAATGGCATCATTCGCCGGAGCGCTTGAGGACCGCCCGTCGAAATTCCCAAAACCACGATTGCGACCTTTCCCGAAGCGGGGACGAGCGTGGCCCGGGTGAGGGGCTGAACGTCCGGCGCCAGGTTGTCCAAGGGAGCGTTCACCGTTGCCAGGATCTTCTGCACCAGTTCGTCACGGATTGCGCGGAGATCATCGGTCGCCAGTGCGGAGGGCTTCTGTACGATGTCGATCGCTCCCGCGTTCAATGCTTCGATGACCACAGCCGCGTCCTGTGCCGCCGACGAGACAATCAGGATGGGCAGCGGCCGGATTCGCATCTGCCGCCGGACAAAGCCGACGCCGTCGAGTTTCGGCATCTGCAGGTCGCAGATCACAATGTCGGGCTTGAGCGTCGCCGTCATCTCCAGCGCCTCTTCCCCATCGCGCGCCAATCCGACCACGTCGACGAGCGCACTGGTCGAAAGGATCTCGCGCACGACTTTTCGGGCGAAGGCCGAGTCGTCCACGATGAGCGTGCGAATGACGTGGGCCATCAGCTTACGCGGACCGCCGTACGTTCGTAGACGAACGCACTCGCGATTTCCTTGAGCTCGAACAGATCGGTCAGTTTCAGGAGAGATTCTGACGCGCCGATGAACAACGGGCTGCCCTGTGGCACCCGACCAGCGAACGAAGCGATCACGCTTTTGATGGTATCGATCGAGAAATAGATGAAAACATTCCGGCAGAAGATCACGTTGACCGGTGGGATTTGCGGCGCCTCATCCAGTGCGACCAGATTGGCCCAGTGGAACTGGACCCGTTCGCTGACCTTTTTCGTCAGCTCATAACCGTCCGGCTTCGTTTCAAAATATTTGTGCCGCAACGCCTCGGGCAGGGTGCGAAACGAGCGTTCGCGGTAAAATCCGGCGCGGGCTTTCGCGAGCGCGGCATCGCTTGCGTCGCTTGCGAAAATCTCGATGGGATGATTGCTCCAACCTGCTTCGTTGAGTGCGATCGCGATGCTGTACGGCTCCTCGCCCGTCGCACACGCCGCGCTCCAGATACGCAACGGCCGGGAGGATTGCTTGAACCACGCCGGAACGACGTGGTCGACGAGCGCGCGAATTTGGTCCGGCTCGCGATAGAAATACGTCTCCTGCACGGAAAACGCGTCCATCACGCGGCGCCACTCCTCCGCTGCCCGATCGTCGTATTTGAGGATGTAATAATAGTCCAGGTACGAGTCGAGGCCGTGGGCCTTCGCTCGGGGTTCCAGCTTTTCCAGCATCAAATCGAGACGATCATTCTCGAAGTGGATGCCGGTGTGCTCATGCACGAGATCGCGCAGCAGCTGAGGAACGGGATCGTTGACCTTCAGGCTCGCTGACACTCCCGATTCCGGCGGAACGGTCATGCTGTTTTAGCCGCACGCGTGCGATTGCGATTGTTTGAGCCGGAGGGCGCGGCCGGTTGAGCCGAGGCGGATGAAGGCGGATTCTGGCGGGGTCCGCTGCCCTTCGCAGCCTTCGCGCCCGGCCCGTTCTTCGCCGTTGCGGGAGCGCTTTCCGGCGATAACCCAGCGCCAATTGCGTCGAGGCCCCGCACGACGGATTCCGCGGCGACTGAATGCTGCAGATTCGAAGCGGTGATCTCCTTGATCCGCGAGACGACATTGCCTGACGTCACCGTGATATCCTTCATCGCTTTAGACTGCTCGAGGAGCGCGCGCGAAGTCTGACCGGACTGCATCATCAACGTTTCCGTTGCAGCGGCCACTTGCGACGCGTCCGTTGACTGCTCCGCCATGGCTTGCGAGATCGACTTGATCATCTTGGCCAGCCGGCCTGCTTCCTTTGAGATTTGCTCCGTTGCGGTCGTCTGTTCCGCAATCGCGCGTGAAGTCGAGACGCTGCCTTTGCGCATCTCGTCGACGGCACTCACGATTTGCGCCGCACCGGCCGCCTGCTCAGCAGTCGCTTTACGAAGTTGGCCCGCGATTTTGCTCGTGGACTGCGCCGCTTTCACGACTTCCCGGGCCGCGCGTCCGTGTTCACTCATCGCCTGTGCCACCTCCTTGGTGACCTTTCTCATCTGACCGCTGGCCTGCACGATCGCTGCCGCTCCCTTGGCTTGTTCCGCGGTGGCGTTCGCGACGTGACGGGACTGGGCGGACGTGGTTGAAATCGCTTCGAGCACATGCTTGCTCGCCAAGAGTTGTTCGTCGGCGGCGGTAGAGATCTGGCCGATGAAACTCGCGGTGTCTTTGATTCCATCCAAAATCTTCTTCAATCCATCGGAGCCGCTTTCCGAGAGACGGTTCGATTCCTCCGCGACCCGCGCGCCATCGGTGGCGGCTTGAGTGGCATCCCGGGTCACGTTTTCAAAATTCCGCACGATCACCGCGATATCCGCGGTCGCCTTGGCGCAGCGATCCGCGAGATTGCGGATCTCTTCAGCGACGACCGCAAAGCCACGCCCTGCATCGCCGGCCCGTGCCGCCTCAATGGACGCATTCAGCGACAGCAGATTGGTGCGCTCCGCAATCACGTTGATCGTCCCGACAATGCTCCCGATCTCGGAGGTTTGTTTGCTCAACTCACGCATCATGGCGGACGACGACTCCATCGCTTTGGTCACACGACCGATTCCCTCGATCGATTTTCGAATCATCTGGCCGCCATCGTCTGCTTCCCGCGAGACCTTTAGCGTCACCTCGTGGGTGCGTTTGACCAGGTCAGCGACGGATCGGCTTGAGCGGTCCATCTGCGTTGCGCTGGTGTTGGCGTTCGAAGCGGCTTCGGTGATCCGTTCGCTGCTCTGCGCGACGGACTGGATCGAGCGCGCCATCTGCTCGACGGACGTCGACGTTTCCTCGACGGAGGTGGCGAGTCCTTCGCCCATCGCCGCGACCTCCTCGATCGAGGCCGCCATTTCATTCATCGACGAGAGTGTTTCTTCCGCGGCGGCGGTCAGATCATCAGCGTTCCGTGAAACCCCTTGGACGGAGCGGCCCATCTCTTCGATTGAAGCGCCGGTCTCGTTCAGTGCGGCCGCGAGATCTTCGGAATCCTTGTTCACTCGCTTGATGGACGCTGCCACCTCGGTGATCGAGGTCGTCAATTCCTCGGCGGACGTCGACATCTCGTGAGTCGTATTCGTAACAGTGCGACTGCTGTCGGCAATTTGTTTGATCGCGGCGCCGGTCTCATTGATGGCATTGGCCACTTCCAGGCCGCTCGCCGAAACCTGCTCAATGGAAGCGGCGAGCTCATTGATCGACGAGACGGATTCCTCGCCGGACTTCGCCAGTGACTGGGCTTGGGCTGCGGTCTCTTTGAGCGTCACCATCATCTCTTTCGCCAGGGCGATGGCAGCCGTGATGGATCGATTATCAGTTTCAGCGATGCGCGAGGAGCGTCGCTTCGGACCATGACCATTGTTGCCGGCGGGAGACGGGATCGAGGAGGCGGCGCGCGGAGCAGGGCGGGATTTCGACTTTTGCATGAGCGGGGGAGGGAAAATCAGGTGGGGGGTAGGATGGCTTCGCGGGGGACCGGCGCCGTCGAGATCTCGTCGAGCGTCAGCACGGCGGCCACATCAAGGATCAGGACGCTCCGGTCTTTGAGCGACGCGACGCCCGTGACGTAATTGCCTTGGATGCCGACCAGCGTTTCTTGAATGGGGCGGATCGCTTCGGCGGGAATCCGTTGGAATTCGCGGGCGGCATCCACGATGAGCGCGACGATCCGTTGCTGAACCTTTAGAAAAACCAACCGGGTTCGCGCCGTGTGCGTCTGCCGTTCGAGGCCGAACCGGGTGCGAAGATTGATCGCCGGGATTACCTGTCCACGGGAGAACACCACGCCGTCTACGGCGGGCGCGGTGTTGGGCACGGGCGTCACGTGATCAAGCATGTCGATGTGCAGCACGCTGTCGCTGCTGACGGCATACGCGGCGCGATCGAGTTCGAAGATGACGTAGGTGTCGGCGAGGCTCATGCGGATCGTTTCTCGGCGGAAGGGCGAAGGTCATGTTCCGCGGTGGGCGGACGAACGACACCTTGGGTAATGGCGATCGGATCGATGATCAAAAGCGGACGTCCGTCGCCGAGCTCCGTGGCTCCGGAAATGCCGGGGACGTGCAGCAGCGGGTCGGAGAGTGGGCGGATGACAATTTCCCGCTGGCCTCGGACCCCGTCGACCACGAGACCGGTTGCCCCGCGCTCGGTGCTGCACACGAGAAGAGTGACTCGTTCCGGAGAAGCCTCTGGCAGCTTGAACATCGCTCGAAGCTTCACGATCGGCAGCAGGCCACCGCGGTAGGGAATGACCGGGCTCTGCTGAATCAGGCGAATTTCGCGAGCGTCAATCTGGATGATTTCGTTCACCGCGACCTGGGGAATGGCGCACAGCTCGGATCCGATCGAAACGATGATCGCGTCCGCAATCGAGAGGGTCAGAGGCAGCCGCAGCGTGAACACCGCTCCCGAGCCCACCTGTGTATCCAGTTTCAGGGTACCGCCGAGTTCCCGCACGGTGTTCGCGACAACCGCCATGCCCACCCCGCGCCCGGCGGCCAGATCGACCGCGTCGCGCGTGGAAAATCCGGGAGAGCACAGAATCTTCATCACACTGGCAGCGTCGAGGTGGCCCGGCACTTCCAGCCCAAGCGACGTGGCCCGGGCAGCGACGGCGACGAAGTCGACCCCGCGTCCGTCATCCCGAATCTGAATCACGACGGATGAACCCTCGCTTCGCGCGCTGAGCACGATGCTCGCCTCGACCGGTTTGTGCGCGGCGACCCGCTCGCCCGGGGACTCGATGCCATGGGCGAACGCGTTGCGCACGAGATGGAGCAGCGGTTCGCGGAGCCGCTCGACCAGGTACTTGTCCACTTCTGTTTGAGGTCCCTCGAGCGTCAGGTTGACCTTCTTGTCGGATTCGCGGGCCAGATCGCGCACGACGAAGGGCATCCGGCTGAAAATCTCCGCAATCGGCACCATCCGGACGCGGGAAATCGCTTCACGCATTTGCCGCAACGAACGTCCGAGCGCGACGCTGATCTCCTTGAGGCCGCTCGCGGCACCGTTTTGGTTGATCCGATCTTCGAGGCGGGAGCGATGAATGACCATCTCGCCGGTGATGCGCATGAGCTCGTCGAGCCGGGCGAGGTCGACGCGAACGATTTGGGACGGGGTGAGGGAGAGCGCGGCAGTCGAGTCACCATCTCGAGTTGCTGTCGACGAGCTGGGTTCGACCTCAGCGGCGGGTAGCGACGGCGTTGCGGCACTTTCCGGCAGAGCCAACAGCACGCCGTCCGCCTCCCACGCCGAAAGGTCTCCAGGCCCGTCAGGCAAACGTACGACAAAGCGGAATTTGATCGAGCCTTTGCCCAGTACCACCGGGGTCGCGCTGACGATTTCACCGATCGCTTTTAACCGTTCACGCACCGCGCTCACATTGATTCCCCGCTGGTCGAGCGCCGGCGATGGACTGAACGTCGCAACGTAAAGGCTAGGGTCGGCCGCGTGACTGATTGAGTCCGTCGAGGTTGGGCTGGTCGGCGGGAGTTCACGTGTCGTCGCGGCGGCCTGACGCGTCGAGTGCGAGGCGGACAACACGTCGCCAATTCGTTGGACGAGGTCGTCGATCGATGGGGTGCCCTGACCCGTCCGGTGAGCCGTGATGATTTGTTCCACCCGTTGCGTCGCGACGACGAGGAGGTCGAGATGATCGTCCGTCAGCAGGGTGGGATGGCTGCTCCACGCCCGTATTAAGTCTTCCATGACGTGGGCGAGCTGCTCGGCCGGCCGGAGTCCGACGATCGCGGAAATTCCTTTGATCGTGTGGCAATGCCGAAAAAGGGCTTCGACGAACGATGCCGTGGACTCGCGTTTCCCAACGCGTTCTTCCAGTTGAGTGAGTCCTTGCCGGATTGCCGTCAGCAATTCGTCGCACTCAGCGTAGAAGTCGTCGAGCAGTTCTCCCCGCAGTTCTGGCGAAAAACTCGAACTCATGGCGAACCGCCACCGCTTCGCTGATTGAGCTGGTGCAATGCAGGATGTGACGCCGGATTGACCGTGTGGCGCGCAGTAAGCGCAAAACACGCTGGCGCATTGCCAGCGGGCACATCGCGTTGATCAAGACACATCGGGAATTCGGAAAGAAAAAACCACCCGCCGCTGGCGGGATTGCTTGGGGGGTTAAGACGATTCGGAAGGTCAGAAAGGGGCAAGAGCGGAGTGGCTGCCCCGGTGAATTTATGGTATTGAGAAATACAGCACACGGTGGCTCCTTGCGTAGGGGAATCCCCGATCATCGCGAAGTCCGGACAGTGAACCGGTGTTCGCGTTCCTGAACCCGTGCGAGAAATAATGACTTCGGCGAACCAGGCGTTGGCGCGCTCGTGTGCTGGCAGGTCCTAGGCGAGCAACCGTCCGCTCAGCTTCGCGACAGGTAGGGCGAACCCTCCGGGTGAGCCGCGATCGAACCCGGCTCGGCGGGGACGCCTCGCCCTACCCCTTGCCGCCCGCGTCAGGTCCGTTACGGCGACGCTTCGCTGTACGCCGCCCGAACCGCTCCGGCCAAACGGCCTTGGTCGCGGTAGGTGCCCTGGAGTTCGGCAGTCACGGTTTGCACGCAATCGTCCACCGACTTGCCACTCTTCTTCAATTCCACCGTCCGGGTCTGCACTTGTGTGAGGTAGGTCCGGTAGTCAGCGATGAGCGACGTGTCCCCAATGGGGCCATGGCTTGGGACCAATTTTGCGGGATGCAAGCCCTCCAAAAATTCGAGGCTTTCAAGCCAATGGCGGATCGTGGAATAGGGACTCGCGAACGAGGGCTGCGGACGCATCACCACATCGCCGGAGAAAAGCACATGGTCGGGCTCGACCAGAAACACGGTGTCGCCTCGGGTGTGGTTGGCTCCCATGGCGATGAGCCGGACCGTCACACCGCCCAAGTCGACCGTCTTTTCCCGTTCGAACGTCACCGTGGCGGGCCGAAATTCGGCGTCTTTCAGAAGATCTGCGATGAACGGTGATCGCTTGCTGAATGTGTTGGCGAGCTGCAGTCCGAATTCAGTGATGTCCTTCACCTGATCGGCAGAACGAATCAGCGTGGTCGACGCTGGAAAGGCCATGGCGCCGAGATCGTGTTCGGGATGAAAGTGCGTCGTCCCGAGGTAGAGCTCGGCCGTGGGACTTAGCTGCTTGACCTCCCGCAGCACGGCTTCGCCATTTTTGCGGCCGAGGCCGGTATCGACAACGAATGTGGATCGTGACCCGACAATGATCCCCACATTTGGCACCAGAGGCATGCTTGCGTCGGGAATGACATAAACGTGTTCGGAGATTTTCTCCGTCACGCCTTCCCGCACCACCGGGTTCACCGGCTGAGAAAATGACGAGGATACGATGAAGGCTGCAACCGCGCAGCCGAAACCATGACGTGGGGTAAACAATCGGAAGCTCATGAAGGTTCAGGGCTGGGAAGATCGAGTGACGCCAAATGGAGTGTGCGGCGTGCCGGCGACAAATCGAGCCTGCGCTGCAACCGGGATCGATGCAGTCTCACTGCGCGGATGAGTCCGACCACGCGCCGGGACGTGTTCGGACAACTACGGACCAAACTCCGGCAGCGTATCACTGACGTTTTTGAGCAGGGCGGCGAGATTGGCGAACTCAGGATGCTTGGCCGCTTCGCTCGCGACGAATTCGATCGTCCACTGCCGCGTCAGCCGGCGCGGACTGTCACTCGACGGGTGCGCCTTTGCATCGAGTCCCGAAAGATGAGTGACGAGGTGATGTTCCAATCGCGAAAGGAAGTCCGAAGTCTGCATGCCGCAGCGTAGCTTGGGAGATCGATGCGTGCAAACGAGCGGGCGAACTCAACGCGCGAGCGCATCAACTCTGGGCCGGGTGGCTGGCCGGTCGCAGGGTGGTTTCGCCATGAAGTTCCCGCCGGGCCTTCTGCACGTCGACGAACTGCCGGCAGAGGGCCGGCACGGTTTTCAAGATGATCTCGATATCCAGGCTGGCCGAATTGTGGCGGACGTACTCTACGTCCAGCTGAATCATTTGCTCAAACGTCGTGCGGTTTTTGCCCGAGACCTGCCACAACCCGGTGAGACCGGGCAGGCAGCCAAATCGCTCGCGCTGAGCGGCGGTGTATTGATCAAACTCGTACGGGATGCAGGGGCGTGGCCCCACGATGCTCATTTCGCCTTTCAGCACATTCACGATCTGCGGCAGTTCATCCAACCCGGAGCATCGCAGCAGCCAGCCACCGCGGATAAGTCGGGCATCACCCCGTGAATCCAGCTTATCCATTCGTGCGTTTCGGCGCACCAGCTCCGCGAAATGCATTTCATGGGGTGCGGCTGGCGCGGTCGCCTCCATGGTGCGGAACTTATAGAGCTTGAAACGCCTCCCGCCGTAACCGACGCGGGTCTGTTGAAAGAACAGCGGGCCGGGCGAGCACAGGCTGTTGTGAATGGCCAGGACTATGGTCGCGAGTGCCAGTAGGGGCAAGGCGGCCAGACAACATGCGAGATCGATCGAGCGTTTACCCAACGAACAGGGGAGCGCACGAGAGTTAGGTTCGGCGGGCATTTTCCGGCGCGAAAGCGGGGCAGCGTTCATGGTCAAAGGTGCGGCGGTGAAAACTTCATCTTGATCGTCAGGAGGAGACAGTGAAAGCGGGCGGGGCGGGCGTCGGTCCTGCCGCGTGAGGCGCATTGCCAGGTGTATCAACACTATCGTGACAGTCCGGCGCGTGCTCGACCGACGGAGTTCGACGTGCGCTCGTCGCCATGACGGCGTCGCGACGACGGGAGAGCCTGCGAGCGGGGTAAAGCATCGAACGACGATAGGCAGCCGGACATTTTTTTTGACGCGATCTCGGAGCGATCTGGCCTGAACCTTCTGCGCCATTTAATCGTGAAACGCGATCCGCTACTAGCTGGGAATTTCCCGGGTCCGTCGTTGCGCGAACGTCACCTTCCCGTTCGTGGATGAGCGGCCACCACGCGCCGCATTCCCATGGGAAGAACCGGCTGCTGCCCAGGCCAGCAACTTAGCTGGCGTTTTTGGGATTTTCCGGTGCGTCGATGTCCGCGCGGGGCGCCAGGCGTCCCTCGTACGCCCAAATGGTAGCCATTCGGATGAGGGCAAGACTGTCGGGAACCCCGAGCTTCTTCTTCAGGGTTTCCCGATAGAACTCGATGGTCTTGGCGCTGAGTCCAAGTTGAAGCGCGATTTCTTTCGTGGATTGTCCCTGCCCCAGGAATGAGAGCACTTGAAATTCGCGTTTTCCAAGCGTCGACAGGTGTTCCGCCGAGCCATTCGACTTGCTGGGATCTTCCGGCCCGTGTTCGGCGATCGCGGGGCTGAGATAAATTCCACCGGCCAGCGCCGTTCGGATCGCCACCAGCAGCACATCGCTGATGTCCTGCTTCAACACGTACCCCGACGCACCGGTCGAAAGCGCCCGTTTCACGCAGTTGGGATCGTCGTTGTTGGTGAGAATGATGATGCGCGTGTTGAGCCGCGCCGCTTTGACGGCATTGAGCACATCGAACCCGCTTCCGGTCCGCAGTTGCAGGTCCAGCAGTACGATCGTGGGCTGCAGTTCGCGGATGGCCTCGGTCGCAGCGCCGGAAGAATCCGTGTGTCCACAAACCGCGAAGTTGGGCTGACGCCCGATCCACACGATCAAACCATCACGGAGAAACGGATGGTCATCGACGATGAGAATGCGAACGGGCAACGGGGCTGCTGTGGGCTCGGTCGTCGACATCTTTGCAATCAAGACCAAGTCGCTCGCGTGAGGAGTAACAAGCGAGGCGAGATCGGCATCATGAGCAAAGTAAGGGGTGGTGAATAAACGGCGAGGGCGAACCGCTCCGACAACACTACAAACGAGCACCGTAGCTCAAGCATGAGGTGAGCGCGCTCCCCAGACTTTTCAATGGGGTCTTTACGGATGCGGGCTCCTGTCTGCACGCGACTTGCAACACGAGGGGTGGATACGCACCGCGTGCGACCTCCGAGTCGCCGTAGAGGCTGATACACTCGCATGGACGCCGCGCTCTGCGCCGGTTGAACCGGGCTCGCGTTCGGAATCTCAATGCAGTTAGAGCGAACTTAGCGGTTCACAACGGAATGCTTGCGGAAAACGCCACCGCTCAGCCCATGCCGGCGCCGCAGCTCCCCTCGCGGCGTTCGATCGCCAAGATGTTGAACTTCGTCGGCGGCTGACCGGGATAACTTCATGATCTCGAAATCGGAGCGCTCGCTCTGCGTCTGGCCACGAGTGTCGCGCTGAGGGATTCCGAATCCGTCTCCGTACCCAGCAGCGAAATCCGTGGTCGGATCGAGATCGTCACCGCGGAGGCCGGGTGCGGCAAAAGCGTCTCGGCCGCCCAGGGGCAAGCGGTCGACCGTTTTCATCCCTCCGCTCCCGCGAAGGGCCACGTCTGACTTCTCTTCCGCTCACGTCGCGCGTTTCCCGAACAAAGTTCGTGCGCGCTCGGCCGGGGCGACGGTGCGATGCGAAGGAGTGTAGCCGTGATACGAGCACGCCACGAACACCACAGCACGCGCATGGCATGCTAGGCGTGACCAGCGGAGCTGTCATCGGTGGCGACGAGCCAGCAGAGCGCAGAGAGTATGAGTAGGACGAAAATCAAGGCGGTATATAAATGAGACGAACGGCGCTCCTCATTTTGGACAGTCGAGCAGAACCCTTTTTGAATTGTTCTGATCACGGAAATTTCTGGCATCGCTTTCCGGCCGATTGACCGGCTCATTTTCGGCCAGCGTAACCCCTCTCGCCGCCTCGCTTTCATTTTCTATGAGCACGCCACAACCCACCCGTCGCGAATTTCTCAAAGTTGCCGCGCTGGCCGGCTTCGGCGCTTCGGCAGCCGCGATGTCCGCCGCCAGTGCAGCGGTCACCCATGTTGAACCCGCGGCCTCATCCGGCCTCAGCGCGGTTCCGCCGCGTGCAGCGGGACAAAAACCCGTTCACGATTTGACGACCACGCCATTGGCGAAGGTCCGGGTGGGCGTGATCGGTCTCAGTCGGGGCATGACGCATGTGAAGGAATGCCTGAACGTGGAGTTCGCCGAGATCATCGCCGTTTGCGACCTGCGCGCCGATCGGGCAACGCAGGCCGCCGAATTGTGTGAAAAGAAAACCGGGCGGCGTCCGATGGTCTATTCGGGCACCGAGCAGGTGTGGGAGCAAATGGTTGATCGCGACGACATCGACGTGGTTTACATCGCGACGCCATGGGCCTGGCACGTGCCGATGAGTTTGCGGACGATGGAACGAGGCAAGCACGCGTTTCTGGAAGTGGCGGCTGCCGTTACTGTGGCCGATTGCTGGAAGTTGGTGGACGCGAGCGAACGCACTCAGCGCCACTGCGTCCTGCTGGAGAACTGCTGCTACGGCGAAAATGAACTCTTCGTACTCAATCTCGTCCGACAAGGAGTCTTCGGCGATCTGACGCACGCCGAATGTGCGTACATCCATGATCTTCGGAGCGTCCTCTTTTCGCTCGGTACGGAGGGCGACTGGCGGCGCGATTATCACTGGCAGTTCAACGGCAATCTGTATCCCACGCACGGGCTTGGTCCGGTGGCGCAGTACCTGGGGGTGGGCCGCGGAGACCAGTTCAAGTTTCTCGTTTCAATGAGTTCGCCGGAAGCGGGTCTGACCAAATATCGCAACGAGCAGAAACCGAATGGCGGCCGCCATGCCGGAGAAAGCTACGTGTGCGGCGATATGAACACCTCGCTCATCAAGACCGAGCTTGGCCGGACGATCATGATTCAGCACGACGTGGTGAGTCCCCGGCCCTACAATCGCATCAACGCCCTTTCCGGCACGGGCGCGACGTTCTTCGATTATCCCGCGCGGCTGGCGATCAACCAGCCCCAAACCTATGGGCTCGGTTCGAAAGGATCGCACGAGTGGCTCGACGAGAAAGACCTCGCCCTGATGCGCGCCCGGTTTTCCCACCCGCTCTGGACGAAACTCGCCCAACGTTCGAAGGACGGTGGACATGGCGGCATGGATTTCGTGATGAACTGGCGCCACCTCGATTGTATCCGCCAAGGGATCACGCCGGATAGCGTGGTGTACGATGCCGCGGCGTGGAGTTGCCTGATTGAACTCTCAACCGAGTCGGTTCGCACGGGCAGCATGCCCATCGTTATTCCTGATTTTACGCGCGGACTGTGGCAGAAAATGACGCCGCTGGCGATTGCTGGAGCGATCTAAGTCAGCATGGCGACTTCCGTCGTATCGCCGCCTTCGCCGCGGCTCGCCTCGATTGATACTTATCGCGGGGCGGTGATGTTGCTGATGATGGCGGAGGTCCTCGGAACCGCCGAGGTCGCCCAAGCTTTGCCGAATAGTTTCTTCTGGCACTGGGCAGCTGCGGCGCAAACGCACGTGGAATGGGTCGGGTGCTCGCTGCACGATTTGATCCAGCCTTCGTTTTCATTTCTGGTCGGGGTGGCGCTGCCGTTCTCCATCGCGAGCCGACAGGCGCGCGGGCAGCCGAAGGGTGGCATCTTCGCGCACGCGATCTGGCGGGCCGCACTGCTCATCCTTCTCGGCGTTTTTCTGCGCTCAATCGGACGCGCGCAGACGAATTGGACGTTTGAAGACACGCTCACCCAAATCGGATTGGGCTATCCGTTGCTCGTCTTGCTGGGGTTTCAATCGCCGCGGTTCGTCTGGATCGCGTTCCTCACCATCGTCGTCGGTTATTGGGCGGCCTGGGCGTTGTATCCGCTGCCGGCCGCCGGTTTTGATTACGGGGCGGTGGGAGTCCCCGCGGACTGGCCGCATCATGCGCGGGGATTCGCGGCGCACTGGAACAAGAATGCGAATCTTGGCGCCGCGTTTGATCAGTGGTTCCTGAATCTATTCCCGCGGCCCGTTCCGTTTGTCGCGAACTCCGGCGGTTATCTGACGCTCAGTTTCATTCCGACATTGGGCACCATGAGCCTGGGGGTGATTGCCGGTGACTGGCTGCGCGCGCCGTTGTCGGAGATGAACCGCATTCGACGGATGATCGGTGTTGGGTGCGCGGCGATCGTGCTCGGCCTTGCGTTGCACGGGCTCGGAATCTGTCCGTTGGTGAAACGAATTTGGACGCCCAGTTGGACGTTGCTCAGTGGCGGTTGCTGCATCGTCCTACTCGCAGCGTTCCATGTCGTGATCGACCTGAAGCAGAAAGGAGCTTGGCTGTTCCCGCTGCGCGTCATCGGAATGAATTCGATCGCGGCCTACTGCATGGCGCATCTGTTGGAGGGATTCGTGGACCAGAGTCTGCGCACTCATTTTGGGCCGCACGTCTTTGAGCTGGCTGGGAAAACGTATGCGCCAGTGATGCACGGCCTCATGCTGCTCGCCCTTTTTTGGTTGATCCTGCTGTGGATGTATAAGCGCCGGCTTTTCCTGAAAATCTGATCTCCGCGGCTGTGGTCGTTGGAAACGAAAAAACACGAATGGACCCAAATTCATGCGGGCACGATCTGGGCGTCCGCGAGCGACGCCCTTACGGCGATTTATACTATTTGTGTCGTCGAGGTTCTGGATTTGAACCGCTGGGGTTTCGGGCGGTGACGGTGCGAGGCGATTCTTGGCGAAAGCCCTCTTTTCTGCCAGTGCTCAGTCATGGTGGATGAGATCCGCGCCGCGAAGTTGCCGAGTATCGACGTCCTTGGGCGTGATCTCCTCGCGGTGACGACGGCGCAAAGGATCTGGTCCATCGTTCGTCCGTTCAGCTGTGCTTCAGCGTATTTCGCTTTCGCGCTTCACGGCTGGTGGATTCCGGCGGTTCTCGCGGCCGCCGGTTTGATGTTCATCACCTATGTTTCGACGTCGCACGATTTGCTGCACCGCACGCTCGGCTTTCCGCGGTGGCTGAATGAGCTGCTGTTGAGTGCAGTCGAGATGCTCGCGTTGCGGAGCGGACATGCCTTCCGGCTCAGTCACCTTTGCCATCACCGACACTTTCCGGATGACGAGGACGTGGAAGGTAAGGTGGCGCGAATGTCGCTCGGTTGGGCGTTGCTGGAAGGGGTGGGGCAGCAAACGAGACTCTTTGTCTGGGCGTGGCCCCGCGCGAGACCGCTGGAAAAAACATGGATGGCCGCTGAGGCGGTCTGGGCGATTGGCATCGTGGTGGCGAGTGTCGCGCTGTTGCCACTGACGCCCGTGCTGCTCGTGTACGTGCTGTTGATTGTGACCAGCAGCTGGTTGTACCCTGTGGCAACAGTTTGGATACCACACCGCGCCGACACCACCAATGTGCTCCATCAGACGCACGCTGTTCGCGGGCGGATGGTCCCGGAATTGTTTCTCCAACACACCTACCACCTGGAGCACCATCTTTATCCGTCCGTGCCGTCGTTCAACTGGCGAAAACTGGCAGACCGGTTGGATCCTTTTCTGAAAGCCAACGGCGTCGAGCCCGTGCAGGTGCCATGAGCGCAAATCTCGAGGTAATCGACGACGAACGCAGCCTCTGGCGCGCCCTGCTGGGCGACGGACGATTCCTGCTCGCGCTGACCGGAGTCGCGTTGATCGCGTCAGGTGGGTTCGCGTTGTTCCTTTCGGCCACGGGTCATTTCCTGCCCCACGATGTGGCTCGGCTTGGCCTGGACGCTCCGGGGCTGAGCCGACTTGGCAACCCCGCGCTGGTCAATTTCATGTTCCACGACCGGGCGGCCTTCGGTGGAGCACTGATTGCAATTGGCTGCTTGTACTTGTGGATCGTGGAGTTCCCCCTGCGGCGAGGTGAAGCGTGGGCTTGGTGGACTCTGGCGGTTTCGGGCGTCAGCGGCTTTGGCAGCTTTCTGACGTACTTGGGTTACGGGTACCTCGACACCTGGCATGGTGTGGCCACGCTTTTCCTGCTGCCGGTGTACCTCGCGGGCATGCTCCGCAGCTGGCGCACGCTGCGCGGGGAGAAATCCTGGCGGGCGCTCCGGCCGGCGTCGTCTTCCGCGCAGGACTCTCGCTCGTACCGCGCGGGGAAGCGGCTGTTGCTGGTCTACGCCGCTGGCCTGACGGTCGCGGGTGCAACCATCATGACGGTGGGCATGACGTCCGTGTTCGTGCCCGAGGACTTGGAGTACATCGGACTCACCCGGGTGGAGATCTGCGGCATCGCGGATCCGCTGATCCCGATCATCGCGCACGACCGCGCGGGCTTTGGCGGCGGGCTATTGTCCATCGGACTTACATTGCTCTTCCTGATCTTGCATGCGCGGCCCGTGCGTAGCTTTCGGCAGATCATGCTGGTTGCGGGCGTGTCCGGATTCTCCTGCGCCATCGGAATTCATTTCATCATTGGCTATACGAATCTGCGTCACCTTGCTCCGGCGTTCGTCGGTGGCGCGATTTTCCTCGTGGGCTGGTGGCTGATGAAACAACCGGCGGCCGCGCCAGACCTACGCGTCGCTCCGGCGCCGAGCGAGCTGATCAAGGTCTGAAACCAAAAAGCCGCCGCATCGAGAGGTCAGCGAAGAGATTCGGCGTAAGGTTCAATCCGGCATCGCGCAACGCGATCGCGATCGGCGATTCCAGCTGGATCAATTTTCCGAGCCAGCGTGACTGGCGTTGAACAACATCCGAGCGCCAGCGGCGCAACTGCTCGTAACGTTGGAACGCGGCGCGAATAGTTTTGGACTCATCGATACAGCGGGCGATCACGCTCGCATCTTCGAGGGCGAAGCAAGCTCCCTGGCCCAAATTCGGCGTCATCGGATGGGCCGCGTCTCCCAGCAACGTCACCGCGCCGTTCGTCCACGGATGCCGCGCTGGCCGGTCGTGGATTTCATTTTCCAAGATTTGATCGTCGGGCGTGGCGTCAATCAACGCAGCGATGGGCGGGTGCCATTGACCGAAGAGCCGGAGGAGTTTGGCGCGACGGTTGACGATGGACGTCGGTGCTCCTGGAGGCCGGTTGGCGGTCGCGTACCAGTAACAACGGCCGTTGCCCAGGGGAGAGATCCCGAAACGTTTCCCGTCGGCCCACGATTCGCTCAGGTGTTCTCCGGCGTAGTCGGTCGGAATCCACGGGCTCACGCCGCGCCAGCCCACATAGCCGGAATACGCCGGTGGTTGCGGGCCGAACAGGGTGGTGCGAACGGCGGACCTCAGGCCATCGGCGCCAATCAAAGCGTCAGCGGCCATGATTTCCCCCGACGTCAGCTCGACCTCGATTGAATCCGGCGTCGTCCGGAACGACCGCACCTCACAGTTTGTGCGTAAAAACTTTGGTGATAAGTGTTCGAGAAAGAGGAACTGGAGATCGGCGCGGTGCAGGCTGAGGGCCGGAAAATCGCGGTTGTGCGGTCGCATCCGTTGCAGGCAGCGGCCGGTACGATTCAAAATTCGCCATTCGCGAATGATGCGGCTGCGGGCCATGGCCTGGGAGCTCAGGCCGAGGAACTCGAGTGCTCGCACGCCGTTGGGTGACAGGAGCAAGCCGGCGCCAATTTCAGTGAGGTGTGGCGCGCGCTCGCAGACGATGGGTTGAAAGCCTCGTTGTTGCAGGGCGAGCGCCGTGGCGAGACCACCAATGCCAGCACCGGCGATCACGATCCTGGTGCTCTTGGAGATGCCTTCAGCCATCAATGACCAAACGCTCACAGGTGTTGGTGGAGAGAGCCAGCGGCTTATTCGGCTCGTGGACTGGCGAGAGGTTCGGTGTCACGCAGTGAAAAATCTCGAATGAAGCGTGGAGCTCGCCAAGGTGGCGCAGTGAGCACGAAAGTCGCTGGCAAGCCTGCCGTCACCATCTATGAGATCGCCAAGCATGTGGGGGTATCGCCAGCGGCCGTGTCATCGACTCTCGCCAACCGCCACGTCGAACGCCGGCTGGCGGCCGATACCGTTAAACGAATTCGCGAGGCGGCGGCGGCGCTCGGTTATGTGCCCAACATGGCCGGCCGCCGTTTGCGCGCGCATAAATCGGCGACGCGGCAGTTCGATCTGGCGATCGTCACGTCCTTCGAGGCGCCACTGCCGCTCGTGGGACAGGTGCTGCGCGCGTTGCAGAACGCCGTGGATATTCAGACGGACGAAAACACTCGCTACGCCGTTTCCATCGAGATGTTCCACGCGGGCCGACTGAAGGAAAAGCCCGCGTTGCTCGACGCCAACCGCTATCACGGTGTGATTATTACGAATACGCTGCCGAACGACGACGCATTCCTCGGTGAGGCGCGTCTGCCGTACCCGGTGGTTGTCCTGGGTCGGCGCAATCCCCGCTATTGCTGCGTGCTGGAAGCGCCCGATTTTGTTGGTCGTCGATCGGCGGAAGTCCTGCTCGATGCGCGGTGCCAGCGACTCGCAATTTTGCACGGCCGGCAGTTGACTCACACGACGTCGGATCGCCTGGCCGCGTTTACGCGCGTCGTGCGGGAGCGAACCGGCGAGGACCCCGTCGTGATTGTGAGCTCGGGGTTGCAGCCGCATGACGGCGCCGCGGCGGTCGAGGCCTATTTTGCCAAAGGCGGCAAGCTCGACGGACTCTTCGCGGTGAACGATAGTCTCGCCGCCGGCGCGTATCAGGCAATCAAGGTCAGTGGTCGCCGCATCCCAGATGACATCGCTGTCGTCGGAGTGGGAGACTATGAACTGGCCGAGTTTCTGGATCCGCCTTTGACCACGGTGGCGGGCGCGAACGATGCGATGGTGGCGGAGGCGATTCCGATGCTGTTTCGTTTGCTGCGCGGAGAATCCGATGTGCCGACCGAGGTCCTGGTGGTGCCGCCGATCTTCCTGCGGGCCTCGACTCAGCGCGGAAAATAGGGCCGGCAACGCCCTCCGCGCGAAAGTTTGAAATCGTCGCTTGACCTTGCTAAATCCATTTAGCTACGGTCCGGACGTTCTCTCTCGTTTACCTCGTCGACCCCTTGGCCGTAACCGTTTGCATTTTGCTAAATCGTTTGAGCTGAATGGCTCGAACATGGCTTTTCCCTACACCATGACCCCGACCTCCCCACGTTTCCCCCGCTTAGTTCGATGGTTCCTTGCTTGTCTTCCCGTCTCGCTGATTCCGCTCGGCGCCCAGACGACCACTCGGAGCGATGCAACGCCTGACGAAGTCGTGAAACTGCAGCCGTTCTCCGTCACCGCCGAAGCGAGCACCGGTTACCGCGTCACAACCGCGTCCACCGCGACCCGCACGAACACTCCGTTGATCGAAATCCCGCAGACGGTCGACATCGTGACCAAGGAATTCTGGAACGACATCGGCGCGGTTTCGTTCGACCAATCCTTCCGCTACCTGGCGAACGTCTACGTGAGGAATCGCAATGCCGGTTCGGGCGACGGCGTGAATCTGCGCGGTTTCGAAACGAATGGCTCGATCGCGGTGGATGGTGTGCGCATGGGCAACGCGAAGCGCGACCTCGTCGGTTACGAGCGTCTTGAAGTGGTCAAAGGCCCACCCTCGGCCGTGCAGGGCCGCGCCGGCGGCACGGGACTGCTGAACTTCATCCTGAAAAAACCTGAGCTCGGTCAGAACAGCACGTTCGTGAAATACTCGATGGGCATGAACGAATACGATGCGTTCACCAACCGCTTCGAGTTCGATTCCAATTACACCTTGGGCGGCAGTGGCAAACTCGCGGGGCGGGTTGCCGGCGCGTGGGACCAGGGCGACGACTATATCCAGTTTCAGCGGACGAAGAACCTGGTGCTTTATCCTTCGTTCAAGTGGCAGATCGGGGAGAAGACCGACCTGGTTTTTGTGTCAGAGCTCCTCGATTCCAACACCCCGTCGCGCGAGGAAGGTCACGGCTTCGCCTTGTATCCGGAAAAAGCCCGGCGCCTGATTCCGATCTTCAACAACGCGACCGATCCGATCACGGCGCTCGGCCTGCCATATGATTTCAATATCGCCGGACCCGGGGACGAGGACCGCGAGAAGATTGCGAATGCGACCTTGTTTTTCACCCACCAGTTCAACAACTGGCTCTTCTTCCGCGAGGTCGCCAACATCCGCTACTTCGGCAACGATACGTTCACCTACACGGGCGAGGACAACACGAAGACCATCGTGAATTCCCAGTACACCGGCAGCAACGGCTGGCGTCGGGCGACTACGACGCAGGGCGATCTGATCGCGAAATACAGTCCGCTCAGTTGGGTCGGTGGCACCACGATGGTCGGTTATTCCTACGACGATTCCTACAGCAGAAACGCCAATTACGCCGGGATTCCCAACGCGCCTTTCAACACGCTCAGCATGGCCGCGATGAAAGCGGCCGGGTACAGCGAAAGCTTCTTCGCCGGCCGCACGGTGAGCTCGTTGCCCCGCACCGCTTACACACGCAACAAATCCTTCAGCTTCGGCATCTACGCGCAGCAGGACTTCAATCTGTTCAAAGATCGTCTGCTGCTCACCGGCGGCCTCCGGTCGGACCATGACTCGACCGTCACGCGCAATCTCGCGAACGGCACGATCGCGAGTAATGCGGACACGACGCTCAATTCCTACCGCTACGGGCTCACGTTCAAAATCCTGCCGCAGCTTGCTCTCTATGCCGTGAAGAGCGTTCAGACCGACCCAACCCGTTCCGTTCAGCGTTACAATGGCTTGCTGGCCGGTGATCCGCGCCTGACGGAATTTTTTACCGTCAGTCCGATCACCGATTTGAAGGAGATCGGCATCAAGGGTGAGTTGCTTGCCGGCCGCCTTTCGTTCGCCGCTGATTATTGGGAGATGACGAAGACGGGCAGCACGAGCAACGTGCTCACCAACGGAATCTCGCAGGGCCAGTCGATCACGTTCGGCACGCAAACGGAGATCGAGGGTGCACAGTCGAAGGGTTACGAGTTCAGCGCCTACGGCAGTATCACCGAGCGGTTGAGCATCATCGCCAATTATACGAAAATGGATACCGGCCAGGGCTTCACCGGGCAGCAGAACACGCTCGGCTGGACGGCCGCTTCGAATCCGGGCCGCATTCCGCTCCGTTTCGCGCCCGACTGGAACATCAACCTGTTTGCGAAGTACAGCCTCCGCGACGCGCGCGACCAGGGTTGGGAAATCAAGGCGGGTGTCTCCGCCGTCGGCCCCCAGATCACCCAGCTGACCGGCTATGGACTCACCGCCATTCCCGACAGCCAGCACAGTTACGATGCAGGTGCGTCGTACCGGTGGCGGAAATACATCTTTGATCTCATGGTCACCAACATCGGGAATGATCCGTTTGTGATCACTCGCGACCAGCCGCCCCGGACTTACCGCTTCAGCGTTTCCACCCGGTTTTAACCGGAGGCGCGCACCTCCGCGCTGCTGCATCGCCTGTTCAGCGCGGTTTCGCCCCGACAGTTAAACATTCCTCCCTCTCCCATGTTGCCACCTCGTCCCCTGCTTTTTGCGCTTCTCGCTGGCCTCACGTCGGCCAGCGGGCTGCTCGCCGCCCCGTCCGCTCCGCCACCTTTTGAGCGGATCAAGTACAACAATCCTGGCCTGCGCACCGATGTCGGGGTCGGTCTTTGGGGTTGGCCGTTGCCGATGGATTATAATCACGACGGGCTCATTGACCTGATCATGTCAGGCTCGGGCAAACCGTATAACGGCGTCTATCTGTTCGAAAACACCGGCGCCGTGGATCCGGAAAGTGGATTGCCCTTGATGAAAGCGGCAAAACGCCTCGGTCAGGCCGTCGATTCGCCACAGCTGTCACTGGTCGAGGGGAAACCGGTCGTGATGACGCCCGGCGCGGTCTATCCCGATTTTTCCAACAGTGCCTTGGACAAGCCCACGAAGCTTGACGTGCCTTCGGTCGAGCAGATCTTCGGCGCCTCGGATCCGAATCTGACCAAGCCTGGCATCAGCGGCATACGCTCGAGCCAGTGGAAGCTGGTCGACTTTGATGGAGATGGGCGGCGCGACGTGATTGTCGGCATCGATTACTGGGGCGAGTACAAGTGGGCCAGCGCTTTCAACGGCAAGAACGAACCCACCTACGATGAGAACGGCCGGTGGAAGTTCGGCCCGCTGCACGGCTATGTGTATTTGCTTAAAAATACGGGGACCAACGAAGCCCCGACGTACGCCAAGCCGGTGCAACTCACGGCTGGCGACGCGCCGATTGATGTCTACGGACGTCCGTCACCCTGTTTTGGAGACTTTCGCGGCACGGGCAAACTCGACCTGATTTGCGGCGAGTTCATCGACGGTTTCACCTATTACGAAAACGTCGGCACACGGACCGAGCCCAAGTATGCAGCGGGTCGGCGGCTGGCGTTGGGCGGCGTGCCGCTCGTGATGGACTTGTGCATGATCGCGCCGGTCGAGTCCGACTTCAATGGCGATGGTCATCTCGACTTGGTGGTTGGCCAGGAGGATGGGCGCGTCGCGCTGCTCGAGAACACCGGCAAGGTCACCGATGGTATGCCGCAGTTTCTCCCGCCACGGTTCTTCCGGCAGATCGCCGACGAGGTGAAGTTTGGCGTGCTGGACTCGCCGTCCGCCTGCGATCTGGATGGCGATGGCAACGAGGATATCGTCGCCGGAAACAGCGCCGGCTACATCGGTTTCATCAAGAATCTAGGCGGTAGTCCCACGCGGTGGGCGGCTCCGGTGTACCTCGCGGCGGGCGGTCAAACCATTCACATCCAAGCCGGGTATGCCGGTGATTGCCAGGGACCCAGCGAAACGAAGTGGGGTTACGTCAACGTGTCCGCAGCGGACTGGGACCTCGACGGACTGATCGACATCGTTGCGAGTGATGTGTGGGGCAAGGTCTACTGGTACAAAAACATTGGCTCGAAAACCGAATCAAAGTTCGCCGTGTCGGCCTTGGTCGAAGTCGAATGGAACGGCGCACCGCCGAAGCCGGCGTGGAACTGGTGGAAACCGGCGCCGAAAGAATTGGTGATCGAATGGCGCTGCACGCCGTATGTGATCGACTGGAATAAAGACGGACTGCCCGATCTGGTGACGCTCGATCACGAGGGTTATCTCGCCTTGTTCGAGCGGCGAAAAACAGCGGCTGGCAAACTCGAATTGCTGCCTGGTCAACGCGTGTTCTGGGGCGAAGGCATCTCAACGTTCGACCAGGCCGGCAAGCCCACGAACCAGGTCTCTGGCACGCTGCAGCTGAATTCCGGACTCGGTGGCTCGAGCGGACGCCGTACGTTCTGTTTCACGGATTGGGACGGCGACGGTGTTCTCGATCTGATGGTGAACAGTGTGAACATCAATTTCCTGCGTGGCCTGGGAAAGAATGCCGCGGGCCAGTGGAGTTTCAAAGACATGGGCCCAATTCATAAAACGCAGATCCTGGCGGGGCACTCGACGGCGCCGACCGTGGTCCACTCCATGGGCAGCAAAGCGGGCGACATTTTGTTCGGGACGGAAGACGGCTTCCTCTACCTGGCCCCTCACGGCGTCGGCGCTCACTGAGATAGTTCACCAACGGGTTTCACGCGCATGCCACTCACTTCCGGCCAGCTCACGAAGCTCAAGCGGTGGAACACTCCGACCATCGCAAACGCACTCGAGCAAGTCAGTCGGGCCGATCCGCTGTCGTTGGTGAACCAGGACGAGACTCGGGATTTCATGCCCGAGATGGGTCCAATGGTTGGCTACGCGATGACGGTCGTGATCAGCGGCGGCGATCCACGGCCGAAGCACGAGCAGCCGGAGAATTTCGCGCGCTACCGCGAATACCTCGCCTCGGTCCCTGGCCCGAAAATTGTCGTGGTCCAGGACCGTGATCAGCCGCGTTGCCACGGTTCGATTTGGGGTGAGGTCGGTGCGACGAACGCGCGCGCCCTCGGATGCGTGGGCACCATCACCGACGGTGCGGTGCGCGATTTGGACGAAATGAAAAGCGTCGGCTTCAAGGCCATTGCGCGGCGACTGGCAGTGAGTCATGCGCATTGCTGGCCGTTGCAGTGGGGCGTCGAAGTCGAGGTGTTCGGCACCGTGATCAAGCCGGGTCAGCTCATCCATGCCGACAAACACGGCTTCATCATCGTGCCAACGGACGCCCAAAAACGGCTGCTCGCGACCGCCCGCTTCATGGACGACAACGAATGCGACACGGTGATTGCTTCGGGACAGGACAACCTCGGTAGGACAACGGCCGATACATTGGCCCGCATGCAGAAAGCCGCCGGTCAGTTTTCCGCCGCGACTCGGCGCGAATTTGGCCGGCTGGGCGAATGGAAATGACCGGCCGACCTCCGTCTCGGCTCCTCTCAAATTTTGAACTTATCGAATCTCGCGCACCTGCGCTCGACTCCTGACATGGCTGCTCCTGTTCCAATTCCCTATCCACGCCAAGGCATTCTGGCAGCGCTCTGGCTGCCGACGGATGCGCAAGGCAATCTCCTCGTCGCGGAGCTCGCCGCTAACCTGGCTTTCCTGAAGCGCCATGGCGTTCACGGGGTCCTCGCGCTCGGGAGCACGGGCGAGTTTCCGCAGTTCGATCTCGAGCAGCGAAAGCGTGTCCTTGAAACCGTCGCCGAACTCGCCGCGCCGCTTCCGGTCATTGCCAATGTCAGTGATATTCGACCGCATGCCGTCGCCGAGCTGAGTCGCTTTGCGCACCGGATCGGACTGCCGGCGATTGCGATCATGTCGCCCGGATTTTACCCGTCGTCACAGGACGACATGCTGGCCCATTTTCTCCACGCCGCGGATGCCGCGGAGCTGCCGACATTCTTGTATAATTTTCCGGAGCTCACCGGTTCGCGGATCAATCTCGAAACGGTTGCGGCTTTCTCCGATCGCGCGCGCATGGCTGGCATCAAGCAGAGCGGCGGCGAATTCGCCTACCACGCGGAGTTGATCCGACTCGGGCGGGAGAAGAATTTCGCGGTGTTCTCTGGATCGGACACGCGTTTGCCGGAAGTGTTGGGCCTCGGCGCGGTGGGCTGCATCGGAGGACTGGTCAACATCGCGCCAGACCTGATGGTCCATCTTTACCGTGTCTGCCACGAAAGGCAGCCGGGCGACATCAGCCCAACCTTCGAGCGCTTGAAGGAAATCGCTCGGATCATCGATCGCCTGACCTTTCCGCTGAACGTCGCAGCCGCGATGGAAGCGCGCGGTTTGGCAACGGGCGAGCCCAAGGCCGTGGTTTCGGCACGATCGCGCGGCGTTTATCTGGAAATTGTCGCGGAACTTGGCTCTAAGTTTGACGAATGGCAGATCGATCGCACGCCGGCCTCGTTGGCTCCGCATCAGGCATGAGGTGGACGCGCCTCAGCGCTGTGTTGCTGGCGGTGGTGATGTGCGGCGGTCGAGTCACCGCCGAGGTTCAGCCGCTGACGGCAATCGTGAGTTCGGATTTCATTCACGCGCCGGCCACGTATCCGCAGTGCCATGCGTCGACGCTGGTGGAGACGAGGAGTGGGGCAGTGGTAGCGGCGTGGTTTGGCGGAACGCGCGAAGGAGCTTCGGATGTTTCCATCTGGTCGTCGCGGAGCGAAGCGGGACGTTGGTCGGCTGAGACGAAGGTCGCAGATGGCGTCGAAACCGGCGCAGCGCGGTATCCGTGCTGGAACCCGGTTTTGTTTCAGCCACGGCACGGACCGCTTTTGCTTTTTTTCAAAGTGGGTCCGTCGCCCAGCACGTGGTGGGGAATGGTCGCGACGTCGACCGATGATGGCCGGACGTGGAGTAAGCCCCGACGCTTGCCTGACGGCGTGCTCGGACCGATCAAGAACAAGCCCATCGAGTTGCCCGACGGTACGCTGCTCAGCGGTTCCAGCACGGAGGACGAGAAACTCGGATGGCGCGTGCACATTGAGAGGAGTTTGGATTCCGGCCAGAGCTGGCAACGTTCAGCCGCGCTCGAAACCAGCGAGTCCTTGAATGCGATCCAACCTGCGCTGCTCACGCACGCGGATGGACGCATTCAGCTCCTTTGCCGCACGAAAGAACGCGTGATCGCGACGAGCTGGTCGAGCGACGCGGGCCGAACCTGGTCGCCTCTCACGAAGAGCGGATTGTTCTCGCCCAATTCCGGACTGGACGCGGTCACGCTCGCCGACGGTCGCCACCTTTTGGTCTACAATCATCGCGAAAACGCCAATGATGGGCCGCCCGTTCCGAAGAGTGGAACCTTGGTGCAAAGTCCCGCGGACAACATCGATCGGTTGAAAGCGCGCTGGCCGCTCAACGTGGCCGTCTCAAGCGATGGCGTCACCTGGAAGATGGTTCTCGTGCTGGAAGACGTGCCCCGAAAAGAGGGGTACGCGTACCCCGCGGTTATTCAAACCCACGACGGCTTGATTCACATTTCGTACACGTGGGATCGAGTGAAAATCAAACACGTCGTGCTCAATCCCCAAGCGCTTTGAAGCCGTGAAACCTGCTGCGTTCCCATTAGGCCGATATGCGTGGTTTGTCGTCGCGATCCTCGCGCCGGTGGCGCTGCTGAACTATCTCGACCGCCAGATGCTGGCCACGATGAAGGCCTCCATGGTCGGCGACATCCCATCGATCGCCAACCGCGCGGATTGGGGCCTCGTGCTCGGCGGCTTCAAATGGACGTACGCCATTTTGAGCCCATTCGGTGGTTACATCGCGGACCGCTTCAGCAAGCGCCACGTCGTGGGGCTGAGTCTTTTTGCCTGGTCGATTGTCACGTGGTGGACGGGACACGTCACCAGTTTCCACGAACTCATGACGGTGCGCGCGCTGATGGGCGTGAGCGAGGCGTTTTACATGCCAGCCGCGCTGGCGCTGATCGCGGATTATCACCCGGGGGCCACGCGCTCACGGGCGATTGGCCTGCACCAAGTTGGAATTTACCTCGGTCAGATCTGTGGTGGCTTCGCTGGATACGTGGCCGATTCGCCCGAGCATGGGTGGCGGTGGGCGTTCTCCACCTGCGGACTTTTGGGCGTGATTTACTCGGTGCCGCTCCTGCTGCTATTGCGCGACAACAAGCCGGCTGTCGCCGCAACCGAGAAGCCCGTGACGCTTCAGGGCGGTGTCGTGCAAGGACTGCTCACGAACCGCAACTTCATCCTGCTGGTCTTGTACTTCACCTTGCCGGCGATCGCGGGTTGGGTCGTGCGGGACTGGATGCCGGATATTCTCCGCGAAAAGTTTTCGTTGGGACAGGGCAAGGCCGGGGTGAGCGCGATTCTGTACGTGCAGATCGCCTCGATTATCGGCGTGATCATCGGCGGCACGCTGGCCGATCGTTGGATGCGTCGGAGCCAACGCGGACGGATTTTCACCAGCGCGATCGGCATGCTGTTGTTCCTGCCTGCCCTATTTTGCGTGGGCAACGCCGGGACGCTCGGCGTGGCTGTGTTTGGCTTGATGGCGTTCGGGCTCGGCTGGGGATTTTTCGACTGCAACAACATGCCAATTCTCTGCCAGATCGCGCGGCCCGAGCTGCGCGCCACCGGTTATGGCATCATGAATCTCGTGAGCATCAGCTGCGGTGGATTTGGCGACTGGATCTTCGGCACGTTGCGTGACCGCCACGTTCCGCTGAATGAGATCTTCGGCGTATTTGCAGGCGTTGCGCTCGTCTCCGTTTTCCTGGTGCTGTTGATCCGACCGGTGCGGCTGACGGCTTCCACGACCTAATCTCGCGATTTTGTTTAGGTGACATCCCAGAAACGTTCGGGTGGGCTCTCGCCCCTACCTTGTGAACGCTTCCTCGAAAATGAAAATCGTTGTCCTCGACGGCCACACGCTTAACCCGGGCGACCTGAGCTGGGACGCACTCCGGCAATTGGGTGATTGCGAAATCCATCCGCGGACGGCGGCCGCCAAAATCATCGATCGCGCCCGCAACGCCGAGATCCTGCTGACGAACAAGTGCCCTTTGACGGCAGCCACGCTCGCCGAGCTGCCAAAAGTGCGCTATATCGGCGTGCTGGCGACGGGCGTTAATGTCGTTGATGTGCCCGCGGCCAAAGCGCGCGGCATCGTCGTCACGAACGTACCCGCGTACGGCACGCCTTCCGTCGCCCAACATGTCTTCGCGCTGATCCTCGAGCTTACCCAACATGTCGGACACCACGCGCAAACGGTCCGCGAAGGTCGCTGGTCGCAGTCACCGGATTTCTGCTACTGGGATCGTCCTCTCATCGAATTGTCCGGACTCACCCTGGGCATCGTGGGTTACGGCCGGATTGGGCAGGCGGTTGCTCAGCTCGGGCGAGCGTTCGGAATGAAAGTTGTCACCTCGTCACGACGCGCCATCGCGGACGCGGAGAACGTTTCCATCGACGAGCTCTTTCGCCGCAGTGATTTCATTTCGCTGCATTGTCCGTTGACGCCCGAGACGAACGGCCTGGTGAACGCGGCCCGACTGGCGCTGATGAAACGCACCGCGTTTCTGGTGAACACCGGTCGCGGACCGTTGGTCGTCGACCGCGACCTCGCGCAGGCGTTGGCCAACGAACAAATCGCCGGCGCCGCGCTCGATGTGCTTTCCGTGGAGCCACCGCCCGCGGACAACCCGCTGCTGCGAGCGAAAAACTGTTTGATCACGCCGCACATTGCGTGGGCGACGCGGGCAGCCCGTCTCCGGCTGCTCGACACCGCCATCGCAAATGTCACGGCGTTCCAAACCGGAACGCCGCAAAATACCGTCGGCTAAAGACTGCCGCGCGACCGCGTGGTTAGGCGGACAAGGTAAAGAAGAACGTAGCCCCGGCGCCCGCGGTTGACTCCGCCCAAATGCGTCCGCCGTGCCGGTCGATGATGCGACGAACCGTGGCTAGCCCGACCCCCGTGCCCTCGAACTCTCGTGCATGATGAAGGCGTTGGAACACTCCGAATAGTTTGCCGGAATCCCGCATGTCGAAGCCCACGCCGTTATCCCGGACGAAAAAGACGGGAATCCGGTCCGTTGATTCAGCGGCGAGGCCAACTTCCACCACGGCGAATTCGCGTGGTCGCGAATATTTCAACGCGTTCGAGAGGAGATTCACAAATACTACGCGAAGCAAGGTGGGGTCTCCGTGAGCGGGTGGCAGCGGAGCCAATTTGAACTCAACGGATCGCTCACGGTACTCGTCGGCCAAATCCCGGTACGCATCCTGGCAAAGATCAGTCAGTTCAATCGTCTGCCGCGAGAGGGGCTGCCGGCCCAGACGGGAGAAGGCGAGCAGGGCATGAATCAAATCGCTCATCTGTCCCGAGCCGTCACGGATCATGCGGATAAACCGCTGTGCATCCGCTGGCGGAATACTGGATCGTGGATCGAGCAAGATGTCAGCGAAACCGGTGATGGCACGGAGCGGCGTCCGCAAATCATGGGCGGCCGATGAACAAAACGCCTCAAGCTCACTGTTGGCCGATTCCAATTCGGCGGTGCGTTCGCGAACACGTTCCTCCAGAGCCGCATTTCGCTCCTGAATTTCGCCGAGCATGTGGTTGAATGCGTCGGTCAACACGCCGAGCTCGTCGTTGCCTTGTTTCGTCGCTCGAACGGAGTAGTCGCGTTGATCCGAAACCGTTCGTGCCGTTTCAACGAGGGCGAAGATCGGTTGCGAAATCTGACGCTGGAGCGCGCGCGAAAGCAAGTAGGCGACGATCGAAGCCAGGATCGCGGCGAGTACGGCCATCGCGCCATAAAGGCGAAGCCGTTCGTACATGGCGTTCATGTCGGAGCTCAAGTACAGGGTCCCGAATCGTTCGCTTCCTTCGACCTGAACGACTGGAGTGAAGCCAACCAGATTGCCGTTGAGGAACTGGTAGCCGTCCTTCATCGGCGACGCCGGAAATAGATTGGCCGGTGCGTCGGCGGGATACCGGGAAAAGATCCGGCCGTTCTTATCGTACAGGCACGCCGCGATGATGTGCCGTTCGGCCTTGAGGGCGGAAAGGATTTCGGTCGCGTCACGCTGATTGTCGAACGCCACCGCGCCAGTGCTCTCCGCCGCAATGATTTCACCCAAGGTCGCAAGCTGACGAACCGCCATGCGGCGATACGTGAGCAACTCGTAGCCGATGAAGGTGGCACAGGTCAGCACCAACACCACACCGCTGGTGACGAGGAGCATCGTCATCAACTTCTGTCGGATGGGCGTGTTGCGGAACGATGCCATTCTACTTCGTTCCTGCGGTGACAAGGGCAGCCGGGCGAAGGATTTTGGAACTGATCGCAAGTCCGCTGGCTTTCGCGACCTCCACGTTGATCTTCAACCGGATCTTGCCGTTCTCCGTCGCAAAGCGGATGATGCCGCCCTCGCGCGTGAACGTATCCACGTCACTGATCGTCAGGATTGGGCGTCTTTTCAAATGATCCAGTAGAGAGCGGACCTCTGCCTCTTCACTGCGGGAAACAAAGAGAATGTGGCACCCTGCGATCTCCTCCCGTGTCTTGTAGCGATGCACGAGCAAGGGCCGGGAGCCCACGTGTTCGCCCTTCACCAGCTCATCGAGATAGTCCTCGAACGGATCCAGCCCGAAGATGCCGATCACAATCGGGGCCTGAGCAGAGGCGAAGGCGTCTGTGGGCCACTCAACAAATTGCGCGAAATTAAAAAGGAAAACCGCTTTGATCTGGTATTCGTCCGAGATCGGCCGGGTCGGATCTGCCGCGCCGATCTCCAGCTGACCGACCAGCAAGAGAACGAGCAGCCACCGAAGGCAGCGAAACCGTTCCCCTAAACCCCGGCAAGTCCCGGACGCCCTCATCAGAATCGCCACGCGGCTTTGCCGTAAACGCTGCGTTGCAACTCGCGCCGGGCGCCGGGCGGGTTGAATTCGGCGTGTTGTGAATGGAGCAGATTCTGCCCGACGATCGAGAAATCCCACGCCTTCACGGGATGCCAGCCCAGCCGGAGGTTGAGCTCGGCGTACCCAGGAACCGAAGACATGTTAATCGGCGCGATGTAGCGCAGATCGGCATCGCACTCCCAGTGCGGGGAAAGCTCGAGTAACGATCGAAGCGACAGTTGATGATTCGGGTCCCGAGCGATGCTGTCCCTCGTCCCTCGGTCCAAGTTACCGGGCTGAGGCTCGCTATGGACGCGCAGTTCCGTCCAGCCGGCATGAAGCCGCCAGTTGGACGTTGGCTGCCATTCGACCGTCAGCTCGGCGCCCGAGGAACGGCCCCGCAACCCACTGCTCGTCTGCACGGGAAACGCGCGCGGCGGATTGAGTGGTTCGAGGCTGCGCAGATCGTCATAGTCGTTGAGGAACGTGGCGAGTGAGACGGCCACGCCCGACTGCATCTGGACGCGATAGCCGAGTTCGTAGGCCACGAGTTTCTCGGACACCACTTGGGTGCCGCCGGCCACGCGATAGGGTGGAGTAGCGGGTGAGTAGAGGTCCCGGTCAATGCGTGAGGGCGTGCGAACGGCGCGGGAAATTGCGCCCCAGAGGGTCTGCACCTTGTCCACTTTCCACGCCAGCCGCGCACTCGGATCGAACTCGAATCCAGTGTAGTCGTTGTGCTCGAGCTTGGTCCCGACCGTGAGGTGCAAAGCGTCGGTCCAGAGGTTGAAATCGTCCTGGGCAAACACGTTGAACGATTCGCGACCGACGCGTGCCGGGAGAAATGCATTCGCCGGCGTGTTGACGATATCGTCCTGCACCAGACGATACCCGAAGCCACAGACCAACTCGTTGCCTGCAGTGAGCGGTCGCCGGTGCTGCAGGTCGAAGTCATACGTATCCAGCGTCTGGGTAAAGGATCCGGGTATGCGGCGGTGGGTCCGGTCATAGTAGACTTGCACCTTGATGTCCGAATTGTCTCCCAGCTGCCGCGTCCAACGCCCAACGACATTGCCTCCGTTTGCCGTCGTGTTGTCCGGCCCGAACTGGTCGATGCTCGCCTTGTAGGCGTCGCCTTGAAAGGTGAGCAAGTCTCCGGGAACGCCCTCCCAGTCGAGGCGAAAGCCGGTCTGAAGCGTGTGCCACGCGTCATTTGCCGATTGATTGATTGTGCGCACCGACTCGTCGCGATCCGCGTATTTGGCGTAAACGCGAAAGAATACGTTGGGGGAGAATTGGCCTCCATAGCGGACGGCGCCCGCGTCCCGAAGCTCAGTGCCCGCTGCGGCCGAGATCAACCCGCCTTGAGTTTCCTTCGCCGACCTGGTGGTGATGTTGATGACGCCGTTGACAGCGTTGGCGCCCCACTGGGTAGCTCCCGGACCACTAATGACCTCGATGCGATCGAGATCTTCCAGCATGGTATCCTGAACATCCCAGTACACTCCCGCATAGAGCGGCGTGTAGACCGTGCGTCCATCCATCAGCACGAGCATTTTGTCCGCGAAGACATTGTTGAACCCACGGGCGGTGATTGCCCATTGCCGCGCATCCACCTGGGCCACTTCTAAATTTGACGCGAGACGCAGCGCTTCGGGCAGGCTGGTCGCACCCGATCGGCGGACATCGTCGCCGGTGATCACCTGAATGGCGGACGCAACTTCCGAGAGCCGTTCCGGTCGTTTGGACACGGACGTGACCTGGATATCCATCAACTCCTCCATGCTCATCTTTTTCAACGTGCTGGCCGAAGGGAGCGGAGGCCTGAGTTGCGCGAAAAGCGTCGGACTCGAGCCGCCGAGCAGGCTCGCAATCAACAACATCGCCCTGAGCCGAAGCGGTCGATGACTCCAAAAAGCGGAGAAGTGGGGGGACATGCTGCGTATTCGAAACCTAAATGCCACGCTGACGATCGTGCCACAGAACGGCTTCACGCATAAGTTCGCCGGAATCTTCCAGCCCCAGCTTCTCCTTGATGCGGGCATCGTAGGAACCGACGGTTTTCACGCTGACGCCGAGTTGGTCCGCGATTTCCTTCGGACTGTGACCCTGTCCGCGGAGTCGAAACACATCCATCTCGCGATCACTCAGCAACTCTTCCGGCGGGTGGCCGGTACGGGCCGCACCGAACATGCGGCTGGCCAGCTGAGCCGTGAGCGTGGGACTGACATAGTAATTTCCGCCGAGCACCGTTCGAATGCCGTCAACGATGCGAGCGCCTGATTCCCGTTTGACAGCGTAGCCCTGAGCTCCCGCGCGGAAGGCCCGTTCAGCCACGCTTGCTTCGTCATGCATCGACAACACAAGTAATCGCACCGTGGGGAATTCGAGCCGCATGCGCCTGATCAACTCGAGCCCCGAGCCCCGAGGCAGCGATAAATCCACCACCATCAAGTCGGGGTGCAGGGTTGCCATCGCGCCGAGTGCTGCCTCGGAATCGTCGGATTGGCCGCACACCTGAAGGTCCGGCTCGACCGCCAACATCGTGGCGAGCCACTCGCGAACGAGCGGGTGATCGTCGACAAGGTAGATTTGGCGACGGACAGAAGGGTTCGCCTCAAGCGAGCCTTTCACGCGGGACGCTGAGATGCGGGCACTGCGACCGAGGTTGTCAGAAATTTTGCGTACAACGGGTGGGACGGGAGCAACGCCATGCCTTGGCTATGGCAGATTGAAAGGTTCGCGCAATTGAATCATGGCGAGTGGACGCAAGATTCCCGCGGATTCCGCGTGATTCGCCCCGCAGGACGCAAACGAAACGCCCTCTTGTAGGTGATCGCCCTACACATCTGTTCCGATGCATCCGGCAGACGGAAGCGAGGCGACTCGGTTATAGTGGCCGCGGTTTTTGTTTCGCCTTCGTCACCGCCATCCGGATTCGGACGGCCGGAACGACGAGACCGATCCCAGCGCCGCACCCAACCCCAAGCGTTCCCGTCCATGCCGTTGTTTCGAATCCTCCACGTGGCTTTCTCTTCCAGGATCGCGGGATCTGAACGCTATTGCATCGATTTAGCCAACCGGCAGGCGGAGTCGGGTCATGAAGTTCACGTGGCGGGATGTAGCGCCTCACCGATTCAGGCGGAGCTCGATCCCCGAGTAACGTACCATGGCATTTCGTCGCGCCTTTTCCGTCGCTTTCTCCTTCGACGGCTGGTCATTCGTCTCGGCGTCGATGTTTGTCACGGCCATTTGAGTGCCGCGTGCAAAGCGCTGGGCCGGGTCTCGGACATCGTTGCCACCGTCGCGACCTTGCATGTCGGATACAAGGCGCACCAACACGGTCGCCTCGATGCGGTCATTTGCGTGAACCACGCGCAGGCCGGACGGTTGGACGAGTTCCGCGGCGTAGCCCGCACGATTCCAAACTGGCTGCCGCAAACCAGCGCTGACGCGCCTGCACCAGATTTGCGGGCCGCGCTGGGGTTGGCCGAAACTGACTTCGTCATCGGGGCGGTCGGCCGACTCCATCCAAGCAAGGGGATGGACGTGTTAATCAAGGCCTTCAAAACCCTCGCAGCTCCGCACGCGCGCCTGGTCATTCTAGGCGAAGGCCCGCAGCGGCCCGAGTTAATGCGGCTGTGCGCGGACGATCCGCGAATCCAACTCCCGGGCTATCGAATGGACGTACAGCATTGTCTCCCGCAATTTGATGCGTTCGTCTCGCCGTCGCGCGAGGAATCGTTTGGCCTCGCGATTCTCGAAGCGATGAACGCCGGGCTCCCCATCATCTCCACGTCCGCCGAGGGTCCCGCTGAGTTTCTGCGCGACCAACCAGTCACCCTTGTTCCGGTCGATTCGGTTGACGCGCTGGCGCAGGCGTTGGTGAGGTCTACACCGTCGCATGCGGCGCGAGCGCGGCCGCGAGTGACGTATGACCTCCGTCAGTTCGCGCCCACCGATCGCCTCGCGACGATCAACGATCTCTACGTCCAAGTCGTCAGACTGAAGCAGCGTACTCCGTTGCAGCATCAAGCGGGAGCCGTTGTGGCTCAATGATTGGCCGTCCCGAGTCTGACTTCTGGAGTGTCGGCATTGTCCCGGCGACCATCGGCGACTGCGTGGAGGCCGGTGTGCTCACCGCAGCGCGCGATCGGATTTGCTGGCTGCCTGAACCGGGGCCTTGGCGCTATCTGGCGGATCCATTCGGCGTGCAGCGCAATGGCGTCATGCATGTCTTCGTCGAAGCTTTTGATTACCGCTCGAAGCACGCGGTCATCGAGCACCACCCCATAAAAATGGGTGCCCGTCCGGCGTGGCAGGGATGTGAGATCGCCTTGGCCCAGTCCGTTCATCTCTCGTACCCGTTCATTGTCGAGGAGCAGAACGAAGTCTTTATGGTGCCCGAATCCCATCGGGCCCGTGAGGTCGTGCTGTATCGAGCAAATCAATTCCCAGGCAAATGGTCGCGTGAAACCGCCTTGTTGAAAGACATCCCCGCGGCCGAGCCGTCGCTCATTCGGCACGAGGGCCGCTGGTGGATGTTTTTCACCATCGTCGGAAAAGACGCGCGCGATCAACGCGAACTGCACCTGGCGTTTTCAGATTCGCTCACCGGCCCGTGGACGCTTCATCGCCAGAACCCAATCGTGGAAGACCGCGGCGGCGCGAGGCCTGGCGGCACGCCGTTCGTCGGGCCCGGCAACAAAGTCATGTTACCGGTTCAAGATTGTCGCGACACCTATGGCGGTCGCTTGCGATTGCTGCGGTTCAGCGTCCTCGAAATCGATCACGTCATTGTGGAGCACCTGCCCGTGAGTCTCGGCGGTGAGTTGGTGTCGGAGACACATCAAGAAGGCTTTCACACGCTCTCGCAGTGTGGCGACAGCACGCTGATCGATGTGAAGCGGATCTCCCGCTCGCGGAGGCGGCACATGGTTGACTGGCGGCGGCGCGCGTCACGCTGCTGGCGCTAGCTCACGGTTCTCCGCAGCGAGATGCGTATGTGTTCCGCCGCTACGAGTTGCCGGCCGTTGGTGCGACGGGTGCGCCTCACTCCAGAGAAAAGGACACTCCGCTGGCCGTGAGCTTGAGCGCTGAAACCGGTTGATCCTGGGGTATTTGCAAAATCAACGTGTTTGCGCCCGCTTTTGCGTCGGCCGTGAAACGCGAGCCGGGTGCGACGGGTTTGCCGTTGATCCACGCGTTTGGTGATTCGCCCGACAAGGTGAATTCAGTGGGGCCGCCCTTTTGAGATTCAAAGCGGGTGGCCACAAAAAGTCCCCGAACACTGCCGCGGTCTTTATCGGCCGCTGCAATCGCAGCCGCCGGCAGCGTACCGTCGACCAGTGAGTTCACCGAGATCCAGTCCGCCAAACCAAAGTCACCCTGCGTCACGCGCTGGGCCCCGAGGTGCTCGTTGCGGGAATCGACGCCGTAGATTTTCCACACGCGGGCGACTCCTCCCATGGCAGCGTCATACGGACCAGGCTTGCCGAGCTGGGAGAGGAACTTGATCAAGTCGAGTCGTTCCTCGGGCAGCAACGCGTCGAGCAATCCAGCGGGCATGAGCGACCCTACGCTTGAACGAGACACGATCACGTTGGTTGGAATCGAAGTTACTGTGTTGCCGGAATCGCGTAACGTCACCTCGGTCGAGGTCTCGTGCGTGATCATGCCATTGAGCTCCCGACTGTCTTTGGTGGTGATCAACACGGAGTGATAACCTTCCTTGATCTTGGCGTTGGGGAACAGCAGCGACTCAACCAGATAATCGGTGGGAGCACTGGCTCCGATACTCGTCAGGTCAGGACCGAGCTTGCCGCCGACGCCACCGATGGAATGACACACGGCGCACGCGAGCTCGGTCCGACGATAAACAAGTTCTCCGCGGGCTGGATCGCCTTTGGCGAGTGCTTCCGTGGCGAGCGCCTGGAGTTGCACCGGCGTGAGGGGCGCCGATGAAACGGCCAGTCCCGCCTTGTTCAACAGTACGGTGACCAAGGCCTGATGCTGTTGTCCTTCCCGGGCAGGTCTTAGCCCCGCACGTGCAATGGCCTGAGATACGTTCGCTTTTGGCAATTCGGTCGCGAGCCGTCCGCTCATGCCTTGGATGCTCAGGAGGCTGCGCCAGAGTGACTGCGCCTCGGCATCGTCGGTCGTACTCTGCAGCAGTTCGATGATCCCGGGCACGGTTGCCGCCGCATCCAGCGATGCCAGGGTGACAAGTGCTTCTCGCCGTACTTCCGGCGCGGATGCGGGACCCGTAAGCGATTTCAATCCGGCGATCGCGTCCGGTCCACCCATGGAGCGAAGCACGTCAAAGGCCGCGGTTCGTTCGGCGGGCGTGCGCGCCTTGTCACCGGCGAGCGGAATGATCCGCGGCGCCAGGGTTTTAAGCTGCCACGATGACGCGAGTTGCAGCGCGGCAACGCGAATCGCCGCGCCTGGGCTTTCGAACAGTCGACCCACGGCGTCAAGTTCACCCGCGGGCCTCGCGCTCCGCAGTCGCGCGGCGTCGCTCAGCGCACGAAGTCCGCGAGCAGTGACGGGCTCCGACCAGGCGCCGCGCAACAGCTGATCGAAAAGGACCCGCAGCTCTGCTGGCCCACCTGAAGCTCCGATCAACTCAATCCACGGACCTGAGCCTTCGGCGGGAATTCCATTCTTCGCAATCAGCTCGCCGAGCACCGCTCCGGCCAACGCGGGCTCCACCGCTTTGAGGCCGAACTCCAATTGAGTTTCACGTCCTTTGATCGACCAGGCGCCTGACTTCACGGCGTCCAGCCACGGTTGCGCCAGCTCGTTCATGGTCAGCCAGAGCGCGTAGTCGAGAAACGGATCCATCGGTCGCGGCAGCGCGCTCAACGCCAGATCCGCGGCCCCCACGGTGTGTCGCGAACCCAGCGCCCGGATCGCCTCGACCCGCACCCGTGGATTCTCGTCGGCCACCGCGACGCCGAGTTCGTCGAGCATTCCGGTCGCCGGCATCGCGCGGACGGCTGCCGCCCTGACGCGGGGATCACGTGCTGTGAGCAGGTCTCGCCGGAGAGCCGGCTCGTCGTGATTGAAAGCCTCATACATCCATAGGGCGCGAAGCCGTGCGGCCTCGTTCGGCTTCGGCTGGGCCGCGACCCATGTGTTCAAGTCGGGGAGAACGGCGGTTGCTCCGCGCTCGACGAGGACGCGGCGGGCCTGCTCCTGGTCGTACCCGCTGGGGGACGTGAGCCGGTTCAGCAGTTCGCGGTTGGCGAGTGTCGTCAGGTTCACCTTCGGCAATGGCGTCGCGCTCTTTGGCGCGATTCGCCAGATGCGGCCATGCGCCTTGTCACGACGCGGATCGCGGAAGTCCACCTCACCGTGCTGGATGATCGGGTTGCTCCAGTCGGCAATGTAGAGCGCGCCGTCGGGCCCAATGCGCGCGTCGATCGGACGGAAGGTATCGGCCGTGGTGCGGATCACGTCAGGCAGTTCCTCCGAGACGAATCCGGCGCCTTGGTCGCTGAGTTTGAAGCGCACCACGCGATGCGCGCGGAAATCACACGTGATGACGTTGCCCTGCCAGTCGGCGGGAAAAAGCGGACTGCGGAGGATTTCGATGCTGCAAAACTTGGGATAATTGCCGGGGCTGATGCTCTGCAATTCACGCCGCGCGGGCGCGAGGGTTTGATAGGTTGCTCCAGGGATCGCCCAGCTGATGCCGCGGTTGCCGGCGCCGTCGGTCACGAACGATTGCCCGAAATCGTCAAACTGGTGACCCCACGCGTTCAACCAACCGCGATATAGCACTTCCATTTTTTCATCGCGCGGATCAAACCGGAAAACACCGCCCGCCTTCAGCCGAACGACACCGTGCGGAGTCTCCGTATCGGTGCGCGTGTAGACCGATTGATTCATGTACAGCCGGCCATCCGGACCCCAGCGCAGCGTGTGCAGGTTGTGATGCGTATCTTCGGTGCCGAAGCCGCTCAAGACCGTGCGACGAACATCCGCCTTTCCGTCGCCGTTCGTGTCCTTGAAATGCAAGAGCTCCGTGCTCTGCGCGACGTACACTCCGCCATCACCGACCTCCAGTCCCGTCGGAATGAGCAAGCCTTCCGCGAACACGGTCGCCTTGTCGGCGCGGCCGGCGCCGGTCGTGTCCTCGAGGAGGATGATCTTGTCGGTCGGGGCCTGGCCTGGTTCGATTTGTGGATACAGCTCAGAGCTCGCGACCCAGAGTCGGCCCTGCGGGTCGAAGTTCATCTGCACCGGTTTGTCGAGCAATGGGTTTTCCGCCCACAGGGTTACAGCAAAACCATCGGCAACAACGAACTCGGGCTGTGGTTGCGGGGTGACGGGTGCATTGAGGTTGCCGATCCGTAGCGGCATCTCTGGTACGTCCACCGGCCGAAGCGTCCGCAGTTGGGCGATTCGCTTTTCCTCGGCGGCGATGAGGTCATCAAACTGCAGCACCTCGGTGGCGTTCCGCCCTTGTTCCCGTTTTCGAAACCCAAAGATGTACGCCATGTTGGCGGGACGTGAGCGGTGGAAGAACCATTCGTTTTTCCGCACGATCGCCTGGCGCAACGGTTCAGCGTGCGTGCTCGTCCGCCAGGCGCCGCTTTGCCCGACGCCGAATAGTTGTTCTTCGAGGTTTTCTGCGAGCGCGCGATAGCCCTCGGACGTGAGGTGAATGCCGTTGTCGGTTAAATGGCTCGTCGATGAGGTCCGGGCCTGGAGCAGGTCGTACAGTGAGATAAAACGCGCATGGTGCTCGGCGGCGATCTGACCGACGGCCCGCGCGTAACTCGCAAGTTGCGCGTTGCGAGTGGCCGGATTCGGCCACGGCGCGCCCAGCGTTTCATGCGGCAAGGGCGACAGCAAATCCAGGCGAACGCCCGGCTGCACCCGCTCGATCACTGTGAGCAGGCGGCCATAGTCGGCTGCGAACTTGGCGAGACCCGCTTCGTCTTCAAATGAACTGGCCATGCCGTAGCCGATGAAGACGACGGACGCCTTTGCTTCCTCGATCTGTTTGGCGAGTTGCTTCCATCCTTCGTCGGCGGGCTCGTGGCCCGCCTGCAACAGGCTCAGGCCGAACCGCGAGTCGCCCGCTGGAGTGTCGCCGCTCCAGCCGAGATTCCGAAACGTGACGTCACGATCTGGAAAGCGGGACGTCAGCATGAGCTCGATCCAGCCTTGCGCCTGCTCGCGCTCGATCAGCGTATCGCCGAGGAAGACCACGCGGTCGCCGGATTTTAACTCGAACGGGGCGGCGGGCTCCGCCGCTTTACCGGCGGTCGAGACCAAAGCTGCGAGGACAAATCCCAGGAGAGAAAACGAAATACGAATGCGCATGAGAGGAGAACGTCGACCAACGAGGAAGGGGAAACATTCGAGGCCAAACAGGGTTATAACGAGCGGGTCTGGCAGCGCGGGCAACGCGGATGGCCACGCGAACCCAGGTCGCGGCAACCGCCAGTGCGCCTTTTGGGGCGCGCCCCCCGGACTACTGACGAAAAACGAACACCCCGCTCTTGTTGACGATCGCAATGTCCGGTTTGCCGTCACCGTTGAGATCGGCCACCGGGAACTCGCACCCGACGCCGGACGCGTCATCGATCAAGTGGGGGACGAACGTGACACCATTGGCCCCGCGCGTGAGTTTGAACCAGTACAAGACGGCGGGCTCGTTCGGCTCAGGATCGCCTTTGTCGCCGTGCGCCCAGTGACGCTTGCCCGTGATGAGATCCTTCACCCCATCGCCATCCATGTCTTCGAGCATGACTGCGTGCGGCTGGGAGAACTGCACACCGGCGATCTTTTCTCCCGCGGTCCGGCTTGTGATGGGATGCTCCGTCCAGGTGGATTCGCCGGACCCGGCGAGGCGTTGTTCAAACCAGCTGATACCGTAGCCGTGAGCGGCAATGCTCGTGACCACATCCGAGACCCCGTCTCCATTGACGTCGTACGCGTACATCTGTGCGCCGCCTGTGCCAAAGGACTGGGCGTGAAATTTCCAAACGGGATCTCCGGCAAGTGAGGTCGGTTGCTCCCACCAGCCGTTCGCCTCGAGCAGATCCGGACGACCATCACCATTGATATCCCCAAGTCCGATACCGTGCGTGTAACGCTGCCATTTTCCAGGAGGCGTGACGGCGTGGAAAACCCAGGGAGCGTTTGCGTCTTTGGCGACGCGTTGCATGTAGCCCAAGCGTCCTCCGCTGCCGGCGATGATTTCGGTACGGCCGTCGCCGTCGACGTCCACGAGCCCGGGCGACTCGGTGTCGACATTGGAGTAGGCGAGGTGCTGCGGCCAATCTCCGGTGGCGGTGGCGCCTGGGTTCTCGAACCAGAAAGCCTCTTTGCCGGGCCAGCCGATGACGAGAATGTCGGGCCGGCCGTCACCGTTCACGTCATCGCTGAACATGAGGAACGCGTTTGAATAGCTCAGCCGGTCGAATGCATGCGGCGGACGATAGGTCAGACTGTTCTTGAAATCGGGCCCGAGAAAAATCTTCGCGCCGGCGGCGACGTCCGGCTTTTGGTCGCCGTTGAAATCCGCGATTGCTCCGCCCTCGGCGTAGAAAAACGTGTCGAGTTGAGTTTTCTTGAACTGCGGGTCGAGGGCGAGCGACGAGGCCGCGGAGAGGAGAAACAGGGCGGAGCGAAAATGAAAGCGCATGGGGATTCGACTTACCGGGGGTGGAGCAATGAGAGTGGACGTCGCCACGCGGATCAAGTTCCGCCTGCCGACGGCGCTACATCAATCCAAGCGTTGGCTCAGATCAATAGTAGCGGAATGGGCGGGCGCGCGCGTAGGCATGGCAGCTATGCCAGCGGCTCAGGTGGCGGGGAGAGACCGCGGGCCGGCGCGGCTCTCGGAAACTCTCCGCATCTCCGCCGAAGTTCGCCCCGTACGATTGTGGGTTCGGTTTGCGCTCGAGGCGCGCTTCCAGAACGTAGCTCCGATGCGAATACTTAGTCGGTGCGAGGCACTTCGCTCGTCGTCGGTTTGCCTTCGAGAGCACCTTCGACGTACAGCTTTTTCACGAGTACCACGAGGACGACGGTCAGCGGCATCGCGAAGAGGACGCCCATGACGCCAAAGAGGAGGCCGAGCGCGACGATCGCCAGGATGGCGATGGCGGGCGGCAGATTGACG
>JBDSSD010000044.1:0-14920 GCA_039928945.1 Opitutus sp. | reverse complement strand
TCTTCGACCCGCGTTGTTTGCGTTTCGACGACGCTAGTGGAACGCGGGTCGGAGACGCCGCGCTACTCCGATCCGCCAGATCGATCCTACCACGGATCTCGCGGATGGGCACGGATGCAGTGCCTGGAGCTTGAATTCGAGAACTGATTAACCGGATCTGCTGAGTTCGGGCGGGCACGCACGAACTCAATCATCGTCGCCCGTTGTGGGCCAATTCCATCCCCCGGCTCTTCGCTCAGCCCAACTTGAAGCTTCCGCTGACGCGGAAGACGGCGCTGACGATCGCGAACGCGATGAAACCGACGAGCACGAACACGAGTAGGAGTACTCCGCTCGCGATGACTTTCGTGAATACGTTCAACTTGCTCGTGACGATCTTCTGATAGCTCCGTGCGATGTCGCGAAGACTCGGAACGACGTTGCCCGTGTTTTCGCCGACGGAAAGCCGATCGAGCACCAAATCTGGAAAACATCCGGTGCGTCCAAGCGCGAGTGAAAGCGCTTCGCCTTCCATGACTCGGCCAGTCGCGTCGTCGAAGGCCTGGCGGTGAATGCGGTTCGAGATCTGGCGTTCGGTCATCCGCAAGGCGTCGACAGCCGTGATGCCATTCGCGAGCAGCACCGACAGCGTCTGGCTGAATGCGAGGACGGTTTGTGCCACCACGAACGGACCGATGAGTGGCAGGCGGAGCAACCAGGCGTCCGTCGCGCGGCGGCCGGGTTCCGTCTGACGCCAGCGCCAGAACGCGACCGCTCCGATAATCAACGCAAGTGCGAAGAACACACCGTAGTGCAGTGCAAAATACGCGAGGCCGACCAGAATCCGGGTCGACAGCGGCAACTCGCCACCGAGCGACGTCAGCAGCGTCTGCAGGCGGGGCAACAGGAAGAAGAGGAAGAAGAGAATCACGCCCGTCGCCACGACCATCATAAAGATGGGGTAGGCGAGTGCGGTGAGAAGCTGGCCACGGAGTTCCCGCTGCTCGTTGAGATGTGAAATCAGACGCGCCAGCGTGTCGTTCAGTGAACCGGTGGCTTCACCGGCCTGAATCAAATTGATCGTGGCGCTATCGAACACCGTGGGGAACTCGCTCATCGCGCGCGAAAGCGGAGACCCTTCGCTAAGTCGCTCCCAGAGTCCGTTGCACAGGGTTCGGAGCGCGGGCTCCTTGATGCGCAAGGAGAGCAGCCGCACCGCTTCGCCGCCGGACATTCCGCTGGTGGTCAGGTCGTGCAGGGACTCGAGGAAGGGGAGACGTTGCCGGCGATCCAGCGTGGTCCGCGCAGTGGGGACGCGTGCTGCCGGCGACGCGGGCTTCGCTTTTGTGCCACCGCCGCGGACGGCAACGGATTCGTTCGCCGCGATGACCTGCAGGCCACGCGCAGCCAAAACCCGCAGAGCGTCGCGACGGCTTGGAGCCTCCAGCGAATCGGAAACGTTACGGCCGGAGCCATCACGCGCCGTGTACGTGAATAAAGGCATCCTACTTCTCCGAAACGGTGATCACGCGAAGTACTTCGTCGAGCGTGGTGTGACCTGCCCTGACCTTCTCCCACCCGCTTTGACCAAGCGTCCGCATGCCGTTCCGTCGCGCACAATCGGTGAGGGTGCGCGTGCTTTCGCGTTTCAGCACAAGCTCGTGCATCTCATCGTTGAGCCGGAAAATTTCAAAAAGTCCGATTCGTCCGCGGTAACCGGTGCCCCGGCAACGATCACAGCCGACCGGCTGCTTGAGGGACTCGACCAGATTGGCCTCTTCCTCGCTGCAGCCGAGGATCGCCAGGCTCTCGCGGAGTTTGATCTTGGTGATCGGCTCCGGCCGGGAACACTGGGGACAAAGTCGACGGACCAAGCGTTGGGCGATCACCAGTTCGATGGCCGACGCCACCAGGAAAGGCTCGATGCCCATATCCACCAAACGCGTGATCGCTCCGGGCGCATCGTTGGTGTGAAGGGTGGAGAACACCAAGTGTCCCGTCAGCGACGCTCGAATCGCGATCTCGGCGGTGTCCTTGTCGCGGATTTCTCCGACCATGATCACATCGGGATCCTGCCGCAAAACGTGGCGAAGCGCGTCCGCAAAGCTCAACCCGATTTCAGGGCGAACCTGCATCTGGTTGACGCCCGGGACTTCGTACTCGATCGGATCTTCAATCGTAATGATCCGCAGATCGGTCGAATTGATTTTCCGCAGAAAGGCATTCAGCGACGTGCTTTTGCCTGAGCCGGTGGGACCCGTGACAAGAATGATGCCGTGCGGGTAGTCGAGGACGTGCGTGATCTGCGACTGCTCCTCGGCGCTCATACCGAGGCGGTCCATCGTGTACGCTTCTTTCTTCTGATTCAGCAAACGAAGCGAAATCGATTCGGCGTAAATCGTGGGGATGGTCGAGACACGAATGTCGAGGACGGTTCCTTCTGACCGGAAATTGATGCGACCATCCTGCGGCAACCGGCGCTCGGAAATATTGAGACGCGCCATGATTTTCAACCGAGAGATGATGGCGTCCTGGAAGCGGAGAAGATTCTCCGGCACAGGAACGGCGACCAGCAGGCCGTCGACGCGGTATCGAATGCGGAGCTGACCTTCCTGCGGCTCAAAATGAATGTCCGTCGCCTGGTCGTCGACCGCCTGCGAAATGACATCCGTCACGAAACGGACGACGGCGGCTTCTTCGTCGACCGCTTCTTCGGGCTGCTGTTGGGCCTCGGGTGCGACATACGCTTCGCTTTCATCTTCCAGCGAGCCCGAGCCGACGCCGTAATTCTCGATGATCAGTTGGTGCACCCGCTCCGGTACGGCCAGGTGCCAGACGGGAGGACGCGCCGTAAAGGTCCGCAGCCAGTCTTCCATCACGCCATCCGGCAGCCATGCTGTCGCGAGGTGCAGCGGTGCGGGCGTGATATCCGCAATCTCCGAACGCTTGATGGGAATGATCTGATAATCGTGGACCAACCGGGCCGGCAGCAGACTGCGGGCGTCGGGATCAGCTTCCAGATTGCTGGCCGTATCGAGTCCGGCTGCGGCGGCGACCGCCGTCAGCGTCGCGGGTTCTGAAAGGTGCAACGCCGCTGCCACCACACTGAGCCGCTTTTCGCGCGGCGCCTCAATCAATGCGTTGAGCTGGGCTTCACTAAGGAGAGAGGCGAGAGACGGCGGCAGGTAATCCGTGGCGAGTGCAGGCATGGCTAATACAAAGACGCTTACTTGAGCTTTTCGTTCAGCGATTCACTCGGCACCTTCGACGGGTCGCTGAGATATTGGTTAACCTGCTCTTTATTCGAGAGGCTATTGATGGTCTTGCTCGCATCCGCGGTGCCCGATTCGACCGGGATCACGTGCGGCCGAATGAAGAGGAGGAGTTCGGTCCGCTCGACACTGTTGTCGCGCGCGCCGAGCAGGTGACTGAGAATCGGGATCTCGTAGATGAAGCCGAGCTTCGTACGACCACGGCTGTTCTTCGTGCGCTGCAGGCCGCCCAGCACGATCATCTGGCCGTCCTGAACATTGACGAACGAGGAGGCTTCGCGCCGCCCGATGATGGGCTGCGGATTGCCATTCACGGAGATGTTGCCGAAGATGTCATCCACCTTCTGTTCGATCTTCAATTGGATGCTGCCGTCATCGCCGATCAACGGAGTGACCTTCAGCTGGATCGCGATGTCCTTGTAGGTCACCGTATCGGTTGAGGTACTACCAGAGACGCCGATCGTGCTGCCGTAATTCGTCGTGCCGGTGATAATGGGTTGAGACGTGCCAACCAGGATCTGCGCTTCCTTGTTGTGCGTAGTGACAATGGTCGGCGCCGACAGGATCTTCACATTGCTGCGATCGCCGACGTTGCCCATCGCCGCTTTGAAGGCGAGCGGGTTGACCACGCCTTCCGTGATGTTCCAGCCACCGATATCTCCACCGAAGTTGGTGACGTGCGTGCCGCGGCCGTTCTCGGTGGTGTTCACGGTCAGGTTCATGGACGCGAGCCCGGTGCGATCGTTGTTGGAGAGCGTCACTTCGGCGATGACCACCTCGATGCGGACCTGCGCGAGCAGAATATCGATCTTGTCCACCAACTCACGCACGAGCCGGATGTCGTCGACCGTGCCGGAAACGACGACGGCGTTGCTGCGGTCATCAAATCCAATGGTCATGAGGCTGCTGAATTCATTCGTATTCTCGCCGACGATCCCAGTGACCGCTTCGACGGTGGGAGCGGGCGTGGGTGCCCCGGGTGCCCCGGCGGCCGGACTTCCCGGTGGCCGTACACCGGCCGCGCCAGTTTTTTGGAAGGCGGCAGTCTGGCCGGAGACCAATTGACTGATGAGAGGCGCGACTTCCTTCGCGGAAGCGTGCTTCAAGTAAATGACTTCGTTGCGCGTGTTAGTTTCGCCTTTGGAATCCAACTTTTCGATCAGTTCATCGAAGAGCGGCTGCTGACGTTGGTCGGCAAGCAAGACGATCTGGTTGGTTCGGTCGTCAGCGCTGTAGGAGATTGCGCTGCCGAGCTGGCCTTGGAGCGGCCCTTGGAACATCGCGCGCAGTTTGTTCACCACATCGCTCGCCTTCGCGTTATGCAGTGGGTAGAATTTTGGCGTGAGGCCCGTCATCATGGGCGCGTCCAGTTGCTGGAGCAGCATCTCCACACGCTGGAGGTTCGAAATCGAATCGGTGATCAACGCGGCGTTCGCTTTCTCCAGCACCACGATGCCATTGGCTACGCCAGGCGACATCATCTGCGTGATCTGCGGAACGAATTCGTTCACGCGGAGAAAGTTCAGCTGGAATAATTTTGTCGCGATGCGCCCGCTTGCAGGTAAGTCGAGCGTCGAGCCTGTGATCATTTGTGGCGCCTCGGTTTTCACCTGCGAGAGCGCGACCACTTTCAGAAACTTGTCGCCCAACGGAGCGACGCCGACCTGGTTCAGGCCGAGGATTGTCTCCAATGCGAGAATCGCTTCTGACTTCGGGATCTTGCGGTCGATCACCAAGCGATAGGTCGCGGTCGGCAGCTGCTGAGGGCGGAGCACACTGCGGTCGGTGTAGATCTCCAGCAATCCGAGCACGGTATCGATGTCCGCGTCAGGCAGTTTGATCGGACCAACGAGTTCATCCGCCGGGTTCGCCGGTGGCGGCTCGGCGGGCGGCGTCTGGCCGTGAACGGCGGAGACGATAAGACAGGTGACGAGGCTAAGACGGAGTAAACGCAGGCTCATGCAGTAAAAACGGTAGAAGTGAGGGCCGGAACCGGAACCAAGCAGAGGCGAAAGACTCCGGGATGTAAACCGTGTTGTGCTGTGACGGCAGATTGTTCGGAATGTTGCCTCTACCTTCAGGATTTGTCGCTTGCGGGGGGCAGGTGCCGCTCCAACCCTCTCACCTCGCGATGCCCAACAGCTTCGGAAAACTTTTCACCGTTACGACTTGGGGCGAAAGCCACGGTCCCGCCGTGGGCGTTGTGGTCGACGGCTGTCCCCCTAATCTTCCTCTCACAATCGAGGAAATTCAGTCCGAATTGGACCGTCGCCGACCAGGTCAGAGCGATATCGTCACGCCGCGCAAGGAAGAGGATCGGGTGGAGTTCCTCTCGGGGGTTTTTGAGGGACGGACGACCGGAGTGCCGATTTCGATGCTGGTCCGGAACGCCGACCAGCGGCCCGGCGCCTATGACGAAATGCGGGAAAAATTTAGGCCTTCGCACGCAGATTACACCTATCAGACGAAGTTTGGAGTACGGGACCACCGCGGCGGCGGCCGGAGCTCGGCCCGCGAAACCGTGGGCCGGGTGGCCGCCGGGGCGATTGCGCAGAAGATTTTGCGGCTGGCAGGTCCCGTGGAGATCCGGGCTTTCGTGACGCAGATCCACGATCTGGTCGTTCCGCCGACGGCGCTGGAGAAGTTTCCTTCGCTGGCCGAGGTGGAGGCGACAGCCGTGCGGTGTCCGCATCTCGCAACCGCAACGGCGATGATCGAGCGAATCAAAGCCGTTCGCAGCCAAGGTGACTCCGTTGGCGGCGTCATTGAGTGCCGGGTGCGCGGTGTGCCGGTGGGACTGGGCGAACCCGTGTTTGACCGATTGGAAGCGGATTTAGGGAAGGCGATGTTGTCGTTGCCGGCGACCAAGGGATTCGAAATTGGCAGCGGGTTCGCGGGTACGCGGTTGAAAGGCTCCGAGCACAACGATGCGTTTCTCGCCCGAGATGGACAGGTGCACACCGCGACGAACCGTTCGGGTGGCGTTCAAGGCGGGATCAGCAATGGGGAGGAAATTGTCTTCCGCATCGCGTTCAAACCGACCGCCACGATCCTTCAGTCACAAAAGACGGTCGACGTGCACGGAGTCGAGACTGAGTTGGCGGCGCGGGGTCGTCATGATCCGTGCGTGTTGCCGCGCGCAGTGCCGATCGTTGAAGCGATGGCAGCTTTGGTGATTCTGGATCACTGGATGCGAAACGCGGCGCAAAATCAGTTATTCAAGTTCTGACGCTCTCGTTCGCTGAGGTCCGGGTCGTTCGCAAATTGTCGAACGCAGCTGGAAACTCGGGCGATTCGGGATCTTTTGGCTGACGCTATCATGAGTGCCGAAAAAACGCTGGTTTACCTGATTTTGGGCACGTCCGGCTCCGGGCGTCGTCCTGTCATCGCAGATCTGATTGACGGTGGTCTCACCGAGACAGATCGCCCGGCGGTTCTACTTTCCGACTCGGAGAAGGAAAGCGCGGTCGACGCGCAGCTCCCCAACCTGCAGCGCTGGAATTGGACGGGAGAGCTGATCGAGGCGACGATGCCGGCCGAAGCCACCCACGTTTTCTTCATCACCGATGGGCGGAGCAATCCCGTGGATCAGATCGAAGTGTTCAAAGCGTGGCTTGAAGCGCAGGGTGGTGAGATCGCGCGGGTGGTTTGTCTCGTCGACTGCCAGCTGGCGGAGAAGAATCCCGCGCTGCTCGCGTGGTACGACGCGTGTGTGCATTTTTCTGATATCGTCCTGCTCAGCCGACGCGAAGGCGTGGAGAACAAGTGGCTCAGTGATTTTCAGGCGCACTTCAAATCGCAGTACATTCCGGCGTTGTTCGAATTGGTGAAGGGAGATCGGGTCAAGAATCCCGGGCTTGTGCTCGAGCCGGAAGCGCGTCGCATGTCGCACGTGTTCGACGAGGAGCAGGACTGGGTGTTCACTGACGCGGACGGCGAGGAGATTGAGGAGGATGAGGAAACAGAAGGCGATGAAGAGGTGGAGGCGAAGGTCGAGGAGGATCCATATTTCGAACGGCTGAACGGTGGACGCCGCGTGAAAGAGATTCCGGACGTGAAGAAATACCTTCCAGAAACGAGATGAACGGCGACTGACGCGACGGGCGCGGTCGGGTTCTCGCGCATGGCAGTAGACAGGGCTGGAATCATCGATTGCCTCGCGCGCACGCGCGTGTTGGATGGCGGGATGAGTCGGGTTCTGTTTCCGCAGCACGTCATCAGTCGCAAGCGCGACGGCCACGCGTTGAACCGGGAGGAAATTGAATCCTTCGTCCGTGGAGCGACGGACGGATCCTGGGCGGACTACCAGCTTTCCGCGCTGTTGATGGCGATTTTTTGGCGCGGAATGAGTGCCGAGGAAACCGCGATCTACACCGAAGCCATGATGCACTCGGGCTTGGTCGCGGATCTCTCCCATGTGCGTCAGCCAAAGGCCGACAAGCATTCGACCGGCGGCGTCGGTGACAAAGTTTCGCTCCACCTCGCACCGATGATTGCGGCCTGTGGTGTCGCGGTTCCGATGATCAGCGGCCGCGGATTAGGTCATAGCGGTGGTACGCTCGACAAGCTGGAGGCGATCGCGGGCTTCCGCGTAAACCTCTCGATGCGCGAGTACCGCGACCAAGTGGAAAAGCTGGGACTGTGCTTGATCGGACAGACGGCGGAACTGGCGCCTGCCGACAAGAAACTTTATGCGCTGCGGGATGTGACGGCGACGGTGGAATGCATTCCGCTGATTTGCGCGAGCATCCTGTCGAAGAAGCTGGCGGAGGGAATCGATGTGTTGGTGCTCGATGTGAAGTTTGGACGCGGTGCGTTCATGAAAGACCAGGCGAAGGCGCGCGAACTGGCTCAGACGCTGGTCGCGGTTGCGACCGCGATGGGCAAACCTACGCGTGCGGTGCTCACGGCGATGGAGGAACCGCTCGGACGGGCGGTGGGCAACGCGTTGGAAGTCGCGGAATCGATCGACTGTTTGCGCGGTGCGGGACCGGCGGATACAATGGAAGTCACTTTCGCGCTCGGCGAGCAGATGCTGCTGCTGGCGAAGGTCGCTGGCTCGCGTGAGCAAGCGCGCACGCTCCTGGAACGAACATTATCGAGCGGCGAAGCGCTGCAGAAATTTCGGGCTATGGTGACGGCGCAGAGTGGGGACGTGGGCGTGGTGGACGATCCCGCCCGACTGCCGCGGGCGCAGTACCGGAAGGACTTTATCGCGACGCGGTCGGGTTTTGTTGAAGCGGTTGACGCCATGGGTGTGGCGCTGGCGGCGCTTCGATTAGGAGCGGGCCGGGCAAAAGCGGAAGACGCGATCGACCACGCGGTCGGGATCGATCGGTTGGCCAAGATCGGCGAACCGGTGCAGGTGGGAGCGCCACTGTGCCGACTGCACGCCAATGACGAAAGGGCGCTCGCCGAAGCCGAAGCGATGCTAGCGAGAGCGATTGCGGTCGGCGACAAACGCGTCGCGGCGCCGACGCTGGTCGGTGAGATATTGGGCTAGCAAGGAGGCCACCGAGTAGGACAGCGCGCTTGCGCGCGCTCAGGGTTCCGTTGTTGGGCGTCGTATCCGTTTCCGTCAATTCAATCGGAGCGCGCGCAAGCGCGCTGGCCTACTCGGAGGGGGCTGGAGCCCGAAACCTTACTTTTCCATCTCGGCTAACTTCTCGGCGGCGTGTTCCCACGCGCTGGTGGCGGACGTGATCTGATCGACGACGGTGCTCAGTTCGCGATTGAGATGATGGAATTTTCCCTTGTCGGCATAGGTCTCGGGAGCTTCGAGCGCAGCCGTGATTTCCGCCTGCTTCGTCTCGAGATCCACGACTTTCTTTTCGAGCTGACCGACTTCTTCGCGGAATTTTCGGATTTCGTTCGGCGAGAATTTTTTCGCGGAGTTGTTCGTGGCAACCGCGACCGGTGCGGCGGCAACCTTTTCCTGCTTCGGTCGGGCATCCGTGAAGCCCGCGGTGAGCGCCGCGCGGGCGTCGGTGGATTTCGATTTCTCGAGATAGTAATCGTAGTTGCCGGAGTACGGCGTGAGCCGGCCGCTGTGGACGTGCAGCACATTTTCGGCGAGCGCCTTGATGAAGTGAACGTCGTGACTGATGAAGATCAGCGTGCCTTCGTACGCCTTGAGTGCGCCGATCAGTGAATCGATGGATTGGATATCCAGATGCGTCGTGGGCTCATCCATCAGCAGCAGATTCGGCGGCTTCACGAGAATGCGAGCCAAGGCCAGGCGGGACTTTTCCCCTCCGGATAGAATGGAGACCTTCTTGTGGACATCGTCCTTGCGGAAGAGGAAGGCGCCAAGAATTGCGCGCGCCTGCTGCTCCGTCAGTTGATTTTCATTCGTACGCAACTCCATCACGTTTTCGAAAACCGTCGCGTTTGCGTTGAGGTTATCGAGGCGATTCTGGGCGAAATAACCTGGGACGACATTGCTGCCGAGCTCACATACGCCGCCCTGGATGGGGAGTACACCCGCGAGGATTTTCAACAGCGTGGATTTGCCGGCGCCGTTCGGGCCTACGAGTACGATGCGCTGGCCGCGCTCGGCGGTGAAGTTGAGGTCGCGGTACACGACGTGATCGCCGTAGGCCTGTTTGACGTGTTCGAGCTCGATCACCTTGAGGCCGGAACGCGGAGGCTGCGGAAACTTGAAGTTGATCCGCTTCAGCTCTTCGGTCGGTTCCTCCACCGCCACCGCCTCGAGACGCTCGATCTGTTTCTCTTTGGATTTCGCGCGCGAAGCCATCGACGCCTTCGCTCCGAAGCGATCGACGAATTTTTGGAGATGGGCGATTTCGCGCTGCTGATTCTTGAACGCGGCCGCCTGCTGCGCCTTACGCGCTTCTTTTTCCTCGAGGAAATTGTCGTAGTTTCCGTGGTAGTAATTCAGCCGGCCGGAGCGCAGTTCGAGCATGCCGGTGCAGAGCGCGTTGAGGAACGCACGATCGTGGGAAATGACGACGAGGCCACCGGGGTAGCGGATGAGGTACTCCTGGAACCAGAGAAGGGCTTCGAGATCGAGGTGATTGGTCGGCTCGTCGAGCAACAGCAAGGCCGGCTCAGCCACGAGCAAACGGGCCAGATGCGCGCGCATCACCCAGCCACCCGAAAATGACTTCGCCACTTTCAGCGCATCGCCTTCCTTGAATCCGAGTCCGGCGAGGATCTTCTTCGCGCGGGGCTCGAGCGTGTAGTCGATGTCGTAGTCGTCCTCGTCCGGTTCGAGCTTTTTGCCGCTGGTCGCGATATGGAGGATGGTTTCATCACCGGCCGGAGCGCTTTCCTGTGGCAGGTAGCCGAAGTCGGCCCCGCGTTCCCATTCGATCGTGCCGGTGTCCGGCTTCTCCTCTCCCAGAATGAGGCCAAAGAGGGTTGATTTGCCCGCCCCGTTGGGACCGACCAAACCAAGGCGATCGGTGCGCGCGATGAAGAGAGAAACCTCGGCGAAGAGTTCGCGGGTGCCGTAGGACTTGGAAACGTCGGCGATGGTAAGCATCGGAACCCGCAAGCAAACCCCATGCGAGGGGGGCGCGTCAATGACGCGTTCTCAACCACTGAAAATATCGGCGGGGCCGAAAAAACGGGCGATGTCAGAGCGGTCGCCTAGCGAGCTAGGGTCAACGCGATGCACCCGCCGACCGCCACCACGGCTCCGACCAGCGACCGCCGGGTCGGGCGATCGTGCTCGAGCCACAACGCGATCGGAATCGCGAGGAGCGGTGTCGTCGCGGCGATCGGCAGGACGATCCCGCTCGGCGTCGTGGCGAGCGCCCACTGATAACAGCCGACGCCCAAGACCGGCCCGGCGAGCCCGTTGGCGATCATCCATAAACGCGCTTTGCGTTGTTGCGGGGCCGTCAGCGTTGGCCGGGTCGCGCGCGAGCCTTGGAGCCGCTCGAGCACGAAGAACCAGACGACGGTGAAAACGAGTCCGGCGATGATGCGGTGGTAAGCGGAGTTCAGGCCAAACGTCGCATTGTGCACCGCTTCACCCGCGGCGGTCGCGACCTCCACGCCTTTTCGACTCACGAGGGCGCCGAACCCCTGACCACAGGCGGCGATGAAACCGAGCACGAAGCCAAAGGGTTTGACCCGCACGTGGGGCGGGCTGGCGCGGGTCGGCACGAGCGCGATGGCGACGCCGAGCAGAATGACAAACCCCCACGTTGCTTGTGGCGCCGTTAACTTCGTGCCGAGCCAAACCCATTCGCCGAAAGCGGCGATCGGTGCAGCGAGGCACTGAGTCATCAGCACCGTCAACCGCGAACCGAGGAGGGGAAGCGCGCCGTAGACGCCGAGGTCACCCAGACCCATTCCGATCACACCGCTGAGCAAAAACCATCCCGTGCTGGCGCTGCCAAAACCGCGGCCAACGGTGTGCGCGAACGCACCGAGCACGATGGCGGCGAGGAGGAGGCGTCCGATGTTCGCCCGAGCCGGACCGACTGCTCGCACGCTGTGGCTCGCGCACGTGGCGTTGAGCGCGAAGAAAAATGCAGCGAGGAACGAGGGTAACATCGACGAGCCATCATAGCAGGGCGGAGGATTCCCTAATACGACGTTTTTTGTCGCGCGCTGTGGCAGCACCACGCAACTTTCGCCATCACACATGAAAGCCAAGAAAGCCAAAGTGAAACCCGAGGCCGTCAACGCAGCGCTCGCCGCCAAAAAAGGGCCGGTCTCGCAGTTCCTCGCTCATCACTATCGTCACTTCAACGCCGCGGCCTTGCTCGATTCCGCGAAGGGGTATGAAGCGCATTTGAAGGCCGGCGGAAAAATGCTCGTGACCCTCGCGGGTGCGATGTCGACGGCTGAGCTCGGCTTGACGCTCGCGGAGATGATTCGGCAGGACAAGGTGCACGCGATCGTCTGCACGGGTGCGAATCTGGAGGAGGATATTTTCAATCTCGTCGCGCACGACTACTACGAACGCGTGCCGCAGTACCGGGATTTGACGGCTGAGGACGAGCAGAAGCTGCTCGACCGGCACATGAACCGTGTGACGGACACATGTATTCCGGAAGGTGAGGCGATGCGGCGGATCGAGGCGGCGGTCGCGGAGGAGTGGCTCGCGGCGGACAAGTCAGGCCAGCGGTTTTTCCCGCATGAGTTCATGTACAAGATTCTGCGCTCCGGAAAACTGGTGAAGAGCTACCAGATCGATCCGAAGAATTCGTGGATGCTCGCGGCGGCGGAAAAGAATCTCCCGATCATCGTGCCAGGCTGGGAAGACGCGACGTTGGGCAACATGTATGCGGGTCGCGTGATCACGGGTGAGGTGAAGAACGTGCACACGGTGCGAACGGGCATCGAGTACATGACGCAGCTTGCGGAGTGGTACACCGAGACCGCGCCCCGGACTTCAGTCGGGTTCTTTCAGATCGGCGGAGGCATCGCGGGCGATTTCCCCATCTGCGTCGTGCCCATGCTGCATCAGGACCTGAAGCGCGACAGCGTGCCGCTCTGGGGTTACTTCTGCCAGATCAGCGATTCCACCACCAGCTACGGCTCGTATTCAGGCGCGGTGCCGAACGAGAAGATCACGTGGGGCAAGCTGGGCAAGGACACTCCCAAGCATGTGATCGAGTCTGATGCGTCTATTGTCGCGCCGCTCATTTTCGCTCTGGTACTGGACTGGTAGGCTAAAACTCCAGGCCTGCGACAAGCGGGATGCAAGCTGTGGGTAGTGAGTTGCTGAGTCAGGAGTAGTGAAAAGAACTCCGAACTCCAGACTCACTCACTCTCCACCCACAGCTTGCATCCCGCCTATCTTTCTCTCGAGGTTGATTTGCCGGCAGTGCTGCTAATTCCCCGCCGAGTCTACCCTTCCCGCTACAACCACCGGCGGCGCCACCGGGGGCTGAATGACCGGCGACCAGGCCGGCAAGCGCGAACCAGGCGCATTCGTGAGCTGCCGCATGCGGCCACTCTCGACATCCATCACCCAGATCTCCTTGGTGCCCCCACGGGTGGACGCGATGGCGATGTGCCGGCTATCGGGCGCCCAGGTGGTGTCTTCATTTTCGGCGAATGTCGTCAGACGCTTCATCGCCCGCGTGCGGACGTCGATCAGCCACACCTGGAAGTCGCCGTTCTGCTGCATGTACGCGACTCGCATTCCGTCGGGCGACCAGTCCGGGCTCGTCCGGTAGCTGCGGACTCCCATGGCGCTGGGAGTGAGCTGCTTCTCCTCGCTGCCGTCCAGATTCATCGTGAACAGCTGGGGGGTCATCCGCGTACCCTGCCATGAGCGCGGGGATATGAACGCGAGCCGGCGCCCGTCCGGACTAAACGAAGGTGACGACCTGTCGTACAACTCCAGGCTTGAAATACGGCGCGCGGGAGCGGGCTCCTCCAAGTTTGCGATCACCAGATCCGCGCCCGCATCCCGGGCGTGCGCGTACACCACCGAGCGACCGTCCGGAGTGTAGACCGGCGTGAGGTTGAGGCCGCGCGGCGTTGCCGACAGCTCCCGCAACCCGCCCGTGACCAGATTGGCCTCCACGATCTGCGTGCCCGCGTCGTTCAGATCCGCGAACACCACCCGCGTGCCGCTCGGATGCCAGGACGGCGAGAGCGCCGTGCCGGTTTGAGTTGCCGGCCGGTTGTTGGCTCCATCGCTGTCCACCACGAATACCCGACCGTTCTGCACGTAAGCCACACTGGTCTGCGCCATCCCGCGATAACCCGTAAGCCAACGCTGCACTTCGTCCGCTATCCCATGTAAAGCGAAACGATGCGCCAACACCAGCGAATCCCGCCGCGCCAGATCTCTCGCCTCCAGCAACGGAAGGGCGGCGTCCCGCTCCGCGACGTCCCGATCGACTCCTGCCCGCAAGACTGAATCTTCGGCCGCCACGTTGCGCATCAGCGAGTCGCGCACCGCGGCCTCTGCCTCCCGCTTCTTTCGGTTTCGCGGCGGCTTCTTCGCCGCGGCGGCTACCAGAGAATCCCGAAAAAAGGTTGTGCGAACCAGACGCGCACGCGACTCCAGGTCGCGCTGCTCCCAGACCCGGATCACCGAATCGCGAATCTCGGTTTCGCGAAGAGCCGGAACCTCGGGGACCGCGAAGTCCGCTTCGCGTAACAGCGCCTGCGTGGCGACGTCGTACACAGCCACCCGTAATCCGGTGGAGCTGCGGCGCGGCGCCACGATCGCCGCTACCTTGAACCCCGCGAAAAAAGAGTAATTCACACTCCCGTCAGGGGGAGCGTTGGGCCTGAGCAGCGACGCGTCGAGCGCCAGGGGCGTGAGACGATCACCGTAATCCAAGTCGCGCTGAATGATCGTGCGAGCGGAGTCTCCGGGCGTTTCATCCACCGGCATCACGACTATGACCGGCTTCTGAACAGGCGCGGCGGGAGCTTTGACGGCCGGTCTGCGGGAAGCCTGCTGGGCCTCCGCTACCGATGCCAGAGCGATGCCCGCGGCGGTTGCCGCAACGATGGTTTTGCGAAGCGTTGTCATGGGACCCTGCTTTCTGAAAAGCGTGGCGGAGCGGGTAACCCGCACATTACGGCCCGGACCAGTTTGCGATCGTCCGGCGTTCCGCTGCGAATAAGACCAATGGGCGGGAAGCTCGGTCACTTGTATACACCGGACATCTCTCAAAGTCGTTGATGCCACTGGCTTAGCCAAAAAAAGAATCCTCGATAAC
>JBDSSD010000043.1:0-3093 GCA_039928945.1 Opitutus sp. | reverse complement strand
CGCTTGCGCGCGCTCCGGTTGTTTGGGTCCGAAGTTTGCGGTTCGAGGCGATCCCCCCAGAGCGCGCGCAAGCGCGCTGGCCTACGTGATTGATCGATAGCCTTCCTCCGAACTTAGCGCCTTTGCGTCTTCGCGCTTAAGGTTCGGTCCCTTCCGTTCCAGAGTCCCAGAGTTCCAGATTAATCATTCCGAATTCCGTCTCGCCCAGTTCCGTTCCTGACTTCCTGATTTCCACATTCGCTGTTTGACTAGAGATCCTCGCCGTTGGATTGGACCATCTCACGGTACCAGTAAGCCGAATCTTTCAACGTGCGCTGCTGGGTGGCGTAATCCACATGGATCAGCCCGAACCGATAACGATATCCTTCCGCCCATTCAAAGTTGTCCATCAACGACCACGCAAAATATCCTTTGACCGGCACGCCTGCGTCGATGGCCCGTTTCAGCTCACGCAGATATCGTTGAAGGTAATCGATGCGATGGGCGTCGTGAACCGCCCCATCCAGCGTGATCCAGTCGTGTCCCGCCATGCCGTTTTCAGTGATGACCACCGGCAGCCCACTGCGTTCGTGTCCAAAGGTCGCGCCCCACCGCAGCGCTTCCGGCGTGACGTTCCAGTTGTTGTGTGTCTGCGGAAAGCCGGGCGCAAAGGGCTGTCGATCGATGGTTCCCGCGGCGCCACGGCTACAATAATAACCGTTGTAGATATTCAGCCCGAGGAAATCCAGCGGCTGCCGAATCGTCTCCATCTCGGCGTCCGTGTGGGCCGGAACCGCCGACCCGTGAATCTTCAATCCGTCTTCTGGATACCGTCCGTGCAGCACGGGGTTCATCCACCACGACTGATTCCAAACCCCCGGACTGGCGACAGCCCAATGCGCCTCGCGCGCCGCTTCGATGTCGGCGGGTGAGTCGCTCGCCGGAATCGGAATGTCTCCGGTGGGCGCCCAGCCGACCAGCGGCGGCTGTTTGGCGCCCGCTCGAATCACCTGCACCGCTTTGCCATGGGCCAGCAAAACGCGATGCGCGACCAGCAAGACCTGGTCGAGCGGCAGTTGATCACCCGGCGCGTGGACGCCCGTTTGATGCCCCAATCCCACAAAGCACTGCGGTTCGTTCAACGTGATCCAATGCTTCACGCGATCCGACAGCCGATCGACGACCACACGCGTATAATCCGCGAACCATTGCGGGCTGTCCACGTTGAGCCATCCACCGCGCTGATACAACGCGAGCGGAAAGTCCCAGTGAAACAGGGTGACCCACGGTTCAATCTTCGCCGCCAGCAATTCGTCGACGAGCCGATCGTAAAACGCCAGCCCCGCGCTGTTCACCGCTCCCACGCCTGCGGGAATCACGCGAGGCCACGCGATCGAAAACCGATAAGCCTGCACGCCGAGTTCACCCATCGTCTGCACATCGGCCGCCGAACGATGGTAATGGTCGCACGCGACCGCGCCGCTGTCACCGCCATGAATCTTGCCGGGTTGCGAACACATTGCATCCCAGACCGACGGTCCGCGGCCGTCCGCTTCGACGGCACCTTCGATCTGGTACGCCGACGTCGCTGTGCCCCAGACAAAATCCTTCGGAAAAGCCATGAGATCATTGGCTGCGCGAACCGAAACAGGTATTGGTCACGAGCAGGCGGGCGACTGTCGTGCGCGGCCGCTCGCGCGGTCAAGAATCGTACGGTGAACTGCTGACTTGAATTTATGCTTACTTAAGAATCACCGGTCCGCCCGCGCGCGAATGCGGTTGCGTGGACGGACTCCGAGCGGCCGTTGTGGCACATCACTGCCTTCGACCCAAACGCCCTCGACCAGCGTGTGATTGGGAGAATCAACCAGACCACGCTGGTTCGTCTTCATCAGGATCGCGAGTTGCTCGGCCGCGCGCTCACCCACAATGCGATGATTCTGTCGCATGCCCGCGTTCACTCCGACGTGGGGCGTGACATCAAGCGAAGCGACGACGAGGTCCTGCGGAATCCGGAAGCCCTGCGCCTTCAGCAGTTGGGGCACGACATGCCAGTTGCTCAGCACCGCGTCGAGGCGATGACGGCGGACCCAGGATTCCAGTTTTACACGCTGCTCGACGGACCCGTTTGACAGCAGACAGGGCGAAATTCGTCGCGACTCCGGCGATTGCGCCACCTCGACGTAATAGCCCGCCGTGAACGCGTTCTTGAGGTAAATTTCTTCACGCTCACCAACCGCGAGACCGATGCGTCGATAGCCCAATGCATGCAGCCGTCGTATCGCAGTGCGTGTGATGATCGCTTGATGATTCGAAACGACGTGCAGCGATAACTCGAGCTGCTGTGATTCAATCAGCACCGCGCTGAAGCGCGACCAATCGATGACCACTTCGGCCGTCCGCTCGGCAAACGCACCGATGATCAGGCCCGTGATGCCACGCGCGATCAGGATCTTCTCCAGCCGCTCACTGCTCGAAAACGGGCCGGCGCCAAAATAGAATACCTCGAGGCGATAACCCATATCTTGCGCGCGAGCCCGCGCTCCCTCGAGGAAGAGCCGATGGGGATGCGATGCCGCGAGTTCACGAGCGTCATGAAAGTGGGCCAGGAATGCCATGACGACGGACGACTTCTGGCTCGCGGAGTGCGATCGATAGGCATTGAGCGCCGATAGCATCGGATCGGGCGCGTATCCGAGTTTCGTGGCGAGGGCGCGCAGACGCTCACGGGTCGCGGCTGGGAGCCGCGGGTCGTTGCGCAACGCGAGCGACACCGTTGTCTGATGAACGCCGCCGGCGCGGGCAACATCCTGCATCGTGGGGCGGCGCGTCAGCATTCGAGCAAAAATCTGAAGCCGCCCGTTCCATTCTTTAGCAAGCACGAACGGGGAATTCTATGTGGAAATCAGGAAATCAGGGATGAGGAAGAAAGGCGGAAGGTGATTAATCTGGAACTCAGGAACTCTGGAAAGGAAGCGACCGAGCCTTAAACGCAAAGACGTGAGGCGCTAAGCTCGGACGAAGGCTATCGATCAATCACGTAGGCCAGCGCGCTTGCGCGCGCTCCGAGGCTAGGGCTCGTACCGCTTCGAACCCAAATCACCTGAGCGCGCG
>JBDSSD010000042.1:0-165992 GCA_039928945.1 Opitutus sp. | reverse complement strand
TGATCAGGACCCACGCGTAAGGTGGTAGCCGACCGGCCGTTTTAGCCTTGGCCTCGCGACGAGCGGCGCCCGCTGTTCCGAGCCCTTCCGACATCAGCTTCTCGCGTCGGAGCTTCTGCACCTTGTTCAAGGCGTCGTTGATGAGGCTCATGGCGTGATGCGGTGGAAAAAGAACGAGCGCAACGTCACGCCGTCAACTCGGCCATGTCATTCACGGCACGTCGAACATCCCAATACGTCACTTCGTCCGACTCGCGAATGAAGGCGGCAAGCAGCGACTTGTCGCAGAGATTATTCACGATCCGCGGAATGCCTTTGCTCGCGCGGTGAATGGAACGCAGCGCCCGGTTGGTGAAATTCGGCCGCCCCATGCTTCCGGCGAGGGTCAGCCGATGCCGGACATAGTGCTGAACGTCGTTCAGCGTGAGCGGATGCAGCTCGTAGTGAACAAGGATGCGCTGGCGGAGTTGCCGGAGTTCCTCGCGCGCGAGCACTTCTTTCAGCTCCGGCTGGCCCATCAGGACAATCTGCAGCAATTTCTGCTGATCCGTTTCGAGGTTGGAGAGTAGGCGAAGCTGCTCGAGTACCTCGAACTTCAAGTTCTGCGCCTCGTCAATGATGAGCACGATGTGACGGCCGCGAGCAATGCGATCGAGGAGCACGGCATTTACCTGCGCGACCAGATCAACCTGACTTCGCGCGACTTTGCCCTCGTCCAGCTCCGTCAGGATCGCCTTGAGCATCTGCGTCTCCGTGACCCGCGGGTTGAGGATCAGCGCGGTATCGTACGTGGCGGGATCGAGCTCGTTGAGAAAGCGACGGCACAGGGTGGTTTTGCCGCATCCGACCTCTCCAATCAACACGATGAAGCCCTTTTTCTCCGCGACGCCGTACTTCAGATGCTGCAGGGCTTCCTGGTGGGTCGGACTGAGATACAAGAACCGCGGGTCAGGGGTGATGTTGAACGGCATCTCCTTGAGGCCATAGAAGCTCTGATACATCGATCGCTAGAAAATGGGTTATCCGAAACGAAACGCACGCCTTTTAGTGCAATCGGCTGGAGCCGATCAGGACGGTTTACAGTTTTATGAGAGTGCCAGGCTTTGACCCTGTTCCGGCGTTGTGGCGGTAGCGTTCTGTTCCTGCCTAGCTTTTGGTCAGCATTGCTTTCATCGCGTCCGGCAGGCGTGTTCCGCGCACATGTTGTTTGCCCCAGAGCGCCAGGCGGGCCAGCACCGGTTTCAGTTCTTCGCCCTTCGCCGTCAGCCCATAGCTGTAGCGCGGCGGATTTTGCTGGTAAGGTTCACTGTCGATCACGCCCGCTGCCTCCAGTCGTTTAAGCCGTTCCGCCAGAATGTTGGTGGGAATGCCTTCCGCGGCCGACGCGAAATCTCCATAGCGGCGCCGACCGTGCGCGAGATCCCGGATGATGAGCAGGGTCCAGCGGTCACCGATCACGTCGAGTGCCCCGGCGATCGGGCAGCCCGAACGAAGCACGGGAGAAGCGGACGCACGGCGATTGGGCATGCCGGAAAGTGCTTGATTACTTGCGAAAGACAAGTGTGGTGTCGGTCGCGTCACTTGCATAATGAAAGCAACCACCTCTTCGTCCATGAAACCCTCCCTTGCTCGTCTGCTCCTCGCGTTGGTGCTTTGGGGCGTCGCGGCCTCGATCGCCGGCTACTTCCGCCTTTTTCTCCATCTGCCGCCGGCGATTGTGCCGCTGCTCGTCGCGACGCTCACCCTCGCCGCCGCCTTCTCTCTTCAACGGATCGGCTGGGTGCGTGCCGCCGTGGCGGATGTCGGCCGGCGCGGTTTGATCGGGGTGCATGTCATCCGCTTCGTCGGCGTAGCGTTTCTTTGGTTACACGCGCAGGGCCGGCTGCCGGCCGAATTCGCACAACGCGCCGGCTGGGGTGATATCGCCACTGCAACTGGCGCGGTTGCCTTCCTGGTGTTCCCCCGAGTAGCCAACGACCGGCGCGTGTTCGGGGCGTGGAATGTTTTCGGGGCGCTCGATCTTCTGGTCGCCGTGGGAACTGCTGGGTGGCTCAACCTGACGCGGCCCGGTTCAAGGATTGAGCTGTCCGCCCTGCCGTTCACGCTCGTGCCGCTCTGGTTTGTTCCCGTCCTGCTGGCGACCCATGGTCTCATGCTACAGCAGACGTTTTCGAACCGCGGATCGAGTGATCGCCACGACGTCGCCGATCGGGATGTGACGCGTCGTCATCCAATCGGCACGCAGTCGTAACCGCCGTGAGGGACCCGCGGCGGGACGACTCGGTCGGAGGTCGAAATCACCTCCGCCATGCGTACCACCAGCATCCTGATCAATAACTACAACAACGCACCGTACCTGAGGGCCTGTGTGGATTCAGCTCTGGGCCAGACGGTGCCGGCAGATGAAGTCATTGTTTATGACGACGGGAGCTCCGATGAAAGTCGGGCAATCCTTCGAAGTTATGGGTCGCGGATCATTCTGATCGAAGGCACGCACCAGCCCTCGATTCCAAGTCGGGAAAATCAGGCGAACGCCGTCTACCGCGCGCTGGAGCGTTCGAGCGGCGACTGGCTCTTTTCTGCTCGATGGCGACGACGTGTTCGCGCCGAATAAAATCGAGGCGGTTTTGCAGGCAGTGCGAGAACGATCGGACGTGTCGCTCGTGCAATCACCGATGCTGCTCATCGACGAGCATGGCCGGGAGCTTGGTCGCTATCGCGATCCGCGCTTCCATGAAACCGACATCACCGCCGCGATGCGGGCGCAAAACGACGTGGACTTCTATTATCCCACATCAGCGATGGTGGTCAGTCGAGCTGCGCTCTCCATGGTGCTGCCCTTGAATATGAGCGTGTGTCCGGAGCTGAGCTGTGACACGCGCATTGGCATGCTCATGCCGCTACTCGGCGAGGTGGTGACGCTCGACGAGTTTCTCGCCCACTGGCGGCGTCACCGCGGAAGCTACATCTCGGCGTTGGGTCGGTCGCGCTGGTTTCAGGCGCAGCAAACGTTGAGGCGCATCCGGACGTTCAACGCCGCTGCACCCGCCTTTGCCGCGCCTCAGCTCTCCTTGTGGCGGAATCGCCGGTTTCGCCACCAGGTCGCTGGAGCCATTCTGCCGGAGGCCGTGAGGCTTCGTCTGCGGAACACGCGCACCCTGTTGCACGGTCGGGCTGCGAGTGTGCCCGCCACCGCGCGCGCGTGAGCCGCGAGCTGGTCGATCAGGGAGTGGGTGGGGGCTGATCCAGACCTCGGCGGACGAGCAGCGGATGCACGTCCGGATTTCCGCCGGTGAAATCGCGAAACAGTTCAAGTGCGTCTTTGCTTCCGCCGCGCGACAACAGCGTTTTCCTGAAGTGATCGCCATTCTCGCGCCGCAGTCCACCATGCGCCTTCATCCATTCGACGCTATCGGCGTCGAGCACCTCGGACCAGATGTACGAATAGTAACCAGCCGAATAGCCGCCGGCAAAGGTATGGGAAAAATAAGTACTGCGATAGCGCGGCGGAACGGCTGGCAGGTCGACGCCGTAGCGGTGCAGCGCGGCCGCTTCAAACGCGAGGACTCCATCGGGCGGTGGCACGTCGGCCGCTCCAATCTGATGATAGGCCTGATCCAGCAACGTGGCTGCGAGGTACTCCGTCGTCTTGTGCCCTTGGTTGAATTTTGACGCGGCTTCCACTTTAGCCAGGAGTTCTGCCGGAATGATCTCGCCGGTTTTGTAGTGGCGGGCGTAGTTCCGCAGCACCTCGGGCCAGATCCGCCACATTTCATTCACCTGTGACGGGTACTCGACAAAATCCCGCGGTACGGTCGTGCCTGAAAAGCGCGGGTAGCTCACGTGCGAAAACATACCGTGCAACGCGTGGCCAAACTCGTGAAACGCAGTTCGGACCTCGTCGTGCGTGAGTAAAGTCGGTTCTCCGGCTGGCGGTGGCGGGATGTTCAGATGATTGGCAATGACCGGCTTCGTTCCACGCAACGCGTTCTGCTGGACATACGCGTTGGCCCACGCGCCGCCGTTTTTGTTCGCTCGCGAGTACGGGTCGAAAAGAAACAGCGCGAGCTGCGACCCATCGACGTCAAACACGTTGAACACGCGAACCGATGGCTCGTACACGGGTAGATCGTGCCGCTCCTGGAAGGTGATTCCATAGAGCTTTCCCGCGGCGAAGAACACGCCGTCGATCAACACATGGTTCAGTTCGTAGTAGGGGCGGAGTTGCGCTTGATCAAAATCGTACCGGGCATGTCGAACTTTCTCCGCATAGAATTGCCAGTCGGCCGCAGCGAGTTGGAAACCACCCTGTTCGCGATCCACGATGGCCTGCATGTCAGCGGCCTCGCGTCGAGCATTCGCGACCGCGGGCGGAGCCAGCTGTGCCAGCAGCTGATTCAACTGCGCGACAGTGCCAATGGTCTGTTCTTCCAGCTGGTAGGTGGCGTGGTTGGGATATCCGAGGAGCGCTGCGCGCTGGGCGCGCTTGGATGCAATCGCGGAAACGATGGGGCGGTTGTCGAACTCACCCCCACGACTGCCGCGTGCGAGTGACGCCTCCATAATGCGGAGCCGGGCGGCTCGATGCGTCAGATCGGTCAACGGCGCCTGGCCCGTTGTATTCTGCAGCTTGAGCAGGAACTTTCCTTCCTGGCCCGCTGACTTGGCGGCTGAGGCGGCCGCCGAAATCTGGGCCTCGCTTATGCCCGCCAAATCATCGCGCGAATCGAACAGGACCGACGAGGCATCCCGCTCTTTCAGCACGTTCTGGCTGAAGGTCGTTTGGAGCGAGGCGAGTTCCTCATTCAGCCCGCGCAGCGTCACCTTTTCGGGCTCAGTGAGCCGCGCGCCCGCGCGCACAAAATCGGTGTGGTAACGCCAGAGCAGCCGCTGGGCTTCGGCATCGAGGCCGAGCCGTTCGCGATCGCGATACAACGCTTCGACACGCGCGAACAGTTTTGCGTTGAGCAGGATTGCATCCGTGTGCGCAGCCAGCCGCGGTGCGAGCGTCCGCTGAATTTCCTGCAACTCCGGATTGGTGAACGTGGCGTTGAGGTTCGAAAACGTGACTCTCGTCCGATCGAGTAATTCACCGGATTTCTCCAGCGCGATCACGGTGTTCTCGAAGGTGGCTGCGACGGGGTTATCGGCGATCGACTGCACTTCGTTCAGGTTTGCAGACATCCCTTGCTCGAAGGCGGGGAGAAAGTGTTCGTTCTTGATGCGATCGAACGGCGGGTATTCCAGCGGAAGAGAACTCCGCTGAAGCAAGGGATTTTCCGAACCAGCGCTTGGTCCATCCGCCGCGCGCACGAAGGCGCTCGCGCCGAAGGTTAATGCCGCCACCAGAATGAACGTTCGCATGGTGAAGAAGCGTGCGGGCTCGGTGGAGTCCTGCAAGCGGTGATGACAGGCGTGCGGTTGGCCCAGGTACCTTTACACGAAAGAAGATTTTGAGTGGCAGAGGCATGGGTCCGTCTCGGGGTAAACCTCATGCCCAGCTCACGTTGTTGGACGGAGGAGGGACGGCTATATTGCGCCGCGACTATCCTTCACGAACCAACTGAAATCACTCGTGGTCGCAGGTGCGGCTTCACTCGCAGGCTTGTGGCTCGCAGGTCGCTTCCGGCGCGGGATCGATCTGCTGCCACGTGGCCCACGCATGTTTGAGGATGGCGACGTGGTCTGTTTTCTCGGCGATAGCCTCACGTATTCGGGACAGTATCACAGCTACGTGCAGAGCTACTATCTGACGCGGTTTCCCGACCGGCGCATCACGTTTTTGAACTGTGGGGTGGCCGGAGACACGGTCGCGGATGCGCTGCGGCGATGTGCGTGGGACGTGCAGCCGCATCAGCCGAACGTGCTCGTGGTGCTGTTTGGGCTGAACGATATCCGGCGCAGTCTGTAACGGTACGTGGCCCATCAAGCCCACTACTCGCTCGTCGGTCGCCATTATGAATGGGAGCTGATGCCGCTCGCGCTGGATCAAAAAGTGGGTGCCGTGGTGTGGAGTCCGCTCGGCTGGGGTCGACTCACCGGAAAATATCGACGCGGTCAGGCGCGGCCAGAAGTGACGCGTCTCAGCGACCCGCGTACGGTCGAGGCCGGACCGCCGGTCGACGAGGAATACCTGTTCCGGGTCGTCGACGCGATTGATGAGGTCGCGAAAGAAACCGGTCGAACGGTCCCACAGATCGCGCTCAACTGGCTGCTCCAGCGGCCGTCGATTTCAACCGTGGTGATTGGCGCGAGAAATGAAGAACAGCTACGGCAGAATTTAGGGGCCGTGGGCTGGAACTTGAGTGCTGCTCAAGTGGCGAAGCTGGATACGGCGAGTGCCGTACTCCCCATTTATCCGTACTGGCATCAACGCGGATTCAAGGAGCGAAATCCGTTCCCCACGAGTTAGTCAGGCGCGTTTTTAATATCGTGGTCCCATGTGGCCCGCTCTGGGAAGAGCGGGATCCGGAGCTCGCCCACGCGGGCCAGCCTACGATGAAATATCGACGAAATCCAAATCTTCAATACCACCCCGGATTTTGCGGATGACCACGGATGGGGAATCGGAACAGATCCCGCTCGTGTCGGCAGTTGAATCTCGATGTGGAGTAGGGACTTCGTGCATGCCTCCGGATCGAACGGCCACGGCGCGCGATCAAAGACAATCTGCCTGGGCCGCCACTGTCGAAGCCCGCTTCTCCGCATCACGGTCACTCGTCGGTTGTTGGTCGACGACCGGACATCCAGAATCAAGCGGTTCGGTCGTTGGCTGGGAACGCGCGTCGGCCGTCGCCGAGGGATTATTTCGCCAGCGCTACCTTCAGGTGCGGGACGAGACGTTTGGTGAATTCCACCGAGTCAGGCGCGGATAGGTGGGACCACTCGGGACACTCGAAACTCGACAGCTCGGGATGGTCTTCGAAGTAGATGTTGGGCGCGGCCGTCTCCGTCATGATTCGATTCCAGATTCCGACCCGTGGCGTGCCGCGGTCTTCCATTTCCCGCAACGGGCCACTTATGGGGAAGCGAACAAAGACGACCTTTCCGCCTCGAGCGCGAATCTTGCCCACCGCTTCGGCCGTGTTTTTGAAACGGGCTTCGGCCGCTTGACCCATCGCGGCTTGGAACGCTTCAGGTGGGATGAACGTTGGCGGCGGTGGTGGCGTGAACAGCGGCGGCCATCCCTCTCGAACCCGGGTTTGAAGCGGACCCGGCCGAGCACAGGCGTCCGCCATGCGACAGCGTCGGTCCCGATCGAGCTCCTGAAAATACGGCGGCATCTGCGGGGGGACGAGCGCGCCGGGTCGGTTCGGAATGGATACTTGCTGCAGCAGGATGGGCAGCGTCAGGTCTTCCTGCTTCAGGAACGCGACCCGCTCTTCCAACAACATTCCCAGGAAATGTCCGGTGCGTTGTGCCAGGGTCCAGTTGTGGAATCGTTTCAGCGCGAGCTCCGAATGTTCGAGCAGCGGTCCAGCCGGTACCATCCACATTCCGGGTACAATGCTGCAGATGACGGTGCCCGAGAACGTTGTGTCGGCGGCGAGATCGGCCAAAATCGGGTACGCACAGCTGCCGGGAATCGCGAGTTGCAGCGGGCGACTTCCCAAGCCGGCTTCGAGCGCGTCCAGGTCCAAGTCGAATAACGGTCGTGAATCTCCCACGATAACAATCGAGTCGGTCTTCACCTTGGCTCGCTCCTGGGCCCACAGGTCGGCCGTATCATTCAGCGTCGGCCGATAACCGCGCGACCGGGCGCGCATTTCCCAAGCGACCCCCGCGAGGGTCGAAATGACCAGAACCGCAATGACCATGCCGCGCCAGGGCAGGTCAGGGATTTCACGCTCAAAATTGGAAGTAGATGAAGGCACTGCCGTTTCCTTGAGTTAAGATAATCGCACAGACCATCGTGCTCCATACCGTCGTCACGACCCAGCGTGGGAGACGCGTCACCGCCGCTTCGATCGAGCTGTCGCGCAATCGCCAATGCACGACGAGCAGGCAGAGGGTCACAATCGCCACCTGCAAAATCTCGCGGGTGGTAAGGATTGCGTCGCCGCCATGGCTCGTTCCTAGCATGGCTTGGAGCAGGCGCGAGGCCGTGGCAAAATCAGCGGCGCGGAAGAACACCCACGCCAGACAAACCGCCGCATACGTCACCAAGCCAAGAAGGATCTTGGCGCCGACCGTGTCCGTCCACGTCGCGTTCTTGAAGATCTTTTTCAACACCAGCTCGATCACCAAACCGAGTCCGTGAATGAGTCCCCACACGACGAACGTCCATGCCGCGCCGTGCCACAGACCGCCGATGAACATGACGATGATTAGATTGATCGCGGCCCGCGCAGCTCCGGCGCGGTTTCCGCCGAGCGGAATGTACAGGTAGTCGCGCAGGAAGGTGGAAAGTGAGATGTGCCAGCGCCGCCAAAAATCGGAAAATCCCACCGATGCGTAAGGGAAGCGGAAGTTGTCCTTGAGATTAAATCCGAGACAAAGCGCTGCGCCAATGGCGCAGATCGAGTACCCGGCAAAATCGAAAAAGATCTGGCCGGCGAAGGCGAGTGCCCCCGTCCAGGCATCGAGCGATTGGAGCGGTCCACCATACGTGAAGACCGTGTCCGCTGAGCTCGAGAGCAGTGCGTCAGCGAGGACTACTTTTTCGAAAATCCCCAGCGTCATCAGCAGCAAGCCCCAGTAGAACCGGCCCTTTCGCGGGACGGGCGGAGCGTCGCATTGCGGCAGAAAATCAGCCGCCCGCACGATCGGGCCAGCGACCAATTGCGGGAAGAACGACACGGCCAGCACGAAGTCGCGTAGTGAACGCGTCGGCTGCGTTGCCCCACGGTAAACGTCGAGGGTGTAGGAAAGAGAATGAAACGTGTAGAACGAGATCCCGATCGGCAGAAGAATATCGAGATGCGGCGGCTGATACGACACGCCGGCCCGGGCGAGCAACCACTGGAAGTTCAGCAGCAGGAAGTTTCCGTACTTGAAAAACCCGAGCATGCTCAGGTTGACAGTGACGCTCGTGATCATCCACAGGCGGCGGCGCTGCGGTGTAACGGCTGCTGCAATGCGAGCTCCGAGGTAAAAATCCAGCGCGCTGGTGGCGAAGAGCAGCAGCGCAAACGGAGGATTCCAGGCGCCGTAGAAGAGGTAGCTCGCGACGAGCAGCACATTCTTCCGGGCATTCCATCCCCGCAAACTCCAATACAACGCAAGTACCACCGCGAAGAATACGACGAACGTCAGTGAGTTGAAGAGCATGCCGCGGTTGCGGAAGCAGGCCGCAGGGTCGTGGCCCGTCAATCAAGATTGCTCCGTTTTCAGTGAGCACGCGACAGATGTGTGACCGTCCGACATTCGTCGGACTAATGCACGGCGAGCAGCGCGCGAAGCGAAGGTGCCCCATTCAGCGCGACGGCTCACGATGTGTTCTTCAACGAAATCTTCTGACTCGCTCCAACGCTTGCGTGAAAACGCCAATGGGTGGCCCCGCGATCGTCTGGCGGGTGCAAGCTCTGCTCCTGGATGAGCGGGTGAGCGTTGCGTGAGACGGTACGCACGTACGCGTTGGATGCGAACGCGAGTGCAACGGGGGGCGGGGCTTCGCTCGCGGCGATGCAACCTCACCAAGCGTGACCGCGCGCGACGATTCGGTGAGTCGACGTTGCGCTGCTCCGCTCACTCGCCGATCAATGGTGAAGATGAACTCAACCCCTCTTCGTTCTCACGCTTTAAGCCTGCTGATTACCCTCGGTCTGCTGCTGACTGCCCCGATGGCCCTCGGCGTTACGGAAAGTTCGCCGGAAACTCACGGTTTCTCCGCGGAACGAATGGCCCGCTTTGATCGCGCGATCCAGGAGCAGATCGATCAACACCGTATTGCGGGTGTGGTGGCGTATGTGGCCCGTGATGGTGAGCCGGTCCGGTTTCGCGCTTACGGTTTGCAAGACCTCGAATCCGGCAAACCGATGGCCACGGACGCGATCTTCCGCATCGCCTCAATGAGCAAAGCCGTCACGAGCATCGCGGTGATGATGCTGTATGAGGAAGGCCGCTTCATGCTGCACGATCCGATCAGCAAGTTTATCCCGGCATTTGAAAAATCGGTCGTCGCCGTGCCGCCCCCGGCAGGTGCTCCCGCTGCCACCAAGTATATCACGGTGCCGGCGAAACGGCCGATCCAGATTCGAGACCTGCTCACGCACACCGCCGGTTTGACGTACGGGGATGGGCTCGCGGCGGACCGCTACAAGGCAGCGGGCTTTAGCGGCTGGTACTTCGCCGACAAAAACGAGGACCTTGCCACTGCGATCGATCGATTGGCGACATTGCCGCTGCACGCCCATCCGGGTGAGCAGTTTCAATATGGTTATTCGACGGATGTGCTGGGCCGATTGGTCGAGATTGTATCCGGCATGCCACTCGACCGGTTCTTCGAGGAAAGGATTTATCGTCCGCTGAAAATGACGGACACGGCCTTCTTCCTCCCACCCGAGAAAGCTTCGCGCCTCGCCACCGTGTACGGGCTCGAACATGACCAGCTGACCCGTAGTGATCAGGGCGATTACGTGACGGGCCCGCGAAAGTGTTTCTCTGGCGGTGCCGGTCTGCTGTCGACCACCGCTGATTACGCCCGACTCTTACAAATGCTGCTCAACGGCGGCGAGCTTGACGGCGTGCGTCTGCTCGCGCCGAAAACCGTCGAGCTGATGCGAAGCAATCACACAGGAAAAAAATATACCGAGCAAACCGGCGCGTTCGGCTTGGGCTTCTGGGTGATGGAGGACGTCGGTTATTATGGTGAGCTCGGTACGCTGGGTGCGTTTGGCTGGGGCAGCGCCTATTTTCCCCAGTACCTCGTCGACCCCAAGGAGCGGATCGTCGCATTCATCATGACGCAGCTTCGCCCCGCCGGAAATCAGGATCTGAATCAACGCTTCAAGGTACTCATGTACCAGGCGCTGATGAAATGACCGACGTCCGAGCGTAGGCAGCGCGCTCGCGCGCGCTCCGAGAGACGCGCGTTACGCTTCATCAACAAAATTGCACCAGCTCCGGAGCGTCCGCGAGCGGCCAGCCTACGTGCTTCCGAACGCTACGAGGGATCGTAGTCGATGTACGGCCCGAGCCACTTTTCGGTCTCGGCGACGCTGAACCTTTTCCGCTTCGCGTAGTCTTCGATCTGGTCGCGACCGATCTTACCCACGCCGAAATATTTCGAGTCCGCGTGATTGAAGTACCACCCACTCACACTGCTCGCCGGTGACATCGCGCAGCTTTCGGTGAGCGAAATTCCAGTTGTCGCCTCGGCATCGAGCAGACGGAAGAGAATCGGTTTCTCCGTGTGATCAGGGCACGCCGGATATCCCGGTGCTGGTCGGATGCCGCGGTATTTCTCGCGGATGATTTCGGCCATCGAGAGATTCTCGTTGCGCCCATAACCACAGAGATCGCGCACGCGCTTGTGCATCAGCTCGGCCAGCGCCTCCGCCAGTCGATCTCCCAAGGCTTGGGCCATGATCGCAGAATAATCATCATGCACCGCCCGAAATTCCGCGGCGAGCGATTCAACGCCATGCCCCGCGGTCACGGCGAATCCGCCCATGTAGTCGATTCGGCCGCTCTCTTTCGGCGCCACGAAATCAGACAGCGCGTGGTTGAACTGGTCAGCTGGTTTCTCGAGCTGCTGCCGCAGCATGTGAAAGGTGGTGAGCACACCGCTGCGACGTTCGTCAGCATAAATCTCGATATCATCACCGACCGCATTGCACGGCCAGAACCCGATCACCGCTTTCGCGACGTAACGTTTTTCTGCCACGATCCGTTCCAGCAGCTTGAGCGCATCAGCGTGGAGCTTCGTTGCTTCGACACCAACGACGGCGTCGCTCAAAATATCCGGGAATCGGCCGTGAAGTTCCCACGCCGAAAAAAACGGCCCCCAGTCGATGAATTCAATGATCTCGTTCAGTGGGACAGGATCGAATACGCGGGTGCCCAGAAACTCCGGACGCGGAATATCGATGCTCGTCCAGTCGAAGGTCTGTCGGCGCGCGCGAGCGGTGGCCAATGAAAGCAGCGGCCGTTTATTGCGGCGGTCGGCAAACTCAGCGCGCGAACGATCCTGCCTGGCCAACACGTCAGCGAGAAACGCCGGTTTCTGCTCGGGCGAGAGGAGTGCACTCACGACGTTCACGACGCGCGAGGCATCCAGCACGTGCACCACGCCATGCGCATATTCCGGCGCGACTTTGACCGCCGTGTGCGCCGGGCTCGTCGTGGCGCCGCCAATGAGCAGCGGCACGGTGAAGCCCTGGCGTTTCATCTCTTTCGCCACGTGAACCATCTCGTCCAGCGAAGGGGTGATCAGTCCCGACAAACCGATCACGTCCACGTTCTTTTCCTTGGCCGTAGCCAGAATCTTGTCGCACGCCACCATGACACCGAGATCGATGACCTCATAGTTGTTACACGCGAGAACGACGCCGACGATGTTTTTGCCGATGTCGTGGACGTCGCCTTTGACGGTCGCGATCAGAAATTTTCCATTCGGCCGAGCCGTGCCGCCGCCGGCGACCAGCTGCCGCTTTTCCTCTTCCATGAAAGGCGTCAGGTAGGCCACGGATTTTTTCATCACGCGGGCCGACTTCACTACTTGGGGCAAAAACATTTTCCCGGCGCCAAAGAGATCGCCGACGACCCGCATGCCGTCCATCAGCGGGCCTTCGATGATGTTGAGCGGCCGCGGATATTTCGCGGTGTTGGCGCGCGCTTCCTCGGTGTCGGCCTCGATAAACTGATCGATGCCTTTGACCAGCGCGTGCGAGAGGCGCGACTCCACCGGCGCGGTGCGCCATGCGAGGTCCTCTTTCAACTCCGTCTTCGAGGCGCCCCCCTGCTGGGCCTTGAGATCGTCCGCGAATTTCACGAGACGCTCCGTCGAGTCGGATCGACGATTGAGAATCACGTCTTCGACGAGATCACGGAGGTCCTTGGGTATCTCCTCGTAGACCCCGAGCATGCCGGCGTTGACGATCGCCATGTCGAGCCCGGCCTTGATCGCATGATAGAGGAAGACGGTGTGAATCGCTTCCCGAACGGGATTATTGCCGCGAAACGAGAACGAAACATTGGATACGCCCCCGGAAACCTTGGCGTGCAGAAGGGTGCCCTTGATGATCTTCGTCGCTTCGAAGAAATCGACGGCGTAGTTGTTGTGCTCCTCGATGCCGGTCGCGACCGTCAGGATGTTCGGATCAAAAATGATATCCTCGGCGGGGAAACCAATCTGATCCACGAGCAGGCGGTACGCTCGGGTGCAGATTCTGACTTTCTCGTCGCGCGTGGCGGCCTGACCCTGCTCGTCGAAGGCCATCACCACCGCGGCCGCGCCGTAACGCATGAGCAATTTTGACCGACGCAGGAACTCGGCTTCACCATCCTTCAGCGAGATGGAGTTCACGATGCCTTTGCCCTGAATGCATTTCAGGCCGGCTTCCAGGACGGTCCACTTCGACGAGTCCAACATTACGGGCACGCGCGAGATGTCCGGTTCCGCGGCGATGAGGTTAAGCAACTTGACCATCGTTGCTTCACCGTCGATCAGCGCCTCGTCGACATTGATGTCGATGACGTTGGCACCGCTTTCGACCTGTTGCTTCGCAATCGCCAGACACGCGTCCCAGTCACCGGCCTTCAACGCCTTCGCGAATTTCGGCGAACCGGTGATGTTGGTACGTTCGCCGATGACGAGAAAGGACGAGGCGGAAGAGGGCGCGGACGTGGACACAGGAAAAGGGGGGCTCAGCCTACAGACGATACCGGCGAGTATTCCGGCACGATCATGAATTTTCTCGTAGGCAGCGCGCTTGCGCGCGCTCCGATGGCAAGCGAACTTCGGCCCGACGAGGCAGTGAAACGGTAGGGCGAGGCGTCCCCGCCGAGCCGTCTTCGAGCGCGGCTCACCCGGAGGGTTCGCCCTACCTGTTGATCACGGATACGGCGATGGAGTCGCGGAAGCGAACGGAGCGTCCGCGAGCGGACAGGCCTGCAAATGCAACCGGACATCAGCCGATGACCAGCGTCTCCAGTCCGCTCAGCTGCATTTTGTGATCACGAGCGGGAAGCTGACGCGGCGCCTTGCCCTTCACCGATTTGGCAATCGCGGCGATATGCGCCGGAGTGGAACCGCAGCATCCGCCTACCAGATTGATGAAGCCGCTGGCCGCGAATTCAGAAAGCACCGAAGCCATGTCGTCGGGTGTCTCATCGTAGCCGCCAAATGCGTTGGGTAATCCGGCGTTGGGATAACACGTGACCGGGCACTCCGCGATGGAGGCGAGTTCCTCGACATACGGCCGCATTGCCCGGCCACCCAGCGCGCAGTTGATCCCAACAGAAAACGGCTTCGAGTGCCGGACCGAATTATAAAACGCGCCGATCGTCTGACCTGAGAGCGTGCGACCGGATGCGTCAGTGATCGTGACGGAGATCATCACCGGAACGCGATATCCGCGCTCCTCGAACACCGTCTCGATGGCGAACAACGCCGCTTTCGAGTTGAGCGTATCAAAGATCGTTTCGACCAGCAGCGCATCGACGCCACCATCGAGTAGCGCACGAATCTGCTCGGTGTATGCGTCAACCACCTGATCCCACGTCACGGCGCGGTAATCCGGACGGTTCACGTCGGGCGACATTGAAAGGGTGCGATTCAGAGGCCCGATCGCGCCCGCCACAAAGCAGCGGCGTCCGGGGGTCAGCGCTTCGGCGCGCTTGGCGGCTCGTTTCGCGACGGCCGCGGCCGCGTGATTGAGGTCAGTGATGATCGATTCGAGTCCGTAATCCGACTGGCCGATGCTGGTGGAGCTGAACGTGTTCGTCTCAACGAGGTCCGCTCCGGCCGCGAAGTACTGGCTATGGATCTCCTCGATGACCTCGGGCTTTGTTAACGAAAGCAGGTCGTTGTTACCCTTGAGATCGCGCGAGAAGGTCTTGAAACGTTCTCCGCGAAAGTCGCTCTCTTCCAAACCGTAGGTCTGAATCATCGAACCCATGGCGCCGTCGAGTATGACGATCCGCTCAGCGAACAGCTTTTCGAGGGCCACGGTTGTTTCAGCCGCGTTGGCAGCCAGTTCCGAGAAGTGACCAGTGGGTGAAAGGGAAGACGTCATGGCGCGGAAGAAATCGGTTTGAACGTAGATGACACACCGAGCTTGGCAAGAGAACATATCTTTTCTTGCGCATACGTTGATGCATCGTTCTTATCGACACGTTTTAGCGCCCGGATAGTCGGTTTGGCGTGCGATTGCCATTAAACGCGATTGCAAGTCATGGCGTTCGAACCTGCAGTGTTCGCGTTCTTTACATCACGCTTAAGGTAACGAGGAAGGCCGTGAAATTCGGCCACAGTTGCGCTGCGGTAACGCATCAATCCAAACCCACGCCGGGCGGCGAACGCCCGGGAAAGTCAATCGGAGCTCGGTCCGGTGAAGGCGAGGGGGGAGGGCGCCGGCTTCTGCCGGCATCACATGCGGAGTCCGAACATTCGTCCTTGGGCACTCACCCGCTCGACGTGGTTACTTTTGCGCACGTCGCTCGCGAAATCTTCATCGCAAAATGAAGCGTGAGGGTAGTCACCATTCGGAAACGGATGGCCGTCTGCTCTCGCCTAAATCGAAAGCAGACCTCCATGACCCTTCCTCCCCTGGCTCGTTGCTCGAGCTGGCTTTTTCTCATCGCTGCACTTGCGGCCACGACCGGCGCACGTGCGGAGAACGCCCCGCCCGACGTACTTGAACCGCTGATCACGACCGCCACGCGGACTCCGGCTGCCCCGCGCACCCTTGGAACTGCGGTGGATTTCCTCTCGGCGGCAGATTTCGAGCGGCGCCAGATCACGTCGCTCGCCCAAGCCTTGGGCGGTGTGGCGGGCGCGCCTCGTTCGGCTTCGGGCGCGGCTGGTTCAGTGACCTCCCTGTTTCTGCGGGGATCGAACTCGAATCAAACGCTCTTCCTCGTCGACGGATTGCGATTCAACGACCCGAACACGGACTACCAGGTTTTTCTGGGCGGCGGCTGTGTAGCGGCCTGCGATAATCTCGAGGTTGCCCATGGTCCGCAAAGCACGCTCTATGGCGGTGAAGCCGTTGGCGGAGTGATTTCATTGCGGGCGCAACGAGGCACCGGACCCGCCGCTGCGAGCATTGGATTGGAAGGCGGTTCATTCGGAACGGTTCAAGCCTCACTGGCGGCGCAGGGCGAACGCGGTCGAACCAGCTACAACTTCTCGGCGATCGGCGGCCACACGGACAATGAGCGGGCGAACAACTCGTTCGATCGGGCGAACGTGGCGTTGCGCCTCGACCGCACGTTCAATGAGCGCACCGCAATCGGTGGCACGTTGCGCTGGTTTCATGGCAACTACGCTGATCCGGGAGATCGCTACACGAACGACCCCGACAATCACGAGGTCGAGGACAACGTCCTCGCGACGGCATTTGCGGACACGACGTTCTCACCGGGCTGGACGTCGCATGCGGTGCTCGGCGGACAAGATCGTCGGTTTGTTGCAACCAGCCCACGCACCGGAGCCCCAACCCAAACGACCCTCGTGCGCAATCGGCGCGGCGTATTCGATTGGCAAAATACATTCACCGGACTGGAGCGGCACCGATTGATCGCCGGACTGACAGCGGAAGCGAATCACACCCGCAATACCGGCTTCGGCGACATCAACAAGAAGCAGACCTTGCTCGCGTTCTTTGCGCAGGACGAGTTCTCGCCGGTCGATCAGTTGTACCTGACGGCGGGATTGCGCAGTGACGATTATGATACGTTTGGTCGTGCGACGACGGGACGCGGGACGGCTGCGTGGCTCGTCGCTGAGAACAGGTTGAAATTTCGGGCGAGCATCAGCTCGGCGTTTCGTTCTCCGAGCTTCCTCGATTTATACGGCACCAGTGCGTTTTATGTGGGCAATCCCCATCTGCGTCCGGAGAAGGCGCATGGTTGGGATGCAGGCGTGGACTACTATCTCCCGCAAAAACGCGGCACGCTCAGCGCGACGTGGTTTGAAACCAGGTATCGGGACCTGATCACTTTCGACTTCTCGGCGTTTCCCGGGACGGTGATCAACGTGGAGGACGCGAAGACACGCGGCCTCGAACTGACGGCGCAATCGAGCTGGGCTGGGGTGGTTGAGGCGAGAATCGCCTACACGTACCTGGAAGCGGACAATCTCACCCAAAAGACGCGGCTGCTCCGCCGTCCGCGGCACTCGGTCACGGCTGACGTCTGGCACCAATTCGCTGGTGGAGTCAGTGCGGGTGCGGGAGTGGTGGTCGTGGCGGATCGCCGCGATGTCGATGCATCGACCTTTGCGACGATCGAGGCGGAAGATTACTCGGTGGTGCGGCTCTACGCCGCATGGGCCGTGAATGACCGGCTCACGCTCAAAGTCCGCGTGGAGAATCTACTGGATGAGCGCTACGAGGAAGTGAACGGCTATCCGGCGTTGGGTATCGGCGCCTACGCCGGCGCGACGTGGAAGTTTTGATACGGCGCTGCTGACGCTCATTTTCGGATGTAGGCCAGCGCGCTTGCGCGCGCTCCGGGACACCAGATCTCCAAACCCGCACAAAACCGCATAGTTTGTTTCACCGGCTTGCAACGCCACCAATCACGCTCGAGGCAGCCGTGAAATGACGTAGATTCCCGGCTTGTCCCAACTCCTTGCTCTGGATCATCACGGTTTCCATGCGGAATGAAGCGGGCTATGAGGCCCTTCGTGGCGGGCGAGTTTCCATTCGAGGGGCGAGATACTTCGTCACGGTTTGCACGCACGCACGGCGGCAAGGACTCAACGAATCGACGGTCGCGACGGAACTGAAAGAGCAACTCGCATCTATGGACCGTGAAAACATCATGATCACGCATGCCGCGGTGATCATGCCTGATCACCTGCATGTTTTATTCACGCTTTCGGGTGAGCGCACGATTGGACAGGTTGTCGCACGAGCGAAATTTGGCACCCGACTCACACTGTCGACTGCTGGGCTCAGGTGGCAGGGAAATTACTTTGAGCATCGGCTCCGATCTACGGACCCACTTGAAGACGTAGTCCGCTACCTTTATATCAATCCATACGCGGCCGGCCTCGTCGCCAGCACCGAGCCGTACCCTCACTTCTGGACAGACCGGACGGTGGCAAGCTGGTTTAATCCAACACTCAACCACCATCGACCCTTTCCTGGATGGCTCCCTTAGGTCAGCGCGCTTGAGCGCGCTCAGATGAGAACGTTCAGCGAGAAACTATATGGTTAACATGGGGAAAAGGCGTCGGAGCGCGCGCAAGCGCGCTGACCTACGTGGACGAACCCACCACCGAACCCACGTGCGCGAACCTACGCGGATCGCAAAGGTAGGCCAGCGCGCTTGCGCGCGCTCCGGTGGTTTACCAACCCCAACGAGATCGGTTCGGACCCCAGGAGTCGAAGCGCCAACCCGCGCTCCGACCCACGCGTGCCGAAAGCGTTACCGCTTAAACATCGGACTCTCCGCGTTTCCGCCGGCCAGGATATACGCTAACAGATCCTGCAGTTCGTCGGGATTCAGCGGATTGATCAGACCCGGCGGCATCATGGAAACTTTGTACGGCTTCCTCGCTTTGATTGCCGACAGCTTCACGTGCGATTTTTCATCCGGCATGAACGGATTCGACATCAGCAACAGGTCGCCATTCTCCTCGCCGACCGCGCGTCCCACCACCGTGGTGCCGTCCTCCAGATCGATCTGCTCAGTTCCATATTGATCGCTGATCACCAGCGAGGGCTCGATGATGTTCTCCAGGAGATCGTGGATGCTGTAGCGACTGCCGGCTCCACTTAGATCCGGGCCGACGCCTCCGCCTTCACCGGTGATGCGGTGACAAATCGCACACGCGGCGGCAGTGAACATTTCTTTTCCGCGCTTGAAGTCGCGACCCGCTAACTTGGCCGGCATCAGCGCCGACGCGTCCTTCACCGTGTAAGACCGGCCGGGTCCTTTCGGCGTCACCGCAGTCGACGCAAATGTCGGCGCGGGAGGTTGGGACAAGCTCGCCAACGCAGCTCGCTCTGCCGGATCGGAAACGTGCGCCAGCGCTTCATCCCTGATATTGTGCAGGAATCCTTCAAAGCTCGCTCCCCCTTTCCATCCGCGCGTGCGCGTGAACCATGAGAAGTACGCGAGTCGAAGATCAGGCGTCCAGCCCGTCACCGCGTTGCGAAGCGCATAGGCGTACGCAATTTGCTGACGATCGGGCCGACTGCTGCCCACGTTTTGGACGACGCTGCCGTATCCGGTATTCCGGGCGATCAATTGCGCTCCGCCGATCTCTTCGGGATTGACGATCGCAGGTTCAGACACGCTCAGCAGGGGAATCGTTTTGCCGACGACGGTCGGCGAGTTGAGAAAGATGAGCAGCGAGACGAGTTCGCGATTCGCGAACGGGTCGCCTTGCGGAAAGAGAGGATCGAGCAGAGCCGCAACCCGGGCTGCAACGTCAGGAGGTGGTGGTCCCATGCGGGTGAACACCAGTTGCCACGCCCGCAACAGGGGCAGCTGTAACGCAGGATCGAGTCGCTTATGGTCCAGACGAGTCAACGCCTCGATCAACCGCGGCTGAAGCGATTTGTCGCCCACGCGCGCGAGCGCGATCACCGCCTCGATTGAGGCTTGTGGCTGACGCTCGTTCAGTGCGCGCTCGGCCCAGCGTGCGGGCGGTTGTTTCTCGATTGCGACCCGGGCGGCGAAACGAATGAAGCGGTCCTGGCTCGCGAGATGCGGCCAGGCCTTGTCGATCGCTTCCGCCCCAAGTCCATCCTGGTGCAATTCCTCGAGTGAGCGACGGAGCCTGGCTTCGGCGGTGGGCGCAGGCAGCGGCGCGGGCGCGGTCGAAACCGACCCAACGTAAGTAACGCGGTACAGCGCGGATTGGGTTTTGCGGCCGCCCACGGCGAAGTACATCGCGCCGTCGTGCGGGTTGATGATCACATCCGTTAGTGGCAACGGTTTTCCGGATACAAACTCCTGCTTCTCGGCGCGGAAGGTCGCACCATTCGGAATCAGGTGAATCGCGTACATCGTTCCATACGTCCAATCGGAAGCGAAGAGCGCATGTTGGAACTTCGCGGGAAACTTCGCTCCGGTGCCAAAGACCGTTCCTGTCGGTGAACCGGGTCCGATGTCGATCACCGACGGCAGGCTGTCGGCGTAATACGCCGGCCAGCGACCCGCGCCGCTGCGCCAGCCAAAGTCACCCCCGTCAACCGCGTGATTGATTCTCGTGGGCAGGTACCACGGCGTCCCCTGATCCCACTCCATGTCGGAATCATAGGTGAAGAGTTCGCCGTTCTGATCGAACGCGATGTCGAATTGGTTGCGGAACCCGATGCTGAACAGTTCCACCTGTTTGCCGTCCGGGTCGGTCCGGCCGATATATCCACCGGGTGCGTACTTGTCCTTGGCGTGACCGCGCGCGTCCCACATGCGCGGCAAAAGATGATCTTCACCCCACGCGACCATGCGGGATTTTTCCCAGTTGGTGGGCAGGTCCGTATGATTGCCGTTCGCGAAATAGATCGATTTGCCATCGGGGCTAAGCACAAGCGCGTGCGGTCCATGTTCGCCGCCGCCTTTCATCTCGCGCAGGAAAGTCGTCTCGTCGAACTGATCGTCTCCGTTCGTATCGCGGAGCCGCCAGAGTCCTTTCTGGGCCTTGTGATCGATTTCGTAGTCGTTCACCATCACGTACAGACTGTCGAACGCGTAGAGCAGCCCGTGCGCGCCTCCGACATTCGCCGTCAACTTTTCCACCTTCGCGCCCGTTGATGTCCCGATCGGGGGCAGGTTAACGCGGTACAAGCCGCCGTATTGATCACCGGCGATCAGCCGACCTTTGGGATCGACCGCGAGACTGACCCACGAGCCTTGTTCTGCCTTCGGTACGGTATAAAGCAGCTCCACCTTGAAGCCGGGCGCGACCTGGATCAGAGAGGGTAGGGTTGCCGTTTCTGGCGGTGCCGGCGTTTGCGCAGCGAGCATGGTCGTTCCAAGAATTAGAATGACGGCAGAGCGCTGGAGGGTGGAAAGCGACAGGTGGAACATGAGAGGTTTCAGGGGGACAGGCGAACGAGGGCGGTTACGATGCGCTCGCGCGTCCGCGACCGCAGATGAGAGCCGGCCGGGCCGGCGCGGGTGAGTTAACGGAGCGTTTTGAGTCGAAGGCCTTTGAACTGGACGGTCATCGGCAGTCCGACGTGTAGTTGCAGAGCGAGCACGCCAGCCTTGGCCGCGTTCGCTTCGTCAAGATCCGTCACATCCGCGGTGAGCTTACCATTAATGAAGTGTCGGATGTGATTTCCCTCGGCGATGATCACATATTCATTCCAATCGCCGCCATGATTGGCCGCGGCGATCTCTGCCGCCGGAGCCGTTGTGCCGGTGACCTCGATCTTTGGTTTCGGTGTATCCGAGGTGATCTTTACCTGCTGCCCCGGCATCGCGAGGATGCCGCGACCTTTCTCCTCGTAGAGCATGCCGACGTATTTGCCCTCGCCGTCCATGTCACCCTGATACCCGGCGACGACCCAATTGGCGGGATCGACCACGCGACTGCGGTACTGGATGCCGGAGTTGGCGAAGTTCTTGTCGTTGTTGGGCACGAGCCGGAATTGAGCGTGCAGCTCAAAATTTTTCACGTCTCCGCCCTGCCAAACGAGGAAGGTATTTCCTTTGGTGGGATGCTCGGCCGTGGTTTGTCCGGTGATGGCGCCGTCTCGCACCGACCAAAAGGTGGCGTCGCCTTTCCAACCCGCGAGATCACTGCCGTTGAAGAGGGGTCGATAATCGTTGTCTTGAGCGCGAGCGGTGAACGCCAGGGTCGTTGCGGCGACGAGCAGCAGAGCGGCGCGCGCGGACGGAAAGGTAAAATGGGAGAGCGTTTTCATAGGTACAGGGGGGAAACGAATGGGGTTGGTAGACGAGCGCGGGTTGACGGAGGTTCCGCAAACCGCGCTCGGCCGAGCTTTGGGGAGCAGTCGCAGGACTGAGCTACTCTGAGACAGAAAGGAGGCGAATCAGCGGGCGACTGCGGACGAGTCTTTAACCTTTTCCCAGCGTCCGCTGGACGCTGATTTCAAGACGGCATCGGTGACATAGTCGGTCGCCAAGCCGTCGCGGAAGCTCGGGGCGGCGGGTTTTCCGTCTTCCAGTCCTTTCAGGAAATCCGCGACTTGGTGGGTGAAGGAATGTTCGTAGCCAATCTGCACGCCGGGAATCCACCAGTGCTTCATGTACGGTTGATCGCTGTCGCTGAGGTGAATCGAGCGCCAGCCCCGCACGACGCTCGAATCGCGGTGATCGAACCATTGCAGCCGGTGCAGATCGTGCAGATCCCACGCGAGTGAGGCGTGCTCGCCGTTGATCTCGAGCGTGTAGAGCGCCTTGTGGCCGCGGGCGTAGCGCGTCGCCTCAAACGTTGCGAGTGATCCGTTGCTAAAGCGCGCGAGAAACGCGCTCGCATCGTCGATACTGACTTTCTGTTTTTTGCCCGTCAGCGCGTGCTTGCGCTCTTTGACGAACGTCTCGGTCATGCCGCTCACGGTTTCGATCGGGCCGTTGAGCCAGAGCGCGGTATCGATGCAATGAGCGAGCAAGTCGCCCGTCACGCCACTGCCGGCGACAGCAATGTCGAGGCGCCATGTGCCCGGCCCGCCCTGTGGCACGTCGGCGTTGATCGTCCAGTCCTGCAGGAATTTCGCGCGGTAGTGGAAAATCTTTCCGAGCTTCCCTTCGTCGATCAGCTGCTTGGCGAGGGTTACCGCGGGTACGCGGCGGTAGTTGTACCAGACCATATTGGGCACCTTCGCCTTCTCCACGGCCTTCACCATCTGCAACGATTCGGTCGGATTCATTGCGAGCGGTTTTTCGCAAAGAATCATCTTCCCGGCTTTGGCCGCGGCGATCGCGATCTCGGCGTGCACATTGTTCGGCGCCGCGATGTCGATCAGATCGATGTCGTCGCGCTCGATCAGTTTTTTCCAGTCGGTCTCAGTGGATTCGTAGCCCCAGTTTTCCGCGAAGGCTTTGGTCTTGGCGCCGTCGCGACCGCAGACGGCTTTCAGGACGGGACGATATTCAAGCGGGAAGAACTGATTAGCTTGGCGAAACGCATTCGAATGAGCCCGGCCCATCAGACCGTAGCCGACCATACCGACATTCAGGGGTTTCATAAGGGGGAAAGACGGATTAAGCGCAAAGACGCGACGACGCGAAGTCGGAGAAAGTTATTTCCAACGACTCACCCGATCCAGCCGTGGTTGGTGCGGACTTCAATCATGGCCGCGAGGATGTCGTTCCACGTTTGTGGTTTCATCATGATCTCGTTGGGAAACATACAGCCGTCCCAGCAGATGTGTTTGAACTTCTTCGTCACCTTCCCGTCGCCGTCGCGCAGCCAGTAGCCTGAATCGCGCGGGATGTTCAGCTTGCCGCGTGGATCGGTTGCGAGGCAGTGGCGACCCGTCTTCTCGTGATCGCCTGAGCCGAAGACGCTGCCGTCGTTCTGGGCGACATGGAAGTCGATCGTCCAGGGGCGAAGGGCCGCCGTTAGTTTTTTCATCGCGGCGTGAAACGCCTCCGGTTCCCAATGGAATTTCTGGGGCACGATGCGATGCTCCTGCGCGTTTTCACCGAGCGTGTAGAGCAACGTGTGCGACATGTCGGCCTGGAAGCCGACGACCTTCGGCATGTCCACGGCTTCGAGCAATCGCACCATGTGTTTCCAGCTATGCATTCCGCCCCAGCAAATTTCTCCTTCTGCGGCGAGTCGCTCTCCGTGACCCTTGGCGATCTTGGCGGCTTCGCGGAAGGTGGCGGCGATCTTCTTGGTGTTGCCCTTGGGATCTTTGTCCCACTCGGTCACCGGCGCGGCTGAATCAATTCGGATCACGCCGTACGGACGCACGCCGAGGTCGCGCAGTTTCTCGCCAATCACGCAGGCCTTCCGCACCTGTTCGACGAACTTTTTGCGGTCATCATCCGAACCCATGGCTGACCCGCCGCCGGTTCCGCCCCAGACCGGAGCGACGAGTGAACCCGCGGCTAAATTCCGTTGCTGCAGCTTGGCGGCCAGCTTCTTGAGGTCGTCATCGCTGCTGTTGATGTCGGTGTGCGGCGAGCTGAGAAACAAATCAATGCCGTCGAAACGCGTGCCGTTGACCTCCGCTTTCGCCGTCAGATCCAGCATCGTGTCGAGCTCGATGAACGGCTCGGCACCGGGACTGCCTTTGCCGACGAGACCCGGCCAGGCGGCATTGTGAAGTTTGGGGAAATTATTCGTGGGCATGGGGTGATGAGTGAACGGAGTTAGAATCGATTGTTTCGATACGCACCCATCTCGGGCGCGTCCGGATTAACCTCAGGGCCAAAGTAGCGGAGCATGACGAGGGGTTCGACCGAGCTGGTGTTTTCGAAAGTGACCCCCGCCTGCGCGGCCTCTTCGGTGCAGAAGACTTCGTCTTCGGTGAGGTCGTGGAAGCGAATGAGCTTCGGACAATCAAGGTTCAGGTTGTTCATGCGGCCTTTGCCTTGAACAGTGATCAAGCCATACGCGCCGCCGTCCTTGATCGTGCATTTGGCGCCTGGATCAATCGTGAGCTCTTTCGCGGTGAACAGCTGCTCCTTCTTTACCCGACCGTACACAATCCAGCGGTCGACGAAGCCTTCGCTGCGCGTGTCCGCGACTGGGACGGGCTCGAGGTAGTGGCTGTCCTTGAAGTGCGGATTCAGATTCGCGTCCCAGTCGAGCTGCTCGACAATGAAATCCAAGTCCTGGTGTTTCTCCTTCGGCATGTCCTTCACGAGGAGGGCCCACGGAACTTCGCGACCCTCGACGAGCGACTGGTACATGCCGAAGACATCGGAACCCCACTGCGGCTCATACGTGCAAAGGGAGCCCGGCGCGTGCAGGATGCAGGGCGGCACGAGCCAGCCGGTACCGGGTTTGAGCCGGTAAGCACGGGAGAGATCGAGGATGCCGTTGTCGCCGCGGTTCCACTGCTCGAGACAGCGCCTGACCTGTGCCTTCGTCGTACCGGGTTCGAGGCCCATGAAGGTGTAAGGGAAGTTATTCCCAACGTTGTTGTGCTGCGGTGGAAAATAGTACGACTCGGGTTTGCCTTCCTGTCCCACCAGCGCCGCCTGCGGCTTCGACTGGTGCATGTGATGTGGGATGGGTCCCATGTTGTCGAAGAACTTCGAATACACGGGCCAGCGCGAATATTTGCCCCAGATGGATGGACCGATCAGATCGGCGCCGCACTCGGCGACGGCATCCTTGAGCGTGAAACGGTGGCCGTTGACCACAACGTAGCTCAGGCCTTCGTCGGGCGTGCGGTTGTCGTTCGCCGCGGGCGTGGTTGACGCGAACCAGCGTTCGTCGATGCCGCCGCGATTCAGGCCAAACGCGTACAAGTCGTCGGGATGCAGTTTGAGGCGTTTGCCCGGCTGAAGGAAATTGCGTGGCACCCAACACGGAGCCAGCCGGAGGAGCCCTCCTGAATCTTCGAGCGCAGCGTCAACGAGGCTGCGGAGCTTGGTGCTGACCGTTTTCAGTGAAGCAACAGAAACGTGGGACATGAAAATTTGCGCGACTCAGTTGATGGTCTGCCGTGGGAGCAAACGCATTGGGGGGAGACAACCGGGCGTTTCGGATCCTAAACCAACGTAGAACGAACGCCTAGTAAAGCGGCGTCATCTTTTGGTCGAATTACGGCGGCCTGGCAGGGCTCGTCGGTAGGCCCGCGCGCTTGCGCGCGCTCCGACCCTTGCCGTCCAGCCTTTGGAGTGCGGCGGCTCGACGCCGCTTTGGACGGCGCTGCTCGACGCGCCGCCGGACCGGGGAGGGGCACCCGAACGGCCGCAACGAGTCGAGCCTCGTTGCCGAAAGCGGCGTCAAGCCGCCGCACTCCAAAAGCTATCGTTGATACCGGGCGCGATAGTCGCGGGGCGTGCCGCCGATGACGCGGCGGAACTCTTTGGTGAAATGACTTTGGTCGGCGAAGCCGAACTCGCTGGCGACTTCCGCCAGGGATTTCTGGGAGAACACGAGCGCACTGCAGCTCATCCGCACGCGCAACTGCCGGATATAATCGTGCGGCGAGCTTTCATAGGCGGTGCGGAATTGGCGCTCGAACGCGCGGACGGACAAACCGCAGGCTTTGGCCAGGTCCAGGTTGGTGATCCGTTCGCCGTAATGCTGGCTGATGAACCGAATGGCGGTGCTCATCGGCGAACCCGCCGGCGCCCCGATTTCCTTCTGCCCCAAGGGCCGCGTCATCCCGGCCGTGCCAACGATGCGCCCTTTGGCATCGTGCAGTGGTAGCTTAGACGTCACGCACCATCGAGCCGTGTGATCGAACCGGCCCACCAGCTCGATGCGCGAAAGGATCCGCTCCCCCTTCAACACGCGCTCATCGTCGATCCGGTACTGATTGGCCATCAGTTCGCCGCAGAGATCATAGTCGGTCCGACCAATGATCTCGGCGCGATCGCTCAAACCAAAGTTGAGCAGGAATGAGACGTTCACCCATTGATAATGGCCGGGCTCGTCTTTCATCCACAGGGGCACGTCCTCCAGATAATCAAACAGCTCGATGACCTCCGGCGCCACCGCTCCAATCCGGCGCAAAGAAGCCTGCAGGTTGGACGGGGCCGCGACTTTCATGGGTGGACCTTTGGCCATGACGACCGAAGCCGAAAGCTAAACGAAATGCCGGAACTCATGATCTCACGCATGGAACGATGAGGCGAGTTGTTCGACCTGCGCGCCGGAGCGCCGCTTCGGGGGGCGTCGCGACGCCCGCCACGTACCAAGGGTCGACCCAAGCTCGTTCCTGATTTCCTGAGTTCCACATAACGTCCGTTCAGGGACCTCATTCGAACGCCTGCCGTGAGTTGCGACTGAGGTAGCTCGCGATCTCCGACGCGAAAATCTCGCCAAATTCCGCCCGTTTCTTTTCTCCCATGCCGGGAATGCTCTCCATCGCCTCGACGCGATCTGGATAGTACCGCGCCATCGCCCGGAGCGTTGTATCACCAAACACGATGTAAGCCGGCACCTTTCGTTCATCAGCCAGTTGCTTGCGCAAGCCACGGAGCCGTTCGAACAGAATTTCGTCGCACGTAATGTCGCCTTCGCGCCGTACTGCCCGTTTCGCTTTCGGCAGGTCCATGGGCTTCGTCAACGTGATCGGCGTTCGCGCTTTCAACACCGCCATCCCCTCACTCGTTAACTCCAGCGTGGCAAACTCACCCTCCGCGACGGCCACGTAGCCCAGGCGCATAAGTTCACGGCCTGCAGCCGCCCATTGCGGGCGTGATAGCTCGGCACCGATCCCATACGTCGTGAGTCGATCGTGACCCCAGCGACGGATCTTGTCGGTGTCGGCTCCCGTGAGCACCTCGACAATATGATTCATGCCGACCCCAAACCGGCTGTTCTGCGCGATCCGATAAACGCACGAGAGGAATTTCTGTGCGACGACGGTGCCGTCGTACGTCTCGCGCGGCTCTGAACAATTATCGCACGCGGCGCAGTTATCAGCCGGGAAGCGTTCGCCGAAATACTGGAGCAGTTCAGCGCGGCGGCAGCTGCTGCTCTCGGCGTAGTGGACGATCTGACGCAGCTGCGCGCGGGCAATCTGTTGCTCCTGCTCATTGGTGATTTCGTCGAGGAAATGCGTCTGCTTCGCGATGTCACCGGGGCTGAAGAGCAGCAGGCAATCACCCGGGAGTCCGTCGCGTCCGGCGCGCCCCGTTTCCTGGTAATAGCCTTCGATGTTCTTCGGCAAATCATGATGAATGATCCAGCGAACATTCGGTTTGTTGATGCCCATCCCGAACGCGATGGTCGCACACATGATGCGCGTATCGTCGCGGAGAAATTGCTCTTGATTGGTCGCGCGTTCGTCGGCGGTCAGACCAGCATGGTAAGGTCGGGCGGAAAAGCCCTTTGCTGCCAGTGCTTCGGCGACGCGTTCAGCCGTGGCACGACTCGCGCAATAAATGATGCCGCTCTCGTGCTCTCGTTTGCGCACGAACTCCACGATCTGTTTGGCCGGTTGGTCCTTCGGGACGACGCGGTAGGTTAGATTGGGCCGGTTGAAACTGGCGACGAACGTTTCGGGTTCACGCAGCTTCAGATGCGAAATGATATCGATTCGGACGCGGCTCGTGGCCGTGGCGGTGAGCGCCATGACGGGAACATCGGGAAGGGCGGCGCGAAGTTTCGCGAGCTGGCGGTATTCGGGGCGGAAATCGTGACCCCATTCGGAGACGCAATGAGCTTCGTCGATCGCGATGCAGCTGACGTTCCAGCTCTTGAGGTTCTCGACCCAGCCTTCGAGCATCAGTCGCTCGGGCGCCGCATACAGCAGCTTGTACTCGCCGCGATGCAGACCGCGCAGTCGGCTGCGCGCTTCGTCGGCGCCGAGCGTCGAGTTGAGGAAGGTCGCCGCGACACCGCTGGCCTGCAGCTGATCAACCTGGTCCTTCATCAATGCGATCAACGGTGAAACGACCACCGTGAGTCCGGGGCGACTTAGGGCGGGCAGTTGAAAACAAAGGGATTTTCCTCCGCCGGTCGGCAGGAGTGCGAACACATCTTTCCCGGCCAGAGTGGCCTCAATGATTTCCTGCTGGAGCGGCCGAAACTCGTTGTACCCGAAGGTGCGTTTAAGAAGGGAGCGGAGATCTGGCGAAGCCACGAGCATGTGAGGGAGAATTAGCGGGTGCCGCGTCCGGAATACACGAAAATTCCGGCAACATTGACGCGTTTCCATGGTGCCCCGTCAGCGCCGCCACCTTCCGTTCGTGGCAAAGCGTTGCTCGAGCTACTTCAACCCGAGCCAACGCGCGAAGTGTCGGGTCGCATCGGCCACGCGATGGCCGCGGCGCGCGCTTCGCGAAACCACCGTCAGCTTGCCGGCCTTCCGGTCCGCCTTCGCGTCGACGTGTCCAACAAGTTCCAGTCCCGATAAAATCGGCAACGCGTAGTAGCCTCGAACTCGTTTGTGCGCGGGCGTGTAGGCCTCCCATGTGTAGTCGAAGTCCCAAAGCGCCGACGTGACCCGTCGATCGTAAATCAACGGATCCAATGGTGCGAGCAGGTGAACGGTCTCGGCCGGAGCGACCGTTTCCCGTTGAACGGCTTCGAGGGTGGGAAGGTCCTCAATGAGGCAGTAGAGCGGAGGATGTGCGTCCGTCGTCGGATAATCCGTGATCTCGACGGGTTGAATGAGATCTTCGAGCGTCCGCGCCTCCTCGCGCTTGAGGGTAACCAGTCGCCTTTGCCGCAGCTTAAGCAGGGCGAGCCAGCGCGTGGTCTCGATCGCCGGCGGAATTCCGGCTGCCAGAACGGAGCTGGGGAGAACGCGTTCCGGCAAGTCGTAGAGGCGGCGCTGGGCAATGCGCCGACTGATCAATACGCGGCCGTGGAAGAACAATTTCTGCAGGGTGGATTTGGCGAGCGTGGCGGAACCCCATGCACGGCGAGCCTTGCGGCTGTCGGCGATGGATTCAGAGGCAAGCGCTCCCCGCGTTTTGATTTCGGACAGGATATGCTCGGCCAGCACGCGTTCTCGTGGCGTGAGCTTGCCCGACCACGGTCCCGTGGAGCGCGAGCGACGGTGCATCGCGCCCAGCAAATGCGGCCAAGCTTCCAGCGGAAAAGCCACGAGGATGTTCGTGTGCGGCACGTGATGTTCGACGGCGCGTCGTTCCTCCGGACGAAGCGCTGACTCATCACCGTGCAGATGCCGCATCAAATCACCTTCGCGGTAGCCGACGACACGATGCCGGAGGATCAGGTCATGCATCCGGCCGCAGATGTTGATCGGGTCGATCTGCACGTAGCCGAGGTGGGAGAGGGCCGCACCGATTGTCGCAACGGGCTCGTCCAAAAGGACCAAGCGGCGCTGAAACCGCCGCGCGGTTAGTCGACTGATGCGGAGCGCTGGGGACACCCGCGAATTGAGCGGATCCTCTCGGGAAAAAACAAGGCCGTGTCGCTCAAAACGACACGGCCCGAGTTCAAGGAAGACTTAATACCGAAGGAGCGACTGGACTCAAATCAGGCGCAAGCAATCTGTGGGCGACCATAGGTCGCGCGGGAGGGCAGGAACCATTCGCCGGGAGCTGCACCTGGTGCGAACTCTGGGCAGGCTTCGGCCAACAGCGTCCGAAGATTTTCACGAGCGCGAGCGATGCGGCTCTTCACCGTGCCGACATTGATACCGAGGGTCGTGGCGATCTCTTCGTACGAGCGATTGAGCACGTTGCGCAGAGTTAGAATCTCGCGATGCCGCGCATCCAGGCGCTCCATGCAACGATCAACCAGCGTCGAGAACTCGGTGGCGACAGTTTCCTGGGCCGGATCCTGCACGACATCGGCGACCAAATCAGCGAACGTGGCAGCGCTGTCTTCGCTCAACGCGCAGTCAAGAGACAAGGAGTCCTGGCGACGGCGGCGGAAAAAGTACCAGTAGCGATTGCGGGCGAGGTTGACCGCAATTCGATAGAGCCACGTGGCGAGGGAGGAATCGCCGCGGAAGTTAGCAAGGCCGCGGTGAGCTCGGATAAAAGTGTCCTGCGTGATTTCCTCGGCATCAGCGTGATTGCGCAGCAGGCCGAGAGTAACCGTGAAAATCTTTCCGCGGTACCGTTCCATGATCTCTACGAAAGCGCCTTCATCGCCTCCAGCGAAACGGCGGACCAATGCGTCATCAATGGCAGCATCGGGAGTTGCGCGACGGAGACTTTCCGTCGGTGTTGAGCGGGCCGGTTTTGCAGGACTGTTGGTTTGTGCGTAGGCGGACATGAGAGAAATGATGTGGTTGAGAGGCGGCTACCCTCTACCTCGCTTCGTGCCATCTCGCTTAATTATCACCCAAGTTGCTATTGCCGAGCCTGATAAATTTTACGCCCGGTTAGAGCAACGCTTCTCGCGAGCCCCGACTCATGCAAAATGCGGCGGCGCAGAACGCGATTCAAGCAAAGCGCCCACTCAATCTGCGGATCCGGATCGGGTCCACGCGACGGGCAGAAAGGGCGATGGTGCAAACCATTGACCCGTCTTCATGCGCTCGGTGCGTGCATGGGGGTGGAAATTTTCGCCAATCATCCGCCGGTGTGCTAAATACCCGAGCATCATGACGGCCTCGCCTTTGAATCGCGCACGTAAGCTTCTGTGTGCGCTCCACCTGCACATTCGTGACGCGATCATTGCGGCGCGCGCGCGCGATGCCCGCCAGTTCAGCAAAGTGGCCGCGGTGACTGCAGCGGACACGATCTATCAGGTCGATAAGATCAGCGAAGCGGCGATTTTCGGGTGGTTCACCGAGAACTGGCCGAAAGCGTGGCCCGTCGAGATCGTCATGGAGGGAATCGAAGACCACGAGTCCGTCACGTTTCCGCGTGGAACTCCGATTACGAAGACCCGGTTCAAATGCATTCTCGATCCCATCGATGGCACGCGTAATCTGATGTACGACAAGCGGAGCGCTTGGATTTTGACGGGCTTGGCCGTCCAACGCGGAGTGCGGACGGGGCTCACCGACATTGAAGTCGCGGTGATGACCGAAATCCCGACCACCAAGCAATGGCGCGCCGATCAGATCAGCGGGATTCGCCGTGCGGGTCAGCGAGGAATCGTGGCGCATGCGATGGACCTTCGAACGAGTCGCTCAACTCGCTTTCGTCCGCGTCCTTCACAGGCGACTGATTTCAAACATGGGTTCGCTTCGTTCGCCCGATTTTTTCCGGAAGGAAAAGCACTCACCGCTCAAATCGAAGAAGCACTTTGGGCGGAGCTTTATGGCGGAGACGCGAAGAGTTCGCCGCTCGTATTTGACGATCAATACATCAGCACGGGCGGACAACTGTACGAATTGCTGATCGGTCACGATCGAATGATCGGCGATATTCGTCCGCGAGTGTTTCAGAAACTCGGGGTCTCCTCGTCGCTCACCTGTCACCCGTACGATATTTGCACGGAGCTGATTCTGCGGGAATCCGGCGGCTTCGTCGAAACGCCCGACGGTCGGCCGCTCAATGTGCCCCTGGACACCACTTCACCCGTCGCGTGGATCGGCTACGCCAACGCCGCACTCGCGGCCCAGGTGCGGCCCATCCTTCGACGTTTGATGAAGAAATATTTATAGGCCGGTCGCGTCCCGACGTGAGCGCAGCGTGCAGTTTCTCGCACCGTTTGTGGCCGCGAGATCGTTCCGCTCACCAGGTTCCCGCCGCAGTCGCCGGAGCCAGTGCCGGAGTTGATGACACCAACGGCGGGTCCCGCTGAATTGTGACCTGGTTGTCGATGCGTCGGCTGAAGTCGAGCGGATCGCCCACGCCAACGGTGCCGCGCGGAATCTGATACGCCCACACTTGAAAATAAGTGAGTGCGGCCGCGCCGTAGATCGTGGAAAACGCGCCATCCACCGCGTCGAGACCGCAGGAAAGTTTGATGCGGCCGATGCGCGGGACGTGGAACCGGGCATCCGTCGTGAACCAATGTCCGCCGACGTACACTTCGGCGTACGCGTGAAAGTCCATGTGGTTATCGGGATCAGGAAAACCGATGTCAGGCAGATGACCGGTCACGTACCGGGCTGGCAGGTTAAAGGTGCGGTTCAACGCAATCGCGAGATGCGCGAAATCGCGGCACACGCCGTAGCCGCGCTGCAGAACGTCCCAAGCCGAAAGATCCGCGCGGCCGGACATGTACCGGTATTCAATGTTCTCATGCACCCACTTGCTAATGGCGGTGACGCGCGGCAAACCGTGCTCCACCGTCCCGAACTTCTGCCACGCGAAGTCCGCGAGCTTATCGGAATCACAGTAGCGACTGGGCAGGGTGTAGCGCAGTAGATCTGGCGGCAGTTCTCCGGGGGACTGTGGAGCGCCGTGCGGGAGATCGTGGTTATCCGGGCGCGACGTCACCGAAACGATCGCATCGTGACGAATGCAGTTGGTCCCCGGCGCGAGGGCGAGCCGATGCACGGTGTTGCCATGGCTGTCCGTAAACTCGTCCGCCGGCAGATCGTTGCCCAGTGACAAGGCTTCGAAACGCACCACGTGATCGCGATTGGGCCGCGGCTTGATGTTAACCATCAGGGTGGCGGTGCCGGTGACTTCGTAGGCGAGGCTGCAACCTACGCGCACGGTCAGGTCAAATTTTGCATCGTCAGAGATTGAAGATGGAGCAGCGGTGCGCGGAGCGGAGAGATTCATGAATGAGAGCGAAGTCAGCACTCCTGACACCACGTGTGGGTCAAAGCGGCGAATTCTGGCCAAGTAAATCAGCGGGCCGAGTAAGTCGCACCAGGCAATCTCGTTGCGTCGAAGAAGTGCGCGGGCGTAAGGCGCAGATCGGATCACTGAAGCCTGAATCCGTTGGTACTTATCCGCGCGAATTCGCGAGATCTGCGGCCAAAAAGTCGCGGTTCGTTTGGCAGGCTTCCAAGCGAACGCGTCCAATTACCGGAGACCACGGATTACACGGAGAGCACAGATCTGAGGCAACGATACGAGTCGGCGTTTTCTGTGGGAATCGGTGAAATCCGTGGTGAAAGGTGATCGATCGGCTGTGCAGCTGGCTAACGCAACGCTGCGGCAAGACAGGGTGGTAGGGTTTCGCCTAATAGAGCCTATGCCGTAATTACGGTTTAATTACGACGGTTCGCTCCTCCGTCAGCGGACCAACTCAGCACACTCCAGCTTACCGTCCCCATCGCATGTCCGCCACCTCTTCTCTCGCACTGTCCACTCCGCCCGCCCCATCAAACGACAAGGAAGGTCTTCGTCGCATCACTTCCGAAACCGTCCTCGATCAACAACTCGTGCAGCGTTTCGTCGGCGGTGATGAAGCCGCGTTCTTGATCATCATGGAGAAATATCGGGGCAAGATTTTGGGCGTGACCTTGGGTCTCCTCCGCAACCACGCCGACGCCGAGGAGATCACGCAGGATACGTTCATTCGAGCACATCGCGGTCTGGCGAACTTTCGCGGCGATTCATCCCTCTCCACCTGGCTGTACCGCATTGCAATCAACCTGGCGCGGAACCGCTACTGGTACTTCCACCGCCGTCGTCGGCAGGACACCTTTTCACTCGATAGCGCCTTGAACGACGGCAACACCGCGACGTTCTCGGACATGGTGGCCGACGTAGGCAACGACCCGGCACAGGAAACGATCGCGTTGGAATTTTCCAAGGTGGTCGACCAATGCATGCTCGGCTTGGATCAAGCGCATCGCGAAATTCTCACTTTGCGCAACGGCCTGCACCAGTCCTACGAGGAGATTGCGACCAAGCTCGGGATTAACGTCGGAACGGTCAAAAGCCGGATCGCCCGGGCCCGCGATACGCTTCGGCTGCGGATGGCCGACGCCTTCCCTGAATTCAGTCGCGAAGTGGAGCCGCAGGAGTGGTTTCTCACTTCACGACCCACGTACGGACGGCCGGCGATCGCGTCGAGTTGATCTGATTCGACTTGGTTTGGCGACAGCGTCGCGCTCACCCGCCAGAAGTCGCCTCTGACGGGACGACATCGGCAGCTGCGACCGCGCAGAAACGACCGGGGTAGGGTTGTACCTTATCGCTATTCTGGAGCCGGTTTGATTTAATCCAAGGCACGCGACGGCTCGTTGATTGGCGAAGTATCCCAGATCTTTCGCCGGTTCCGGCTGCCCGGCTCAAGCCCAGATGACACCGAAAACCGATCCCGCCTCCAAATCCATTCGCGCCGCGCTGCCCGGCCGGTACCTGACAGCCTTGAGCGTTCACCTCGGCCAGCATGGCCAGCGCAATGGCGACCGTGCGCAAGGATTGGGCCGGGACGTCCTTGGCGTTGGCTTCGTGACCCGCGACCTGGCGCTGATGCACGAGCACGCGGTGATCATGCTCGCCGAGAAGTTTGATTTTGCGGATACGGGCAATGGCTTGCTGAAGCGCGCCGGATATTTTTTCACGCAGGCTCTCGTTCCCCTCGAAGCAGCCCAACGCGCCACCCGTAACACCAACCGCCTGTTACAGGAGCGCAACGAGACGTTGCGACTGCACACCGCCGAGTTGGCGCTCAGCAACCGCCGGTTCGTGCGCGAGATCAACCGACGCAAACGGGGCGAGGAGGTCATCAAAAAAGGGAGGGAGCAGTATCAGAAGCTCTTCCTCGAATCTCAGGTGATGCAGCGGAAACTCCGTCGCGTCACGCGGCAGATCCTCACGGCTCACGAGGAAGAAAGAAAAAAGATCAGCCGCGAGTTGCATGACGAGGTCGTGCAAACGCTGGTTGGCATCAACGTGTCGCTTTCTGCTCTCGGCAAAGGTGCGATGGCTGGAGTCCAGTCGTTCAAGGCGAAGATCGCACGCACCCAGCGCTTGGTGGAGCATTCGGTCAACGCCGTACATCGCTTCGCGCGCGAGCTTCGGCCCGCCGCTCTCGATGATCTCGGTTTGATCCCCGCCCTCCACGCGTTCTGCAAAGCGCTCGCCGCGCGCGAAAGCATGAAGGTTCATCTGACCGCGTTCAGCGGCATCGAGACGCTCGGCATCGCCCGACGGACCGTCCTGTACCGGGTGGCGCAGGAAGCGCTCACGAATGTCGCCCGCCACGCCCACGCGAGCGAAATCCAACTTCGAATCAGCGAAGCCGGGCGCACCATTCGAATGGAGATCAGCGACAACGGCAAATCGTTCGACGTTCAGAAAACGCTCCTCGCGAAAAGTCACCGGCTCGGGCTCATCGGCATGAGGGAGCGAATGGAGATGGTCGGCGGCAGTCTGGAGATCGAATCCGTGTCGGGCCAGGGGACGACCGTCCGAGCCGAAATTCCGTTCAAATTGGAGAAAACAAAATCATCAACTCTTTAAAAAAAATCTCCGTACTCCTGGCCGATGACCACGCGATTGTGCGACAGGGTTTGAGTGCCCTGCTCAATGCTGAAGGCATCTGCAGGATCGTGGGCGAGGCCCGGAACGGGCGTGAGGCGGTTGAACTTGCACTCAGGCTGAAGCCCGACGTCGTCCTGATGGACATCGCCATGCCCGTGTTGAATGGCCTCGAAGCCACGCGCCAAATTCTCGCGGTGAATCCCGCGGCGAAGATTGTCATCCTGTCCGCCCACAGTGACGACGAGTACATTGAACGCATGCGAACCGCGGGCGTCGCCGGGTTTCTGGAAAAACAAACGTCGGCGGAAATCCTCAACCACGCGATTTCCGAGGTGGCCAAAGGGAAGATCTATTTCAGTCCGTCGATCGCGCGTCGGTTGCGCGAGGACCCCAATAAGCCGCGGGATCGTGACGGCATGCTCAAGCTCAACGCCTCACGCCTGACTTCACGTGAAGCCGAGGTGCTGCAGTTGGTCGCGGAGGGATCCGCCAACAAGCAAGTCGCGGCGGAACTTGGCATCAGCATCAAGACGGTCGAGAAGCACCGGCAGAACTTGATGGATAAATTGAACATCCACGACACCGCCGGCCTGACCCGCTATGCGATTTCTGCAGGTGTGATCGAAAGCAGCGTGCGACTGACGATTGTCTGATTCGCGCTCGGGGCGACCGCTCTAAACGACGCCGGTGAGCTCGCGCCCAGATCAATCGATTTTGCGGGCTACGAGTCGGGGTAGGGCAACGCCCCATATGAGGAAGAAGGCGATCCGCGTAAGCTCCGCCTCTACGTTATGAAAACCCGATTTATTCCCACCTTGCTGGTCCTCGCCGTTTCACCGGTCGCGATTTTTGCCGCCAGTGCCGACGATCGCAAGATCGAGGACGCCGCGAAATCATCCTACAACTACAAGACGGTCCTCGAGGATAACGTTAAAGTGAAAGCCCACGATGGCGTGGTTACGCTTTCGGGCACCGTCCAGGACAAGGATGACAAGGCCCTCGCGGTCGATACGGTCGAAAATCTGCCCGGAGTGGTCAGCGTGAAAAATGAAATTGTCGTCAAATCGACGTATCCGGAACACTCCGACGGCTGGATGGCCCTCAAGATTCGCAGCCGCCTGTTGGTCAAAGGAAATGTCAGCGCCACGAGCACCAAGGTGGCCGTGAAAGATGGCGTCGCCACGCTGACTGGAACCGCCGATACCATGGCCCAGAAGGAACTCACGACTGCTTACGCCAAGGACATCGATGGCATCAAGAGCGTGAAGAATGACATCGTGGTAAACGACAAGGCAGCCGGCACGACGGTCGGAGAAAAAATTGATGACGCCTCCATCACCACCCAGGTCAAGTACGCGCTGGTGAGTCACAAATCGACGAGCGCACTTAAGACCAAGGTTGTCACAACGGACGGTGTGGTTCGCGTGACGGGTGATGCCGGTTCGGCCGCCGAAAAAGCGCTGGTCACCAAGCTTGCCACGGATGTTCGCGGGACCAAATCGGTCACGAATGACATGACGGTGAAGAGCTAGTTGTTCGCGCCGAGACCATGCGAAAGCATGGGCTCACTGCTTGCTAGCCGCGAACCTCCCGTACATCACTCGCCTCAACTGCCTCACTTTTTTCCATGAACAAACTCGTCTCCATTATCTTGCTCGTCGGTGGCATCGTGCTCATCGTTTACGGTATCAACGCATCGAACTCGATCGGCTCTGACTTTTCGCGGCTCTTTACCGGCTCACCGACCGACAAATCGGTCTGGCTGCTCATTGGCGGAGTCGTCGCCGCTGCCGTCGGTGCCGGTGGTTTGTTCCGCGGGTCGAGTTAAGCCGGAGCGCTTTCTCGTCACTCTAAACTCACCACCACCTTTCGCATGCTCGGTTACGCCATCACCTTTCTACTCATTGCGCTCCTCGCCGGAGTCCTGGGTTTCGGCGTCATCGCCGGAACCGCAGCGATGATCGCGAAGATTCTCTTCGTGGTCTTTCTCATCCTTTTCGTCGCACTCCTGATTCGCGGGCGTTCGTCGAAAAGTTAACTCAATCCCGTCTCCTCTTTCACTCTCGCTTACTACTCATGAAAACCAACAGCACCGCCACGCATACGCCCAAAGAACTTTTCCAGGAACTCCAGGCGCTCGCGTCTGAAGCCCAGGGCATGATGACCGATTCCATCTCTGAACACTCCGCTGAGGCTCTGGCCAATCTGCGGGTTCGCGTCAGCGCGGCCCAGGAACGCCTATCCGAAATCTACGATGACACCAAGGAGAAGGTGATCGCTGGTGCCCGCTACACCGACACGAAGGTGCGCGAGAACCCGTATCAAGCGATGGCCATCGCCCTCGGGGTGGGTGTGCTGGTCGGAGTGCTGGTCGCGCGCCGCAGCAAGTAAACGCCCGGCCGCATGAACACCGAATCAACTCAATCGACCGGCTACATGGATTCACTCCGATCGCTCGGAGACGGGCTTCTGGCCACCGTGAAGGACCGGCTTGAGCTGTTTGCGGTAGAACTTCAGGAAGAGAAATTCCGGCTGATTCAGATTTTCATCTGGATCAGTGCGGCCGTGTTCACGTCGATCATGGTGATCACCTTCGCGAGCCTGACGCTGGTTTATTTGTTCTGGGAAAGCGCGCGACTCGCGGCCTTGGGCGGGCTGACGCTGCTCTACGCGGGAGCGCTGATTGCGATCATCGTTTCGTTCCGGCGCTACCTGGCCCGGCAGCCGAAGCCCTTCTCTGCAACGCTGGACGAGTTGGGGAATGACCGTGCATGCATACGACCCGCGAGTTGATCCGGCTGGCGGCGCATAAAGCGACGCTCCGCCGCAAGATCGCGCTGCGGCGAAACCAGTGTGCGGCGGCGGCCACGAAGGTACTCCAGCCACTTGACTGGTTGGATCGTGCCGGCGCGCTCTGGCAGAAACTTGCTCCCCTCGCTCAACTTGCGGCCCTGCCCTTGGGCTTGTTGATGCGACGCGTCGTGTCACCGCGTTTCAAGGTTTTGACCGCTGTGGCGCGTTGGGCACCCCTCGCGATTGGGGTGCTGCGCAGTTTCAAGTCGGGTCAGGCAGTGAGGGTCACCGCTGAGCTGAAGAGCGACGTTGGTTGACGCGCATCTTCGGGTACCCTTTGGGTAGTGCGTGCCGGAATTCTGGACGAGTACTGGGGGCCCGGAGCATGACGAACTTAGGGCGTTTGGCCCGCCTTCGCTGAAGCTACGGCGGGCATGCTTTCGCGGGGCGAAAGCATGGCGGAGAGGGAGGGATTCGAACCCCCGGTACCCTTTCGGGCACGCCTGATTTCGAGTCAGGTACGATAGACCACTCTGCCACCTCTCCGGCACAGGAACGTCGAAACGTAGGTCGCGTCTGGAAAAACGGAAGTCGAAAGTTTCCCCGTTTGAGGCCCGGCCATGATCACCCTAAGTTGCGGCCCCACCGCATCTCTGCGCCCGCCTTATACGTTGTCGTCCTCACCGACCCGGCCTTTGCCGCCGTTTGCCGGTAAATGGTGCGGGAAAAAGATGTAGTAGTTCATCAGCCACCAGCTGCGCGACGAGCGATAGAACAGCGCGGGAAACCCGATCGACCCGATGCCGGCGACCACGATCGCCGTCGTGGTTCCAATCACGTCGTAATAGGCGAGCAGCATGACGGGGGTGAGGAAGCACACGAGCGTCACCCCGTAGTTGAGTGACATCGAGCCGAGGAAAAAACCTTCGTCGTTGTCTCGCTCAAAGCGAAAGCCGCATTCGCTGCAGCTCTTGTTCACCCGAAAAAGTTTGCCGGGGACGAAAAGAGTTCGCGCTCCGCAATTGGGACAGCGGTGCGTAAGTCCGCGAGCAACAATCTGGAGGCGTGTAACCGGCATGGCTCAGAGCAACGCGGCCGCGTAGAAGGCGCAAATCGATTATCGTTTGGGGACCGCGCGATCCTCAGGGTAAGCGAAACGTCACACAATCGACGTTGCGCCCCGTGTGATGCGCTCATCGGATTGAGCTGCACTACTCACATGGCGAAACCTTCCGATCCCGGCGTCCTCTCAAGTACCGTTGACCAGCTCACCGCGCGGATTGTGACCGCTCAGAAAGAAGCAGATGCCGCGAAGCAGGCGAAGAAGACGGCCAAGCTGGCGTTCCGAGCGGCCAAACAAGCGTGGAAGGAAGCACGGCGCGCAAACAAAGCCGCAAAGCAGGTCGTGAATGAGCTGAAGGCCGAACTCTCGGTCTGGGCGATGCCTGACCTCGGCCTAAAGCGCGCTTCCGCCAGCCGCTCTACAAGCGGGAAAGGCGCGAAACGGTCGGTCTAAGGAAAACCGCAAGGGGCGGCCGGCGCTTTGGGTTGATCCGGGTCGATCAGCGAAATCCGCGGTCGGATCGAGATTGAGAGTTCGCTACGTTTGTCCCGGTGCTCCGTCCGGCTATGGAGTGCGGTGGTCTCGACACCGCTTTTTCCCGACGCGGCTCGACGCGTCGTTTTCCCGCTCTGGTCACGACAAATGGTTTCAAACCGGACGACACGGAGATCGTCCCACCGTTCGAGCCTCGATTCCTCCCGAGACTGTGCGAAAACCAATTCATCGGCCGTCATTGCGAAGGCTCTCGCTCGATGACAGGCCTTTCGGAACGTTTTCACACCGTCGCCCCGCACTTTGCCGGCGCCGAGGTTTGATCCGGGTCGATCAGTGAAATCCGTGGTCGGATCGGGACCGAGAGTTCGGCGGACGATGCAATCCGCCGCTCGACATCGGGGACGCGACCGCCAGTTTCCACCTTCATGGCCAAGATGACCGGGAAGCGTCGGCTTTCGAAGAAAACCTACCAGGCCCGGGCGCTGCGCTTGCGCGAGGAATTGATTCGGTTGCAGCTGGATCTGAAGAAGGCGCCGTTCAAGGTCCTGCTCATTCTCGCCGGCCCCGAAGGTGCTGGCCGCGGCAACCTGTTGAACACCCTGGCCGAATGGCTGGACCCGCGCGGGGTGGAAACGTTCTCCAATCACCCGGAGACCGACGAAGAGCGTGAGCACCCGCACCAGTGGCGCTTCTGGCGCAACCTGCCGGGCATGGGTCGGATTGGCCTGTATGTGGGATCATGGTACACGGAAACCTTGCGCGAAGAGGCCCGGGGGAAACGAGCGCTGACCCAGGTCGTTGAGGAAGCCGAGCGGATCCGGGATTTCGAACAGCTCCTGGCTGATGGTGGCACGCTCATCATCAAGGTATGGCTGCAGATCTCAAAGAAAGCGCAGGGGCGCCGGTTGCGAACGCTGCGCTCTGATCCGGAGCTCGCCTGGCGCGTCACGGACGAGGACTGGCATCATCATCAGATCTACGACCGGCTCGCTCTCACCGCGAAACTCATCCGCACGAAAACCGACCTTCCCGGCGCGCGTTGGACGATTGTGGATGCCGAAGACGAGCGCGCCCGCGATCTGGCGGTTGCGCAGATGATTCTCACCCGATTCCGGCAGCAGCAGAAGCGAGTGGCCGCACCACAACGGGCAGCGCGTCCAAGAGTGACGCGAACCTTGCGCCCGGCCGGTTTGAAGCGGTTGCAATCACTTCCGCTCAGTCAGGAAATGTCGGAAGCCGACTACGACGCCTTGCGCGAAACCGCCTTGGGCCGGCTCAGTCGCGCCGTGCGTCGTGCGCTCCAGGCTCGGCGCTCCATCGTGTTCGTTTTCGAAGGGTGGGATGCGGCTGGCAAAGGCGGCGCCATTCGTCGGCTGACCAGTGCGATCGATCCGCGAGACTACCGGGTGGTTCCGGTGGCCAAGCCCACCGAGGAGGAGAAGCATGCCCACTATCTGTGGCGCTTTTGGCGGGACATGCCGCGTGATGGACGCGTGGTGGTGTTCGATCGGTCCTGGTACGGCCGCGTCCTCGTGGAACGGATCGAAGGTTTCTGCGCGACGGAAGAATGGAAGCGGGCGTTCGCCGAGATCAACGCGATGGAGCAGGAGCTCGTCCGTCACGGCACGATCGTCATCAAATACTGGCTACACATCTCGCACGTCATGCAGCTGCGCCGCTTCCGGGATCGCGAGGCCACGCCGCACAAGGCGCATAAGCTGAACGCGGAGGACTGGCGCAATCGGAAGAAGCGCGCGGATTATGAAATCGCGATCGGCGACATGCTCGCGCTCACCGATCGGAAGAAGGCGCCCTGGTATCTCGTGCCCGCCGACAACAAGCGGTTTGCGCGAATCGACGTGCTGCGCTCAGCCGCACGACACATCGAGCTCGCGCTCGAAGACTGAACGGACGAGACGTGTTTGTTTGATTGTCGCTGGCGGTCGGTGCGGCAGAATGCGGACACTTTCATGGCGTACTCCCGGACCTTTTCCACGTTGGGCAGCCCAGAGTTAAGCTTGGAACAAAGCCTCGCGCTCGCGGCGAAACACCAGCTCCCCGGCATCGAGGTGCGCGTGTTAAGCGGAACGATCGACGTGCCGACCTGCCTCGCCTCGGCCTACGGAACACCGGCGGCGTTGGCCCAGGTGATGCAGACGCAGCCGGCGCGGATCATCTCACTCGATACTTCACTGAAGCTGGCGGGAAGCACTCCAGCCGATCGTGAGGCGTTTCTCAAATTTCTTCCGTGGGCTGAAGCCTTGGGCGTGACGCGGCTGCGTGTATTTGACGGAGGTCACACGGCGGATGCAGCGACGCATCGGGAAATGGCTGGAACCGTGACCTGGTGGCGCGAGCAGCGAGCCCAGCATCGCTGGCAGGCGGACATCATGGTTGAAACGCATGACGCCTTGTTCTCGGCGGAAGCAATCCATCAGTTCCTCGCGCTGGCACCGGGGACCGCAATCCTGTGGGACACGCATCACACTTGGAAAAAAGGCGGGGAAAATCCGCTTGCTACCTGGGCTTCAATCCGTCCGCACGTCGCGCACGTTCACGTCAAGGACAGCGTCAGTATTTCGAGCGGCAAGCATCCGTTCACGTATCGATTGCCCGGCGACGGTGAGTTTCCGATGTCACCGCTTCGCCCCGTGCTGCAGGCCGAATATACGGGGCCCGTCAGTCTGGAGTGGGAGCGGATGTGGCATCCCTACCTCGGCCCGGTCGACGAGGCGCTGACCGTCGCAACCCAACGCGGCTGGTGGTGAAATCACCGGCCAGTGCCCGCGGAGAGCAGGTGCTGGCGCTGCAGGAATTCGAGGATGAGCCGGCGTGATTTTTCCTGCCACTCCGGCACGTCGTTGCCGAAGTTGTGTCCACCGCCTGGCACAATGTGCAGCTCGCAGCTGTTGCCGGACGAGATCAGTTGATCGCGCAACGCGATCGCCTGGCGGAGCGGAACCACGGGATCAGCGTCGCCGTGAAAAGCGAGCACCGGCGGCATCGTCGGGTCGAGTTGGTGGACCGGGGATAAGGCGAGCGCGTCCTCGCCGAACCGCTTCGGCGTGTACCCCGTTTCTGGAGTCGTGTCCGACACGCTGCTAAAAAGAATCAACGCGGCCGGTTTCACGGCGGGGGACTCGCTGGCGGATGATCCTGGCGGCGGCGCGCTAATTGCGGTCCACAAGGCAACGTGCCCTCCCGCTGAATTACCTCCGACGATCACGCGCGAGGGATCAATGCCGAGTTCAGAGGCGTGCGACTCGACCCAATGCACCGCCGCGCGGCTATCAGCCACGGCAGCAAGCGGTGACGTGTTCGCACGACCCTTGGTGCGGTAGTCAGGAGCAATGCCCACCAGTCCGTGATCGGCGGCGAACCGCGCCCAAAAAATCGAGCTGGATGGCGTGCCTGTCGTCCACCCGCCACCGAAGAAGAAGACCAAGGCGGCCCGTTTTTCGCCCGCTTTCCAACCCGACGGTTTGATCACAAACAGACGCAATGCTTCGGCGCCGTCCTTCGCCGACCGATACACGAAAGTCTCCGCGCCAGGAAGTTCGGTCGGCGTGCTTTCGGGTGCGGCGCGCGACAGGGTAGTCGCCGCGAGCACAAAAAGCAGAAAGAGCGTACGTCGAGCTATCATCCGCGGCCGAACGTAGCGGTTTCGCGGCGCGTGGCTACACCGCGTTGGAACGCTACGAAGACGGACAAACTCGTTTAGGCTTTGCCTGCCTCTTCGTTGCTGACGGGTTTGAAGTCGGGTCGACCGTAGCGCTGGGTCGGTGGCTTCCCGTACGGGTTGTGTTTGTACTCATCGACGCCGCGGCAGAGATAGATTTTGAAGTTCGGATTCACCGAGAGGTCATTCTTCACGTTCGTCCCCGAGTAACGAATGGTAAGCCCGGCGCGGCGGCGGTCCGAGGGATTAGCCGGTGACCCGTGAATGGCGCGATCGTCGTGTAGCGAACACTCGCCGGCTTTGAGGCGAAACTGCACGGCGTTGTCTGCATGAAAGTCGCTGCCGTCTTCGAGTTCGAGCGTCAGCACGGAGCTCGTTTGCTTTGAACGCGTGTGCTTGATCACCCCGCCCTTGTGCGAACCCGGAAGCAGTTTCATGCCGCCGTTGACCTCGTCGACATCATCGAACGCGAGCCATACGGTCACCGAATTATTCGGCGCCATCGGCCAGTAATAGGAATCCTGATGCCAGCCGACAGTGGAGAGCGTGTGCGGATCTTTGATGAAAAAGTTGCTGGCCCAGCAATAGAAGTTCGGCCCGAGGATGCCTTCCACGAGATCGAGAATTTTCGGATTCATGGCGATCTCGTAAAGGTAGGTGCTCGTCTCGTGCCACTCGCGAATGTCCTTCGTGCTCTCGTCCGGCCTGAGCAGCGCGAGGAGATGAGGCAACTCTTCGTTGATCTTAGCCATCTCGGCGGCCGTGTAGATCGGCGGCAAGCCGAGCAAATAGCCGTTCTCGTGGTAAAATTTTTGTTGGGCAGGACTCAGTTGGTGAGAGGAACTCATGGGGTCACTCACTCTAGCGGGAATCGCCGAAAGATGCGTTCACCGCCTTTAGTCTCGTTGTACATCAAATTACGCTCGCCAAAATAATGAGCACACGGCCACGCTGGCCGCTCGAGATGAAAGTGCTGCGCGATCCCCAGATCATCAGCGGATTCGTGTTCGAGAATCCGGTCGATGAGTTGCCCGAGCTGACGCACTGCGGAGAAGCGTTGTGTTGCGCCGGGCATCACCGTGCGCCGCACACCCATCCCGTTTTCGAATTCCTGTATCTCTCGCGCGGCCGCGCCACGTGGCGCACCCAGACTCACACCGCGGAGCAGGCGATGGGCGACCTCTACATCGCTTACCCCGGCGAAAAGCACGGCACCGGCCCGCGGCGGAATCCCGAAAATCATCATCTTTGGATGGGCGTGGATTTGGACGCAGTGAGCCGGGAGGGACGGCGTCTGGCCTCCCGACTTAGGGCGGAACGGCCGCGGCTCGTCGCCGGATGCCAGGAAGTTGAGCCGGTGCTGCGTACCTTGGTGCGGCAGGTGGTCGGCAATCGCGCGCGGCGAACGGAGGTGATTCTATCTTCGTTGCGGCTCTTTATTTCGCTGTTGGATCAACAGCTCGATGGTCTGAAGGGCGCGACGGCACCCGCCGAGCCACGACTGCCTTATTCCCATGGCGTGCAGAAGGCCATGGACTACCTGCACCAGAACCTCCAGCGCCGGTTGCCGCTCACGGACCTCGCAGCGGTGGCGACAGCGCGGAGCGTGCCGTATTTCTGCACGCGGTTTCGGAGGGAGGTGGGGCTCACGCCGGCTGCGTGTCACCTTCAGCTCAGGCTCAACGCTGCGCGCGCCGCGCTGCGCCAGCCAGCGATCGACGTAACGACGGCCGCGCTGCAGCACGGCTTTAGTTCATCGCAGCATTTCAGCACGCAATTCCGCCTCGCGTTCGGCGTTACGCCTCGGGAGTGGCAACGCGCGGCACGGCACTGATCAGTGCCGGAAGTGGTAGGCAACGTCCCGCGCGTAGAACCTCAGACGAAATCAACCACGGATATCACGGATAGGCACGGATCAGGGGAACGTGACGGAAAACCAAGTACCACGAAACCTCGTTCGGAGTCTTCGCCGAATTTATGCCTCTGAATATCCGTGTAAATCCGCGCCATCCGTGATCTCCGACTGCTTGATCCGGCTCAGCCGAAGAACGCGTCTTCGAGCATCAACGAGAGACAATGATAGATCGGAAGGTGGTATTCCTGCACCCGGTACGTTTCGGTCGAGGGCACGCAGATACAAACGTCACAGAGGGAGCGGAGCCGGCCGCCCGTTGAGCCGGAAAGCCCGACGGTGATCAGCCCTTGGGCGCGCGCGGTCTCCAACGCGTGGCCGACGTTCTTCGCGTTGCCGGAGGTACTGAGTGCCACGAGCACGTCACCCGGACGGCCCAAGGCGAGCGTGAGTTGAGCGAAGACCAGGTCGGGCTCGACGTCGTTGCAGAACGCAGTCGTCAACGCCGAAAAGCCCGTCAACGGAATGGCCGGCACCGCGCCTTGAAGATTCTGCGCGAGGTAGGCGGGGAGTTTGCGTTGCGCCTCGGCGGAGAGAGGACGCTTGTGGCCAAAGCCCTTGAGCAGCTCTCCGGCCCAGTGATCCGCATCAGACGCACTCCCGCCATTGCCACAGAGCAGGAGCTTGCCGCCGGATTTAAAACACGCGTGCAGCGCATCGTACGCTTGTTCGATGGAACTGCGACAGATCTGAAGTTCAGGCAGACGGTTGATCAATTCATCGAGACGGGAAGCGGCCATGAGAAAGAGTTTAGGAATGACGGCGGATTTGGAGCGCAATCGCAATGGCGCCGTGACTGCCAATCGTATCGCCGAGTTCGGCCGGGACGATCTTGCACGCCGCGACCGAGTGAGGGAGCGCTTCCCTCGAGAGGGTTTTCATCAGCGCGGGTTCAAGGAGTTCCCGGCAGTGACGATAAAAGCCGCCGATGACGATCCGCTCCGGGTTGAAAAGATCGATGATGACCGCGAGTGCCTCGCCCAAGCGTTCGCCGGACGCGTGCATGATCTCCAGCGCGAGCGCATCTCCGGTCTTCGCCGCGTCGGCGATTTGTCGCGTGGTGGTGCCGGTCGGCGAATACCAGGCCGGTGTGCTCCCGTGCCGGCGCACAAACGTTTCAGCCAGTCGTGCGATGCCGCCGCCGCTGCAAAAACCTTCGAACGACCCGGCTTTGCCGAACCCAACCGGTCCGTCCAACGCCAGTCGCAGGTGGCCCACTTCACCGGCATCCCCCGTCGCGCCTTCGTAGAGTTTCCCATTGAGAATCAGCCCCGCACCCATGCCGGTCCCGGACGTGAGGAACACCATGTGCTGACAGCCGCGACCCGCGCCGAACTCCCACTCGGCGAGCGCGCAGGCATTGGCATCATTCATCAGCTGCGCACGTCCGCCGAAACGGTCCGTCAGGAGTCGACAAATCTCCACGCCGTGCCAGCTGCTCGCGAGGTTCGGCGGTGAGACGATGACGCCGCGCGCCGCATCCAGCGGACCGCCACATGAAATCCCGAAGATTGGATCCGGTTTCATCACGCCGGCTGCCGCGGCCAGCAACGCCGGGAAAGTCTGGGCGAACTCTCCGGTCGGCAGGCGAATGATCTCTTCGACGTGACCGTCGCGAACATGGCTGACTGCGCACTTGGTGCCGCCGATATCAAATCCGATCAGCCCTTCGTAGCCGCGGCCGGGAAGGTCCGCCAGAGGGCGTGGAGCGCTGCTGTTCATTTCGAGGGCGGCGGAGGCGGAGCAAAGTATGTTTGCCACAAGCCGATGATAAAATCCGCGCCCATGGGCTGCAGATTGTCCTCCCAGTTGTAGTCGTGGGGTTTGCCTTGTGACCAGCTGTGATAGCCCTCGCGCGCCTTGAACAGCATGTCTCCGATGCCCACGCCCATGCGGCGTTCGAGCGTGTCGCCGCCCTCCGTTGCACGCCACTCGCCGAGCAATTTCAGCGTGCTGGCGGTGGGGATATCAATCATCACGCCTTCGAAGGCGTAGCCGAGACTCGTCCGCAAACCATCCCAGTCGGTGCTCTCGAATTCCTGAAGCATTCCCATCTGTCCTTCCCACGGAGATTCGTTGGCGGCGGAAGCGCGATGCATCAGCCCTGATTTTTTATCGCCGTCGAAAATCACGATTGTCCGGGCGGCTTTCGAATAGAGTCGCACCGCTTGAGCGCGATGCAACGCCCACGGTTCGTGCAGCGTATGACCATCGAGCGTGAAGCTATTCCTGACGCCCGCGCCGCGCGTGACCACACCTTGCGCGAGTACTTGCTCAGCGGGTACCGCGATCGAACCTCCCTTCATCATCAAATCGCGTATGGCGGTATTCCATGTCCAGCACGCCTTGATGTTGTTGAACCGTGCGTGGTCGAGTCGGTGAATGAACGTGTCGAAGTCGAAGCTCTTGAAGAAAGCGTTGAGCTCGTCGGGACCGAAGTACAATGACGCGGAAATGATCGCCCCCACATAGCCTTCGACGTGATTCGGATTCCAGCTCTTGTGAAACAGGGAGTAGCCGTCGAGGAGCAGGTAGTAGTCGTTGTCGTCGTCCAGGCAAAAGTGGGCGGCCAGGGCGAGGGCCTGCATGAGTAGATCGGCGCGCGCGTGCTCATCCGCCGAGAGCTGCGACCACACCGCCGGAGTTCGTTTCGCCAGGAGCAGAGCGTGCGCCGGCACATGATGGGTCCAGCCGCCGATTCCACCCTGGGCTTCGGGCTCACGGGTGCTGCCGTCGGGATACGGCTCGGGCGTCACGAGAATGAAGCGGAGTTTCTCCGCGAAATACGTCGCGAGGGTTTTGCCGTCGATCAACGTCTCAGGATGCTGAAAAGCCGCCGCCGCGGTCACCTGAAGAGCGAACGTCTCCGGAATTTCACGCAGATGCTGTTTCGCGACAAACCGCCAACGCGGCGCCCGCGTGCGCACCGCGCGTTCCACCAGATCCGCGGGTAACGACGGAAGCGTCGCGGCGGACGCCATTGAGCTGCCGACAAGAAAAACAAGCAGGGCCAAAACGAATTTCATAGGGAGGGGAGGCCAATGTTACGTAATGCGTAACATTGGTCAGATCGTCGGGAGGCGCAGGAGGGCGCTGTAAAGTTGCTGCGCTTGCGTGAGTGCACAGCGGTCGAGCCACTCGTTGTGCGTGTGCGCTTGAGCGATGTTGCCTGGACCCAGCACCAGCACGGACGCGCCGGCGGCCGCGTAGTGGCTCGCGTTGGTCGCGTACGGCACGCCGCACGCCGTGCCATCCAGGCCCAAGCTCACGAACGCAGGTCGCATCCACGCGTGGAGCTCGGCCGAACTGCCGGGCGGAAGCGGCGGCGCGAGATACGCGTCGTCGTGTTCGACTTCGAGTCCCGCCAGCGCCGCGTCACGTTCCGCCACAACTTGCTCAACGGTTTCACCCGGTACGAGCCGGCGGTCGCAGAGAATCTCACAGCGGTCGGGGATGATGTTCACGGCCGTCCCGCCCCGGATCACGTTGACGCTCGCGGCTGCGCGACCTGTCAGCGCAAACTCCCGGTTCGCGAGCGGCACGAATTTAGTCTCCAAGGCTTCGACCACTTCGAGCATGGCGCGAATAGCCGAGCGGCCTTTCGATGGATCGGAAGAGTGCGCCGCCACTCCGCGCGTGGTGCTGCGCCAGCGGAGCGCCCCATTGTGCGCGACGACTGGTCGAAGCTGCGTCGGTTCACCCACGATGATTCCACGCAGGCGTTTGAATTCCGGCAGCTCGCGCGCGGCAAAAGCGTGGGCGCCTCGCATGCGGGCTTCTTCATCCACGCTGAACAGCACGCCCGCGTTGCGCTCCCGGTTGGGTTGTTCGGCGTAATGCTTCACGGCCCATAACATCGCCGCTCCGGAACCTTTCGTATCACAGCTGCCCCGGCCGTGCAGCCGACCGTCGACCACCGTAAGTTCGGTCCCCGGAACGCTCATCCCGGCGACGCTCACGGTATCAAGATGACTTTCGAAGAGCAGCCACTCGGCATCGGAAGACACTTCGGTAGTGATCAGGAGATTGAACAAGCCGCCGGCCACGGGGCACCGCCGGGTTTGCAAGCCCCATCCCTTTGCCAAGGTCTCCAGGTGTTCCGCCAGTTTTGCTTCGCCGCCGAAAGTGCCCTCGAACTCAGGATTCACCGTGTCGAACGACACCATTTGCGCGAGCAGCTCTTCGCACGATTGAGGAGGAGAACGATCAGGCATGAAGGGTGGAGGCCGGTGGCGATTAGAAATGGACGGTTTCCAATACGCCTACGTCAACCAGTGGTCGCGGTGTTCTGCGACGAAGTCGTCGTCCGTAAGTTCTGGATATGCGGCGCTGACCCGATCGAGCTCGGCGGCTTGACCGGGCGAGAGCACTTCAGCGGGGTCCAGGCAGTGCGCCGTTTCGACCAGGCCCTGCCGACGGAGGACTTCGAGAATGCCGGGGATGCAGCCGTGAAAATGATGGGCGGAGTCGAACACGGCGGCGTTCATGTCCGTCACGGCGACCGCGCGTTCCAGCCACATTTTAGGAATCGCTGAAAGTCGCGCCGCCGCTTGAGCCTCGGCAAATAGCCGAACCGCGGCCTGCGTCCACACACCCCAGTGGCCCAATAGACCGCCCACGATGCGACGCGTTACCTTCCTTGTGCCCACGTCGAACGTGAACGGCGTCAGGAGATCCGAAACAATGGTATCATCATTCCCAGTATAAAGTGCGATGTCCTCGCGGCCGGAAGCGGCGACGGCGCGAACCACATCGATGGTCTGATAGCGGTTGAACGGCGCGATCTTGATCGCAACCACCTCCGGAATCTCGGCAAACCGCCGCCAAAAGGCGTAACTGAAAACGCGTCCGCCAACCGCTGGTTGCAGATAGAAACCGACGACCGGAAGCGTCTGCGCAATCGTCGCGACGTGTCGCAGGATATCTTCCTCGGGCTCGGTCTTGAATGCGGCCATGCTCACGAGTCCACCATGATAGCCCAGCGAACGAGCGAGTTCTGCTTCCTGCACGGCCTGTGGCGTTTTGCCACAGACGCCGGCAATCAAGGCCACGTTGCGCGGCTTGGCGTTGATTTCACGCGCGGCCGTCTCGGCGGCTAGTTCGAGGACAGGTTTGAACAGACCGTGTTGTTGATCCCGGATTTCGAATTGCGTGGAATGCACGCCGACGGCCAGTCCGCCGACGCCGGCGGCGAGTTGATAGCGAGTGAGCGCGCGTTGGTGCTTTTCTGAAAACTTGCGATTCCGATCGAGCGCCAGGGGATGAGCGGGAATGACCTGTCCAGCGAGCAAGTGAGTTCGAAGATCCATGTTCAGAATTTTCCGCTCCTTGCTTCGAAGTGCGTGGGCTTGCCCAGCAGTCGTCCACCGCCGGCCACATACTCGGTGATCAAGTCGATCATGCGCGGTAACGGCGTTTCGGGTCGGCCGAAGAGCCGAATCGAATCACTGGCGTCGGCCAGCCACGCGGTCGGCGCTTCAAGGCCGCTGATGATCGGCGGTCGGTTCAGCCTGCGGCCAAATTCTTCCGCGAGTGCGCGGACGCTCAGTTTGTCCGGACCGGTGACGTTGAGGAGGCGCGGGGGAGTGGCGGTGTGCGCGAGGCATTGAATGGCGCGGCCGCACGCATCGCCCTGCCAGATACAGTTAAGCCAGCCGGTGGTAACATCCACCGCGTCGCCTCGTTGCACCTTTTGAGCAATGTCGATGAGCACGCCGTAACGCAGTTCAACAGAATAGTTGAGCCGGTACATGAGTTGTGGGGTGCCGAACTCGCGCGAAAAGTGAGTGAACACGCGTTCCCGTCCGACACAGCTGCTGGCGTACTCGCCGACAAACGCGACGGGTTCACGTTCGTTGGCGCCGCGACCGTCGGTCGGCACGAAGGGATAAACACAACCCGTGGAAAAAACGACGATGCGTGATGCCCGGAATCGCTGGGCGACGAGGGCCGGGACGTAGGTGTTCTGGATCCACGTCAGTTCCGGCGCGCTGTCGGTGCCGAATTTCTGGCCCGCGAGATAAAGCACGTTGGCCGCGAGCGGGAGCGCTGCGACCTGATCCGCGTTCGCGAGATCGCACGACAGCGTCCGCACGCCGAGTTCCTCGAGGTCGCGCCGGGCCTCAGGGCGGCTGAAACGCGAAACGCCCGTGACCGTTGCCTTTGGTCGATCCACGGCATCGAGCGCGCGTCGCAACATCACCGCCGTCGTGGTGCCCATTTTTCCGCCCACGCCGAGAACGATGAAGTCGCCCCGTAGGTTGGCGACGGTGGCAATTGCGCCGGCGGTCGGCGTCGACAGCAGGAGTTCGATGTCGCGGTCAGTTTGAGGCGTGGGCGTCATCACTTATTTGCTGCTTTGGAATCGCTCTGCACGGGGAGGTCCGAACACTACTGGTTTCGCCAGCCTCACCAAGCCTGGTGAACATTCAATTTCATGCGAGCGATCGACGTTCATACTCACCCGATTCTGCGCCACGACCGACGGGGTCGGGCCGGAGCGGCGCAGCTGATTGCGCGGGCACGCGCCCACGGTATCGAGCACATTGTGGCGCTCGGTGATGTGCTCGCCTTTGGCCGCGAACCGAACGAAGGACAGTTGCGCCGAATCAATGACGAGACGGCGTGGTTGATGCGCGAGTATCGCGGGTATGTGACGGGCTTTTGCTACTTGAATCCGCTGCTGGGCGCCGCCGCGGTGCGTCGCGAAGTGGGCCGGTGTGTTGCGCAAGGATTCCGCGGGTTGAAACTGGAAATCGCGAACAATGCCGCGCACGAAAGCATGGCTCCGTTGATGGAAGAAGCCGAGCGGCATGGCCTGGTGGTCCTGCAACACGCCTGGAGCATGACGAAAATCGGCGAGCGGAGCTTTCATACGGACCCGGAGGACGTCGGCACGCTGGCCTGTCGGTTTCCCAATGTTCGCATCATCATGGCGCATCTCACGGGTTGCGGTGTGCGCGGCGTGCTGGCCGTGAAAGATTGTCCGAACGTCGTCGTCGACACGTCGGGTGCGGCACCGGAAGCGGGGATCGTTGAGTATGCTGTGGACGTGTTGGGCGCGGATCGCGTGGTGTATGGATCGGATGTCCCGATTCGCGATTTCGGCGTGGCACTCGCCCGCGTCACGGGTTCGAGGCTGACCCTCGACGTACAACGAAAAATTCTGCGAGACAACGCCCGGGCGTTGTTGCGACTGCCATGAACTATTTTGACGCCAACACCTGGATCGGACGCTGGCCGTTCGCGTTCTGCGACGCCCACACGCCGCGCTCGCTTATAGCGCAGCTCAAGAAGTCCGGCATCCGTCGTGCTCTCGTGTCGCCGCTGGATGCGGTGTTCGCACCGGAACCGGGTCCGGCCAACGAGGCGCTGTTGCGTCAGACCCGCGGTGTCACGGGATTGGAACCGGTGCCGGTCATCAACCCTGCGCTCGCGAACTGGCGTGAGGAGCTGTTGGCCTGCGGCAAGGACGTTCGCGTGCGAGCCGTCCGTTTGTTGCCGACGTACCATAACTATCGACTGCAGGTGCCAGTCGTGGAGGCGCTCGTGTTGGAAGCCGCGAGGTTGGAGCTCCGCGTGATTGTCCAGGTGCGGTTGATTGATGAACGGCACGAGTACCATGCGCTGAATTTGAAGGCGGTGCCGTTGGATGATCTCGAAGCATTTTCCAAGACGCTCGCGCCTGGGCGCGTCATGCTGAGCGGGCTGTTGGGCAGCGAAATTCTGGCGCTGCTGCCGAAGCGTCCCCATTTGGTCGCCGACCTGTCGTTCGCGGAATGGCATGACACGCTTTCTCATTTGCTCGCAAAAGTCGCGGTACGGCAGCTGGTGTTCGCGTCTCATACGCCGTTTTTGATTACGGCCGCGGCGCGGGAAAAGATGCAAAGTGCGCAGGTCGCGATCGGGACATTGCGGGCGATCGCTGGCGAAAACCTGAAGCGATTTCTGGCCTGAGCCGGTGCTCGAGCACGGCGTGGTTCCAAGATCTCTCGAGAGTGGGTCGGAGACCCACTCCACTTCCTCCGAATGGACAGAAAGCAAAAGGTGGCCCTGCGCGGGAGCGTAGGGATCCCGCCGCTCCCGCGGCGGGCCACATCGCAATGATAACTCGAAAGACTCACGTTAGGACCGCGACCGATTCACGGATTTTTCTTCGCGTAGTACATCGCGACTTTGGCGAGGGCATTGGCGGTTTGATCAACAAAATCGTCGGTCATCGCGGGATTAATCGGGAATGAAATGGCATCCGCGAGCATGGCCTCGGCAACGGGGCAACGGATCGTACGGTAATCCATCGAGGTGAGTCCGGCGTCCCGCAACGGCCATCCGCCGCCAAAGAAATTGTGGTTCTGAAAAAGCGGGTAGGCGTAGACCGGCTTGGGGATGTACCCCGCGACAGCGCGCGCGCCTTCCGCGGTGAGAGCGGCAACGAATTCATCGCGCGTGCAGCTGAAGCGACGGACATCCAGGCGAAGCAGGCAGAACCAGAAACTATGGACGTCCCGCGCGTCCACCTCCGGTAAGGCGATCGCCGGCAACGCGAGCGCGCGCAACCGCTGTAGGAGGCGCGTGCCGAGGTGAACATGTCGATCGACGATCGGGTGCAGCTTCGCCATTTGTGCCGCCGCGACGGCAGCCTGGGGCTCGCTCATGCGGTAGTTCGGCGAGAGCGCCTCCGGATTGCGGTTGTTGGTTTGCGTGCGGTCGTAGTGTTTGTCGCCCCACTTGCTGAGCGTCGGGCCGAACCGAGGGTCGTTCGTCGCGACGATCCCGCCATCGCCGCAGCTGATGTGCTTGTATTCGTTGAACGAATAGCAGGCCAGATGTCCGCGCAGTCCAACGGGCTGTCCGCGGTAGCATGCGCCCCAGGACTGGGCGCAATCCTCGATCACGAACAAGTTGTGCTCGCGGGCGATCTCCAGCAGCGCGTCCATGTCGCTGGGATTTCCCGCCAGATGAACGACCAGGATCGCGCGGGTTTTTGGCGTGAGGCGGCGACGGACGTCTTGCGGGTCGAGATTGTAAGTGTGGGGCGTGATATCGCCGAACACCGGCACGCATTGCTGGTAGAGAATGCCGATGACCGAGCCCATGTCGGTGACGGGCGAGGTGATGATCTCTGAGCCCGGCGGCAATTGCAGGGCGGCGACGGCAATGTGCAGCGCGGCCGAACCCGATGAGCACGGCATCGCCCATTGCAACGGGTACGTCTTGCGGAATTCCGCCAGGAGTGCGGCGCATTGCGGACCATTCCAGTAAAACAGCGAGGGCTGCTGCACCATGTCGGTCAGTCGCGCCAGTTCCTCTGCACCCCAGCGATGATGGACGGGCGCAACGGCGGTGACGGCTTTGGGTCCACCCTGGAGTGCGAGTTTGGGCGATAGGCTCATCGAAGGGGAGAAGCGGAGGTGGAGGGAAGTGCAGCCAGGAAATCAGCGAGTCCGAAAACGAGACCAAACTCGACGGATACCCGCCAGAGGGCCTGCTGTTTCTCGCGCTCGTCGCGAGCGGTCTCGCGATTTTCCACGGCGGTGACCGCTTCCGCAATCGTGGAGCAGAGGAAGCCGCGACGGCGCATGTCGACCATTCCGCCGGGTGACATCAGCAGGCACCAGTTGATCGCAAAGCCGACGTAGATCAGGTGATTGATCCCGCGCTCGTGGCAAAGCGCGGCGAGTTGCACGTCGTTCTCGGCGACACCTTCGTCGGCGAGCGGTCGCGCACTGGACGCGAAGTCGAGCTGAGAAAAGCCCGCCGCGATATCCGGTGCGTTGTGGGCTCCCGGTGAACCTTGGGTGGCGCGTAACTGCTGCAGTCGCTCGAACGTGGGGTCGGGTTGCGCGGACGGTCCCGGTGGTACGACGCTGCCGCTGAGTTTCACCGCGCGCTGATAACCCGCTAGATGAGAATAGTAATCGCGGGAACCACCCACGACGTGAAAGACGGGCAGTCGTGAAGCGCGGGTGGCTTTGAGCAGCGACGGAAAAATGTCGGCGAGAATTTGTTCGGCGCGCGGCATGTATTCCACGGCGCGGCGCCAGCCGGGAAACTGGTCGGGTTGGCCGCACTGCCATGCATGCATGACCACCAACGCGGTGTGTGCGGGTGAAAGCTCCACCTCAACCTGATGCCAGCCGCCGTAACCCTCGCCGGGCACAGCGCGCGACGGATCAGCGTCGAACTGTCGGTAAAGTTGGGCGGGGAGACGCACGAGGCAGCGTGGGTTAGATTTTCTTTTTCGGCCGGGACGTATGCCACAGCAAGCCGCCGATCGCGAAGAGGACGAGGCCGGCGACGACGTTGATGGCCGGAGGAGCAAGTGGTGACGATGGGAGGGCACAGCACGCCATGAGAACGAGGCCCAAGAGCACGCTGACGGCGGCCAGCATTTGATAGTCGCGAAGTCCGCTCACGGATACGTCGGGATCGATCGGAACCGGAGTGCGCAGGTCGACGTCGAGCTTTTGCGCCTCCGCGCTGCGGGGATCCTCCGCCTTGTAGAAGAACGTTGAGATGACGAACACGAGCGTTGCCGCACCGATCGCACTGAGGACGTTGCGTTCGTACAGGTGCTCCGGAAAGACCCCCGCGGCCATCAGGCCGAACGCGGCGATGAACGCGGCCAGGCACGAGGCGATGCCGGACCACCATGGCGTTCGACGGTAAACCATTCCAAGCAGCACCGGCATCATGAAGCCCGGACCGGTCAGCGAGTAGTACTTCAATCCGAAATCAAATGCGCCGCCGGTCTTCGCGATGAAAAGCGCGGAGACAATTCCCAGCACACCGATCACGAGCATCGTGAATTGGGCGACACGCATCTGGTGACGTTCGCTGGGGATGGATCCGCCGATGCGACGACGCAGTGGTACATAAATGTCGCGCGTCGTCGTGGCGGCGAGCCAGTTGAATCCATCGCTCGCCTGGCCGAGGGTCGCTGACAAAATTGCGGCGATTACAAAACCAATCAGCCCGTGCGGCAGCAGCATCATCGCAAGGCTGACGAAGGAGGCTTCCTCAGGCGCGGCAAATTGCGGCCAGAGCTCGGCGATATTGGGAAACAGCACGCGCGCGCCCATGACGGGAAAGATCCAAAGCAACGGCCCAATCAGCGAAAGGCCGGCGCAAAGCAGCGCCATTTTGCGGGCGCTGCGTTCGTCGGGGACACTCTGATACCGCTGCACCTGCCACCAGGCGACGTTGTAGCCGAGCATGGAAGCAAGCGCGAAGCTGATCAGGAAGAGCGGCTGGCCGGTCGGCCCGTTCAATCCGAAATAGCCGGCGGGCGCCTCGTGCCACAGTCGCGAGAAGCCGGCCGAGATCCCCTCGCCGTGACCGAGGTGCAGAAACGTTACAGGTAAAATCAGCAGCGACGTCACCAGGATAATGACACCTTGAACGGCATCGCTGAGGACTGCAGCCCAAAGACCACCGATCACGGTGTAGATGATCATCACGAGGCCGACCGAGATCATCGTGAGTTCGAGGCCGGTAAAATTGATCCCGAGAATTGCGTGCTCCTCCTTCGCGAAGCCGAGCGCGGTGGCGACGAAAATGCAGAGGATGTAAAGTCCCTGGCCGATGCCGATGATTTGGGGCACGACGGCTGTGACCGAGTAGAAATAAGTCGTCGACGGCGAGTAGCGGCGCGTGAGGAACTCGAGCGGCGAATTGATGCGAGCCCGTCGCCACCGTGAGGCGAAGTAGAGCGCGCCCACCAGATACGCCCAAGTCGCACTGGTGAACACGAGCGCTGCGCCGAGACCGTACCGGTACGTGAAGCCAGCGGCCGCCACGAACATGAACGCGGAAAAACCGGACACCCAGTTGGAAACTCCGGCAAGAAACCACGGGATCTTGCCGCCCCCCTTGAAGTAGTCGTCGGTGTTTTTGTTTTTTCGCGAGGAGTACCAGCCGACGAAAATGACGATCGCAAAATACAGCGTGATCAGCGCGTAGTCGGCGCCGTTGGCGTGATTGAAGGCGGGCATGGAGGTGCAGCGCGAGTGACGCTGCGACTCAGGCGAACGTGATCGCAGGCACGGACTCTGACGTGCGAATCGTGACGTTCACAGTTTGACCGCCGTGCTTGCCGACGACGCGCCATAGGTTTGGCTCTCGCGACACAACCAGTGAGCCGTGTGCGCCGCCGGTCTTTCCGGCGGTCGTCACGGTCAAAACGTCATGTTGCGTCGCGCTGGCTGAAACCACCTCGACGTACGGAAACACGCCTTCGCTTTCGGGCAGCGCGAGTCGCGCCGTCGAAACCGTCACCGCGCCTTGGGCCGAAACGGTGGCATGAAGATTCGCGAGTGGGCGTTCGATGCGGAAGGCGGAACCTTCGGCGCTCGCGGTGCCTTTGCCATCATCGTTGAAAACCTGAAAGCGCAGCTGGACCGGTGCGGCTGACTTCAGCGTCACGCGATCGAGTACGAGCAGCACGTCGGGTTTCAGGAAGATCAATGTTCTCGTCACGGCGGTCGTGTCGGGCAACACGAGCGCATACGCTTCCGTGGCATCGCTCGTGACGGTCATCCAGCCGGCACCGGTGCGGAAATCCGTCACGCTGGCGGAGGCGAACGACGAATTGGTGCCCTCGTGTCCGTCATGATACTGGTGGCCTTTGCCATTGATGAGAACCGACGTATGCGCCTCGGTCAGCCGGAGAATCCAGCGGGGCTGTGAGGGCGAGTAAGCGGCTTTGAACGGATCGTTGAAGAGACGATCACCATGCGCCTTGAAGATGATGCTGTTGCGATCGGCATGTTCATGGTTCGCGGGACCGCCGCTGCGCAAGGCGAGGACGCTGTCATCGGGCGCCCAGCCCGTGCGTGACACGACCCAGTCGTTGTTCATGCGGACGTCGTGCATCGCTGCGCCCGGCTCCTGTTCGCTGGCTTCGGGATGATACCAGACAGCGGCTTGCAGCTGCTTGAGGGACCCTGTGTGTTTTGCCACGTAGTTGGATAGTGGATCCTGGGCGGCTCCACCCACCCACGCAGCGACGGAGACATCCATGCCCACTCCGGCATCGCAGAAGTTGACGAGGTCGAGCGCGGGCTCGTAGTTGCCTTTCGGAGTCGCGTTGTAGGCGGTGTTGAGTTTCGGGTCGGCGATCATCGTGCCGCCGCACGGCATGGCCATGGCAAGGGCGTAGCGAATCGTCCCGGGATAGTTGACGAGCTTGCGATCGTCGATGCCGAGCCGGCGATAGATGCCCTCGGCGAGCATCGCCAGGTGAGAGGTCGTGTAGCCCCAATAGCCCACGCCCTCGTCGTAAGAACCATCGAGGCCATACATCGTGGAGAAGGCTTGGGCACTTTGCCGCGAGAGTTGCAGCCATTTTGCCGCGTCGGGATGTCGCCCGTGGAAATAGAGGCCGGCAATGCCCAGGCCGCAGGTGGGAATGATTTTTAGATTCGTGGCGTTAAGGATGAGCGGCCAGCGCGCGAGGCTGACGCGGAAAGCCTGCGGGTAGTCATCCTCGGGATCGAAGCCCCAGCCTTTGACGCGGTCGGGATACTTCATGCCGTACAGCGTGCGGTAGCAGGCCGGAGCGCCCTCGGTCGCGATGCGGTGTTCAACGGCAGTGCGGAGTTCAGCGGGGACCGCCTGACCCAGCCAATCGAGTGCATAGCACGTCGCGATGGTGGATTCCGGAGCGCGCTGGAGCCCGATCGTGTCTTTCCCACCCTCGAGAAAATAGTCCCACCGCGGATAATCGCAGATGCGCTTGAGCGCGAGGAGGGCGAGGTCGAGTTGGCGTTGGTCCTGAAAGATGACGTAAGCGAACGCGCAGTTTTGTACGAGTTTCCACACGCGGCCAAAATCGGCGACATGGTTGTTGAGCCGCATTTCCTCGCGCAGAAATTTCGTTTCGGCGGCGAAGTCCAAATTGACCAGCATGCTCCGGACCTCCGCCAGGCGCGGCAGTTCAAGGTTGGCCCGAATGCGGGGCACATCGGTCGCGTCGAACAGCAGACCGCGGGAAGTTCCAGGAACAGGGGCAGAGCTCGCAGTCGATTCGGCGCCTTGGGCCGGACGACGCAGGAGAGGCAGGGCCGCGGCCAACGTCGCGGTGGTTTTGAGGAAGGTGCGACGCGACGAGGAGTTCATGGGTTCGGTGGGACGACGTGAGTTGAGTTGGCTGGCGGGAGGATCGGGACGTAGGGCAGCGCGCTTGCGCGCGCTCAGAGGAAGGGTAATTTGAAATTGGAAAGTGGAGACGTGAGCTTCGGAGCGCGCGCGAGCGCGCTGCCCTACGGGACGGAAATTGATTACTTGTAGCCGGAGAAATGCTTGGGGTCGGCGGGATTCTGGAAACGCGTTTCGTAGGTTTGCTTGCTGGCGGCGAGTTTTAGAAACACGTCGATCGGCACGACTTCCACGGGGCCGTTGAGCTGCTTCACGATCTCGACGAGACTGTTCACGTCATTGCTCTCACGCACGTGCACCAGCAGAAAGTAAGGCCGGGTGGCGTTGAGCGCGATCAGCTCGTTCAAGTCGGCACCCACCTCGTCGCGCGGGCGGCGCGGGTCGATGTAGTAGTCGTAGGAAATCATCGGGCGCGTATCGCGGAGATCGCGGGTGCGAGCCGGGCCATACCCGTTGATGAAACCAATCACGTTGGGGAAAGCGGCGTAGTACCGGTCGACCGTCTCCTTGGTGAGGTCGGCGTTGCCGACGTTTCCGTCTGCGGCGGAGTTATCCATGATCTCGAGGATGCGCTCATCGAGCACCTCCATCAGCTCATTCGCTTCCTTCATCAGCAGCGGAAATTTGTCCGCCGGGATGTGGTTGGGGTACATGTAACCCGGACCCGAAAGGCCGCCGATGAAGTAATCGTTGGGGGTGGCGCTCTCGTGAAAGTACTCGAGTGCCGCCGGCGAAAACTTCGTCCAGTTCATCGTCACCTGCCACGCAAACGGCAATTTGCCGCGGCCGGGTTTGGTCCAAACGCCGATGCCAATGCTGTCGGACTGCACGAATGAGAGATAAACTTTCGGTTCGGCCGTGAGCTTCGCATCCCGGGCCACGTGGTGCGTGTTCGTGAACTTGAACCCGGGTGTGAACGTGAACTGACAGTTGAAACTCAGGTTCGGCAGATTGTGCAGCCCTTCCATTTTCAGGCCGTAGGTTGAGAGCAAGGTGGTGTGCTGCTCCTCCGTGTCCTTCGCATACGAGTGCCAGCCGAAGACGATGGAGAGGGGCTTGAGCTCGGAGAATAGACGTTTCTCCAGCGCGAGTTCCTCCGGGTGTTTCGGATTGGCCGAGAGATCATGAAAGAACATCCGATTGCGTACGCCCCAGTCAGCCATGCCCGGCATGCGCGTCGCGCCGGCGTGTCCACCCATCAGCATAATCGAATCATGGGTACAGCGCGCCCAGTAACGGTTGACGGCGTCGGTGTAGATCTGTGCATCCGTCTGGCCCGTGTACCGGCCGCGCAAGTCATCGATCAGGCGCAAGCCGTGTTGCTCAACCATCGGTATGAGGGCGGGCGTGACGACCAGCGCGTCTTCGAGTCCCGCGATGGTGAAAGCAACATTCATTGTGGCGCTCACAGCCGGATCCCACACGACGTAGCCTTTCGCCGCTGAGCTGAAACGGGTGAGGGCTTCGTCCGCGGTTTTGAGCTCGGTGAATTCGACGCCGTGCTTGCGTTGATAGAACTCGAACAATGGCCCGGTGATCTCCCACTGATATTCGGGAGGATGAACGATGTAGAGTTGCGGCGCCGTACGGTTGGCGAGCCCCTGGAGACTGAGGAGCAGGACTTTTTCCGGCAGGCCGCCCTCGACGCGCCAGTCGAGATCCCAATGCATGACCATGGCACGGCGGGGTGCGTCAGTGGCGGTCGCCGTTAGCGAGCAGATTAGAGCAACGAACAATGCTAGGAGGCGCATGGCTTATTTCCCCTCCTCAACTTTGGTGAATCGGTAGACGAGCGGGCGTGGACGCGATTGATGGAGCTCGATCAAGAGGAGCGAGGTGTTGCCCTCGAGGACGCGGTATTCGCTGGAGAGGCGCATAGTCGTGCGGCCTTGGGAGATCTCGACGGGCGTGTTCGCCTCAAGCTGTAACGTGCGGCCTGCGTCCAGCCAGTGGGCGCGCAACGACGTTTCGGCTTCCTTCTGTGGATAGACGCCCATGTGTCGCTGATCGACGCGGAAGAAGGTCCGTGTGGTGGTTGGCTGCGTCGTATTGAGAATGTTGGTGCCGGTCACTTTGGTGGACCGCCATTGCATATCGTGCTGTAGCGTCACTTCGGCGCCGTTCACCGTGATGAGCAGATCCCACGCGGTCCAGCCATCGAGCGCGGAGCTGTGGGCCGGATCGAGTCGCCAGCGACCTTCGAGCGGCGAAGCCGCGGTCGCAACGGTAACGGGAGACAGGAGCACGCAGAGAATCAAGAAGAGTGAATGTCGCATGAGCGTGGGCGTGAAGGGTGTGAGATTGTTCAGGGTGTGTCGCGGAAGCGGATCTTTTCGGCGTCGCGATCCAGGTAAGGTATGCCGTTTACCATCCAAGCGGGCGCTGGCGCTCCCTTGAGGAAGTGATCGAAGAACTGGTGCATGCGTCGGGCAAAATCTTCCTTGGCGACCCGGCGGCGCGGACTGTGAAACTCGTTGTTGTAGTTAAAAAGATACGCCTCCTTGCCCGCGCGTCGCAGCGTCAGGAAATACTCGACCGCCTGTGGCCAGGGCACGATGTCATCGTGATCGTCGTGCATGATCAGCAGCGGCGTCTTGACTTGATCGACGAAGAAAACGGGCGAGTTTTCAAGATAGAGCAGAGGAGCGTCCTGCGGAGTCGCGCCCATCCGACTCTGGTTCTTTTCGTATTTGAATTGGCGAGACCGTCCTGAGCTTTCGCCAATCGCGGCATAGGCGCTGGTCATGTTGCTCACAATAGCGCCCGCTTCTGCTGCTCGGAAGCGATTTGTCTGCGTGATGAGGTAGGCCGTTTCATAACCGCCCCAGGAATGGCCCTCGAGCCCGATCGCATTTTCGTCGACGAAACCCCGACGCACCACTTCGTCAACCGCTGGCATCACGCATCGGTACGCACTCTGGCCGGGATGTCCGATGGTGTACGCGATGTCCGGCATGAGCACAATGTAGCCGTTGCTCGTGTAAAAGCTCGGCTCGATCACGGCCAGCGGAGCGGGTTCAAAGAATCGATGCAGGTTAGCCGACAAGCGTTCGTAGATGTAAACGATCATCGGGTATTTCTTCCGCGGATCGAAATTCGCTGGCTTGCAGAGCATTGCATCCAACGCGACGCCATCCGAGCTTCGATAGTGGATCAGTTCGTCAGAACCCCAAAGGAACGGATCGAGTTGGGCGCCGCCATTGGAGACCTTGCGGGGCGACTTGAAGGACGAATCAGTCGTGTACAGATCCGGAAATTCGTCGAAGCGCGAGGCGGTCAGCAGGAGCGTGCCGTCGTCTTGAGCCCGGCCGACGTAGCGGAAGCTCTTGTCGTCCCACAGCAGCTGGGTTGGCGCGGCCGCGGCCAAACGTGTCGTGCGAAAAAAGCCGGTCGCGCGGGTCGACTCGCTCTCACCGCGCAATGTGATCGGACCTGAATCGATTTCGCGAGCACTCCCATCACGTGGGGCTGGCTGAGTCGCCTGGACGCGCAGTTGAATTTTTTCGCGTCGGCCGAAGCCTTCCGTCAGGCACCGGGCGGGACGTCCGTCCGGGAACAGCTCCCAAAGATCGGAGCGGTCGTAAACCAGCAACGACGTGTCGTCTTTGGACCAGCCCGCCGTGCCGTACGATGGCGGAGCTTGCGGGAGGTCGAACAGTTCATCGTGAAACGCGACAGGCAGCGCATGTGTGAGCGGAATCGTACGTCCGGAGTCAGCATCGTACGCGTACCACTCGCGTTCTTTGAAGTAGGCAATCAAATGACCATTGGGTGACCAGCGAAGGCTGGCTCCCTCATCCAGCTTCCGGGCGATGAGATGCCGGACGCCGCTGATTGCGTCCACGACGTACGCATCGTGATAGATTCCATCGTAGTCGATGCGCGGGCCGTACGGCCGGCCATCCAAGCCAAACGCGCGCCTGCCATCATCGGTGAACGTAATGTCGGGCAATGTGGGATCGGCGATCTGGGTGTAGTGGCCGGAAGCTAGATCCAGCACGCCCAAGTAAGCGCGTTTCCGTTCCCCGGCCGCCCGTACTTTCTGCAGTGGTTGGATCAATTCGTCATTCCAGCGCCACAGATCCAGCGGAACTTTCTCGTCGTCGAGCATTGAGGCCAGCCGCTCATCGGGCGGCGGCGAGACCGGCTTTGTGGCAACAAAGAGTTTCTGGCCATCGACGGAGAAAGCGGGCGCGGCGTCGCCGCTGACCGTGGAGTTGGCCCCGACACCGGGCGTTGAGGCGTCGACCACGACGCGAGCGGTGGAGGCGTTACGAGTCCAGTGGTAGGCGGCAAACAGCGAGGTGGGTGCGTGCGGGTCCGCGCGGTTGGACACGAACGCGGCTTGGGTTTGCGCGCGATCCCAAGCCAGCTTCCGATACTCGCCCGGGCCGCGCACAAGGGTGAGCACGCCGGTCGTGGCTCCGGGAGTGGCAGCGAACACGCCGTTCTCCGAGTCGATGGGTGAACTGACGGTGAAGAGGAGGACGCGGCCGTCACGAGAGAACGAATACTCGACGACATGGCTGAACGTGTTTTCGGTGCCGGTCCCCAGATTTCGTAGCACCAGATCCGTGCCATACGCCGTCGCACCTGAGATTTCGGCCGTGCCGGCTGCCGCGATGACCGGTTTCGTGCTGGGGGCCTGTGTCGGTCCCATGATCTTCAAGCAGGCCAACCAAGCGCCGCCACTGGCCGGAACTTGAAAGTTTTTCACGCCGATCACCTTGCTGGAAACGCCGCTGGCGAGATTGATGATGACCAATCCCTCAGGAGGAGCTTCGCCCGCTCTCTGCTTCGCCTTGCGACTATCGAGGACCGTCTGATCACCGGGGAAAAGCGTCGCGACGGCGAAGGCATTGTCGCTCGTGAGACGGATGGTGACCTCGCGTCGAGGTGCCGGACGTTCGGGATCGCTGTCAGATCCGGTCATAGGAGCGGGTGGCAACGCGCCGACCGGGATCCGTTGTTCGAGTCCGCTGGCGAGAGTGCGGATGATGACCTCACCATCGCCCTCCTGGGGCATGTACGCGTACGCGAGGTACGCCCCATCCGATGTCAGGGTAGGTGAAGTGATCGCCCGCCAGCGGTCGAAGTCGGTGTGCGCAAGGGGACGCTTCGTCGGTTCGGCCGCCGGCAGTGCAGCCGGCGCGAGCAGAATGCCGCACAGAATCAGGGCGGCGCCGAAGCCGGGGCAAAAGCCAGGCAGGACCCGATCACTGGAGGACGTGCATGCCACGACGTCAGGGGTTTCGGTCGACCGGATCAGTCGGCTGTTGGTAGTGCGTCTGGTAAGTCTTTTGTCCCGCGGCCAACTTCAGGAAGACGTCGATCGGCACCACTTCGACTGTTTCGGAGAGACTCCCCAGGATGCTCGAAACTTTCTCCACCGTATTGGATTCCCGGACATGCATCAGCAGGAAGTAAGGGCGTTGCGGATTGAGTTGGATCAACTCCTCCAAATCGGCGGACGCTTCCGCGACGGGACGATTTACATCGAGGTAATAGTCGTAGCTGAGCAAGGGCTTGCCGTTGCGGAGATCGAAGGTGCGGGCCGAGCCGTAGCCATTGATAAAGCCGAGGACATCGGGAAACTGCTCGTAGTACCGATCAACCACGGCCTTTGGCAGATCGGTATTTCCGAGGTGCCGGTTGCCCTCGGAGTAGTCCATGATTTCCATCACCCGCAGGTCGAGCTTCGCCATCAGTTCGCGCGCCGCGCTCATCAGACCCGGAAATTTTTCGGCGGGGATCGACTTGGGGTACATGTAACCCGGTCCGCTGAGTCCGCCGATGAAGTAGTCGTTGGGCGACTTGTCCTCGTAGAAGAACTGGAGCGCCGGCGGGTTGAGCCACGACCAGTTCATCAGGACCTGCCAGGTGTACGGAATCTTGCCGCGACCCGGTTTGGTCCAGGCGCCGATGCCCATGGAATCCGTTGCGACGGCGCAAACGTAGACCTTCTTCTCGGCGATGCGCTGCTCGTCAGGCCGCACGTGGTGATTGTTGGCGAACTTGAAATCGGGCGTCAGCGGAATCTGGGAGGTGAACGATACGTTCGGCAGATTGTGCAGCCCCTCCATGATGAGCCCAAAGTTGCCGACGAGGGTGGTGTGTTGGCCTTCGGTATCTTTGCCGTACGAGTGCCAGCCGAGTACGACGCTTGCGGGGTTCTGCCGGCCGAGAATCTTTTTCAGCAGAGCGATCTCCTCCGCGTGCTTGGGATTGGCCGAGAGGTCGCTGAAGAACGCGCGCTGTTGAATGCCGAAGTCGGCAATGCCGGGCTGCATCTCGGCGCCGGCATGCCCTCCCATGACGACGTAGTAATCGCGCGAGCAACGCTCGAAATACTGGTCATAGGCCCACTGATAGATCTGGTGATCAGGTTGCCCCGTAAACTTGCCGCGCAGATCGACCTTTGGCTTCAGTCCGTGTTTCTCGGCGAGAGGAAGCAGGTCTTCGTTAACGACCACCAGGTCCTCCAAGCCAGAGACAGTGAACGCGACGATGAGCGAGGATCGCACGGCTTTGTCCCACACCACACACCCTTTCGCGTACTTCGCGAAACGCGTCAGGGCCGCATCCGCGTCGTCGAGCGCGAGCCGGTCGAAGGTCACGTGATGACGCCTTTCCAGAAAGCCGATCAGCGGATGAACGATCTCCCACTGCCAGGACTTCGGATACTCGAGGTAAACGCGCGGTTCGTCGCGGTTTGCCAGACCCTGCAGTGAGATGAGGAGCGCATGGACTGGAACGTCGCCGTCGAGGCGCCAGTTCTCGGAGAGGGGGATCAGCGTCGCGCGTTTAGGAGCGTGTGCCACCTGGCGCGGAGCCGATTGAAAGGCGAAACACGTGGCCGAAAGCGCCAGCCCGAGGAACCAAGCGAACGTGCTTTTCATGGGGCGGGCGGGGCAACGCGCGAAAAAAGGTAAACAATGGGCCGGTTGCGTGTGCTGCGGAGCTCCGTGAGCGTAAGCTGGGCGCCGTTCGCCGAGACCTTGTAATCGCTGAGGATATTGACTTCACGGGAGCCCTGCTGCGTCTCGAGGACGAGATTCGTGCTCAACCGCAGGATACGGTGGCCATCGAGCCACTGGGCATGGACGTGCTTGGCTTTGGCGGCGCCGATGTAAGCGCCGAGGTGACGATTGTCCGGCCACATGTCGACGGGTACGACGGTGTCGGCGACGCCCGGTTCGACGGTCATGGTGTCGGAGAACGCGCGTCGACCCCAGGAAAGCTTGCGGCGAAAAGTGAGGGTGTCAGCGGAGGTGCTGATTTCGAGATCGTAGCCCTTCCATGGGCTGAGCTCGGAGCTGCGGGCGAGATCGATGCGCCAGGTTCCTGCGAGCGGCGAAGTGTCGGCGCCGTGAATCAACTGCGGCAGGGTCGCGAGCAGAAGAATGAAAATGTGGCGTGGCCGATGGCTCATGTGGTTATGACCGAAATGGCCGGGACAAGTGTAGACGAGACGAACAGGCTTGCGGCGAAGTTGAAAAAAAGGGCGGCGCCGGTGAGGCGCCGCCCTGCATCAAATCAATGGACGACGTTGGACCGGCTCAGAACGAGAGCGTATTCGTCAGGAGGAAGCTGCGCTCGGGTGATAACACATAGGAACCCTCGGAGTACTTCTTGTCGGTGAGGTTGTAGACACCCAGGCTGGTGCGAACGTGGTAGCCGGAGAGTTCCCATGGAACACCGACAGTCAAATCAGCGACGACATAGTTGCCGGCCTGGTAGCCGCCCGCGAGGGGATTCCAGTCAACCGAACGGGAGATGACGGTCTCGGAAGAGTACCGCACACCCAGACCGATGGAAGCTCCGCGGCCAAACTCGCCCGAGAAACCTTGGTTGAACGTGTACTTGCCGAACACGGTGAACTTGTACTCGGGAACGTTCTCAACTCGGGAACCCCAGTAGATGACGGCGTCGCGCTTTTGCGCGGCGGTCAACAATTCATGAGCGGGGGTGCCGGGCTTGGCCAGGTTCGGCCGACTGTCCGAGACCGTTTCGGCCTGAGGCAGAACGGAGCCGTTAATGACGGCCTGGAAATTCCGGATCGGAGTCCAGATGACTTCCGCGTCGACGCCCTGCACTTGGACGTTGTTGTCGTAGGCGCGGACGCGGAATAGCCGGCCCGAATTGGCGCCAGGGTTCGAGTACGTGGCGCCCATCGCGATGGCGCGTCGAACGCCTTCGATAATGTTCACGTCGGTGCTCGAATTGAGGGGCTCGTTGAGGTTGGACTGCGCGACGGGGTCGTCTTCCTTGCGGTTGGCGCGGTTCGCGCGGAAGATCGACAATGTGCCCACAATCTTGTCGCCGGGAGAGGTGTATTTCAACCCGACCTCGTAGTTAAAGCCGTCTTCGTTCGGGATATCGTCCGGGTATCTCAATCCCTTGAGGATGCCCGAGAACTGAGAGACCGAGGTCACGTTCTGCCCGCGATAGCTGAAACCCGTTTGGCCGATGCTCTTGTACTGATCGAGCAAGCCTTGAGCGAGCAAGAGCTCGTCGCCGGGGAAAAAGCCACCGATATTGCCGGAGTTGAACTTGAAGATCTTCGACACGGAGGCGTAGGCCGAAAGCTCAGGCGTGATCTTGAAGGAAGCACCGGCCATCCAGGAGTCGCCCGTCTGGTCGAGCGGGATGGTCTTTTGGTAGTTGATGCTGTGCCCCCAGACGTTCTCCGGGTACTTAATCGGGTCCTTCCACATGTATTCGTTGTCCGGATAAATGAACCACGGGGCGTTGTTTTCCTGGGTTTGATACTTCTCAACGCGGTTTTCACGACGGAAGCCGGCCAGCACGGTGAGACGCTCTTTGAAGAACTGGCCCTGATAGTTGACATAGGAGCCAGTCAACTTCGGCGAGTAGCCGTCGAGTGCGTTGCGGGTGTCCTGGAAGAACTTGTTAATGTCCGGAGCGATCTCGGCTCCTGGATCGTAGTTGCTGAAGATCTGGCGGACAGGCTTGATTTGGCCGTAGCGGTCGATGACGACCTGGTTGACTGGGACGCCGCCGAAATCGTACTTGCCCTTGTTTACGCCGGCGTAATCAGGATTGGAAATCACGTTGCGTGCACCGGGAAGGAACGCCCAATTCAAATCCGTGATGGCCGCGTTGCCGAGATACTGCTGGTGCCATTCGGAGCGCTGACCTCCGATCAGGAGCTTGTTCTTGGTCCCTTTGAAATCCAGGCTGAAGACCAGGTCGAGATTGTGAATCCTCGAATGCTTATAGTAGCCGGAAAGGGCGCCGGTGCCGGCGTTCCAATGGATGCCGTCAGCGTATGGCGTCGTGAGCGCGCCGCCCTGACCGACACTGTTTTGGTCGCCATCGTCCCGGGTGAAAACGTAGCGGGCCTGAAACCAATCGGTCGGTGCAAGATCGATCGTTGCCGTGGTGACGGCGCTTTTTTCATTGGACTTCGCTCCGCGCGAGGTGAAGTTGAAATTTTCATCATGGATGAACTGCCCGGCGGCGTTGGTCCAGTAGGCTCCGCGCTGTACGCTCGTGTAGGCCGGCAGGAAGAGATTGCCGGTCGAGTTGCGGAGATTGTTGATGTAGGTCGCATAGGCGAGCGTGGGCGTCGTCGTGTTTTGGACGACGTTCGCGGCCAAACCGTTGCCGTCATTCGCTGCGACCGTCGTGCTCAGGAACGGACCATTGGCGGCAGCAGCCTTCCAACCGCTGAAGTCGGAGTAGATCCATTCAAAATCGTTTTTATTGAAGGTATAGTCCGAGTATTCCATCTCGACGTTGATCTTGAGTTTGCCGCTCTTGAGCGGGTTGAACGCAACGCTGGGATTGACCATGAAGCCGCGGTTGTATTCAAAGCGGCGCTCACCGTCCGTGTCTTCCCAGCTGCCGACAAACCGGAAGGCGGCTTTGTCGGAGAGGGCCTGATTGCTATCCACCACGACCCGGCTGCCGCCCCAGTTGTCGTAAGTGTGGCTAAGCGTGGTCGGGATCTTGCTGAACTGCGCGCGCTTCGTCACGAAGTTGATCACGCCGCCCGGGTAGCCCTGACCGAAGAACACGGAGGCGGGGCCTTTGACCACTTCCACGCGCTCGAGGTTGTCGAAGTTGTGGGCGATGTAGCTGAGGACGCCGTTGCGCATCACCGTGTTGACCTGGAAGCCGCGCATCGTGAACGCACCCTGCGGAGTGGCCTCGTTCGCGGGGACGCGCATCTTGAAGCGCGTGTCGCCGGAAGCTGCGCCAGTATAACGAAACAGATCCGTCAGCGTCCTGGCATTCGTATCTTCCAAGAACTCTTTCGAGATAACTGAAATGCTCATGGGGATATTCTGAATCTCCATGCCGATGCGCGTCGCGGTGGCAGCGTTGGTCTTCAGATAGCCGAAGTCGCGCTCGCTGCTCACTTCGAACGGCGAGAGGACGACCGTGCCGTCTTCATTTGTTCCCGGGGTGGCGAAGGCCGACTCGCGAGGAGCCGAGGCGGGTGCCGCCGCGGTCGAGGGAGCGGACGCCGGAGCGGCCGTTTGCGGGGCTGGCCGTGTGGAGCCTTCTACTTCTGCGAGACGTTTGCGCAGTGCAGCATTTTCTTCCTGGAGCCGGCGGAGGGCATCGGCGTCGGTGGACTGCCCGTGGGCAGCCGTCGAGGCGAGCACTCCAGCCAGTCCGAGCGCCAGAAGCTGTCTGGCGCGGCCTGGGATGGGATGAGGACGAACGTTCATTATGTGTGGGGTTTGTTTGGTTTTCCTGGCGTAGGCCTGGTGACCCGATTAACGGAGCAAGGGAAATTAAGAGACGTGAGCGCGATCAGGAGCTCGAACTGCCGTTGGTCGGCTGTTTAGGCCGGACGAGGCGCGGCGAAATGTGGATACCGATCCGTCCGTTGGCGTCGGGATTTTCGATTCGCCAGAGCAGATGATCCACGACCTTGCGGACGAGCATCGGCAGGTTGATGTCGATGGCCGCCGGTGAGTGATCGAGGTTGTGGTAGATGACGGGATTGAAATTGCCGAGTATGGTCTCGACATCCCGGCCTGGCTTCTTGCCGGCTTCCCGCAGGGCGCGGAAGAACGCGCCGCAGAAATGATCGACGGGGATATAGAGTCCCGTCGCGGCGGGCGTGCAGGCCAGCAGTCGACGCGCCAGCTCGTCACTTTCGCCATGGACGGGTGCGATCTCCAAGTAGCTGACGCCCGGATTCGAGCGACCAAGAATCGTATGAACCGCGAGTCCCAGTTCCTTCGCCCGCTGCACGAATGCTCGATTGCGATAAACGATGGCGGTATAATCGGGATCCGTGGAAATGACGGCGACGGCCTTGTGGCCCCGCTCCTTCAGATACTCGGCGGCCAACCGGCCGTTCTCTTCGTTGTTCGGCTCGACGTAATCGCCTGGATACGACTCGGAGCGCCGCGTCATGAACCAGACATGTGGCGTATCTCCTAACTTCGCCAGACACTCGGACGACGGCTGCATACCCTGGATAATCACGCCGTCCAGACCTTCGCTGGCGAGATTGGTGGGCAGCTCGCCCGGTGTACTGGAAAAGAGAACACGGAGGTCGACGCGATAGCGCGGATCCGATGACTGGACTTGGAGCAACTGGTCCTGAAACCAGTTCAAACTGGGATTGTTGGTGCGCGCACCGACGAACCAGACGCCAATGCGTCGCTGCTCCTGCCGGCGGGCCTTCGCGCCCAAGCGCCGGCTGAGTGGGGACGGCACATAGTTGTGCTGCTGCATCACGGCGCGAATGCGCGCGAGACTCTCGCTCGCCACAAGTTGTGGCTGGTTGATGGCTCGAGAAACTGTTGCCGGAGAGACGCGAGCCTCCCTGGCAATTTCCGTGATCAGCATGGGGTAAGTCGGAAAACCAATGAAACGTTCAGTAACGGTAATGAAAAATCATTGTAACCCGTCAACAAGTTTCACTGAAACCCAGCACTATTTCGCCCTTGTATTTTCGGTTTTGCCTGAGGCGCGCTGCCAGGCTTTGACCATTTCAGCGCGGGCTCGCACGGCATCGGGCCAGGCGTGCGGGTTGATGCTGACTTGATAGCCGTGGGACATTCCCAGCTCCGGGCAGACCCAGAGTTCGCCGCCCGGCCGCGGGCCGCGAAGCCAGAGTGAAAATAGATCTTCGACGAATTTAATGTAGTCGTTGAATTCGGGCGTGAGCCGACCTCGGCCGTTCGTCACCGGAATTTGCAGATGCTGGCTGTTGAAGGGTCGCAGATGAAACATCTGCGAATGTTGAATCAGCTTGGGCCAGGCGAGCAGCCGCCGTGAGTAGTCGGGCGGCAGCATATGTTTCGAAACGGCGAAATGGGAATGATCCCATGTCACGGGGAGCAGTTGCTTGGTGGCGCGCTGGTACAGCTTCGCGATCTCGTCGAATTTCTCCGGCGTCTCGGTGGAGGTGTCACGATGGGTTTCGATGTGCACCTTCAACCCAAGTTTTTCGGACGCCTGGATCAGGCCCACCGCAGTGCGTGCCGCAACGGCGGGCGGCGTGTCGTGATTCAGCAACTGGATGTTGATGAAACGAACTCCGAGAGATTGCTGCTCCTTCAATCGCGGCAGAGCGTGCGCGACGCTTTTCGCGTCGAAGCCGCTCATCAGCTCAAGCCCGAGCGGCCCGGCAACGGCCTTGATCTCGGGCGTGATGTAACCGCAGACACCGTCGAAGCCTGCGGCTTTGATCGCTTTGAGTTTCTGCGCGACGGACCATTCTTTCTTGGACGAAGGCCAGCCGATCATCGACCAGGTGGCGGCACACATTACGAGGCGGGGTGGGGCGAAATTAGTTTTCATGAAAGCTGATGAAAAAACCTGAAAACGGTTATTGAATTTCGGAGATTGGCCAGCTTATTCCATGAGGGATGCGGGTCGTCGATGACCTCTGCACGCCGCATTTTTCACCCCATGCCCGCCGCTCCCTTCGTTCAACGTGCCTCGTGGATTTGGTCCGCGGAAGGCTCGCATAGCGCACCGGCGCCGGAAGCGTCGACTCCGTCTCACTACCAAGTGCGTTATTTCCGGCGGGCCTTTGATCTGCCGGACGTATCCGGTGCTACGCTTCACGTCCATCTGTCGGCCGACAGCCGGTATTTGTTTTTCTGTAACGGGGTATTTGTCGGTCGCGGTCCGGCGAAGGGCGATGTGAATCATCATTTCTACGACAGCTTCGACCTGACTTCCTTTTTGCAGCCCGGGCGAAATGTCCTCGCCGCTATCGTGCTGGATATGTCGCGCGTGGCGCATCGGCCGGCGTTGCTGGGCGCACCGTGTTCGGTGATGACGTATACCGGCGGGTTTGTATTGGAAGGCGAAGTTCGCATCGCCGGCCGTGAAGTGTGCGATCTTAAGAGTGACGCGAGCTGGAAGGTGGCGGTTGATCGAGGACACCGGTTCCAAAACGATGGTACAACCTTCGAGGGCTATCTGGGTTATTTCGAGCACCGCGTTTCGGCGTTGATTCCGGAAGGCTGGAACTCGATCGGCTTTGATGATGGCGCGTGGCCAGCGGCCCATGTGCTCTACAAAGCAGAATTGTTGGAAAATCGCCGGGATCCCGCCAGCCCCTACGGCTTGATGCCTCGGATGATTCCGATGCTGGAAGAAGGTCAAGCCGAACCGTTCGCCGACGCGTTCTACCAAGGTGGAGCCCGAGTGTCGGACGAATGGCAGGCGCTGTTGCAGAACGGTTCGCCGTTAACCCTGGCGCCACGCCAGACGGTGAGTGTCGTCCTCGACATGCGCATCCTGACAACGGCGTTTCCGCAGCTCACGGTGTCGGGCGGGACGGGCAGCGTCGTTCGCCTAACCTATGCGGAAGCGCTTCGTCTCCCTTGGGGAACACCGAACGCAAAACTGTTTGGGCGGCAGCAATCCCTCGCCAATCTGGCCTCGCACTACGCAGACGAATCAACGGGGTGGACTTTTGATCGCCGCGGAAAGGTCACCGGCTGGTCCGATGTCTGGGAGCCGTCAGGCCGCGACGACGTGTTCGAACCACTCCATTGGCGGGCCTTCCGCTATGTCGGATTGGAGATCAAGGTCGGTGGCGAACCTTTTACACTCCGCGCGGTGCGACAGCGCTTCACGGCTTATCCGTACCGCGTTACCGCCACGTTTCAGTCGTCCGATCCCGCGCTTGATCGGATCTGGGGCGTCGGGTTGCACACGATGCGGATGTGCTCGCATGAGACGTTCGAAGATTGTCCGCATTACGAGCAGATGCAGTACGCGGGGGACACGATGATTACATCGAAGATCGCGATGTACACGACCGGAGACAGCCGGCTAAGCCGCCAATCGCTTTATCAATTCGACTGGTCGCGCCTGCCCGAAGGGCTGACCCAAAGCCGCTATCCCTCGCGCCTTGTCCAAGTCATTCCGGCATGGAGCATCCATTGGATCACGACGATCAAGGACTATTTCTATTATACGGCGGACCGGAAAACCGTGCAGGACCTGCTGCCGGGAATGCGTGCGGTGCTCGACTGGTATCGACGTCACGGGGACGCCGCGGGTTTGCCCGCCAGGCTGCCGTTTTGGAATATTACGGATTGGTGTCCGTGGTGGCCGCGCGGGGTGGTGCCGGGCGCTGACGAAGGCGCCACGACAATTCTGACGGCTCAGTACATCAACGCGCTGGATGAGGTCGCAGATTTGACCGAACATCTCGGCGGCGAGACGGAGTCGACCGCCTTGCGGGCTGAAGCCGGGCGTTTGCGCAAGCGGGCTCACGAGCTGTTTTGGTCCGAGCAGGAAGGCCTGTACTTCGACCGACCCGGCGGACCGGAGGTCAGCCAGTACGGAAATGCATGGGCGATTATTGCCGGCCTCGCGGGCCAGCGGGAGCGCGAAATCATTTTCCGGCGCTTTCCGAATGATCCGAAGTTGGCGCCGGGTTCGTTCTTCTGGTGGCACGCCGGCTTCACGGCGTTGGAACGGTGCGGACGCTATGATGACATGCCAAAGCACCTTGGGCCGTGGCATGAGTCGGTGAACTACGGGCTTTCGGCGTTCGTGGAGGAAAACAGCTACTGGCGTTCGCTCTGCCATGCGTGGTCCGCTCATCCCGTGCTCGAATTTCAACAGCGGATTCTTGGCGTCACGCCGACTCAGCCCGGATTCTCCGCGATCCGCATCGAGCCACGGATCTGCGGGCTCAGTCAGGCGAAAGGCAGTGTCTGCACTCCGCGCGGACTGATTGAGGTGGAATGGCGGATCGACTCCGGGAGATTCCATTTGAGAGTGACGACCCCAGGACAGATCGCCGCCACTATTGTCGCGCCAAACGGTGAATCTCGGACGTTTTCCGGTACCCGCTACGAAGAAACCTTTGCCCTGGTCCCGCTATGATTGAACTCCAACACGAGCCCGATCGGGCAGAGGTGCTGTCGTGGAACGGCCGCGTCCTCTGTCGCTACGTCTACCGTTCGGAATCTCCCGAGGTCGAAGCCCCGCGCCCCTATTTTCACCCGCTGAATTCGCTGTCGGGCGCGACGCTGACGAATTTTCGACCTAACGATCACCCGTGGCATCACGGTCTCAGCATGACGTTGAACAACGTTTCGGGTACGAATTTTTGGGGAGGACCGACGTGCGTGCGCGGACAGGGTTATCAGTTGCTCCAGAATCAGGGCGCTCAACATCATGTGGCCTGGCGACGGCTGGAGGTCATCCGCGACACCGCGGTTTTCGAACAAACGCTGGAGTGGAAACGGCTGGATGAAGTGCTGCTCACGGAAAGCAGAACGATCAATGTCGCTGTCAACGCGGCCGAGAAGTCATGGTCGTTGCGGTGGCTCAGCCAGCTCACGAATGTCACCGGGCACGTGCTTTCGATGGGGAATCCGCATTCCACCGCGGGATTGGCCGGCTCGCACTACACGGGTTTGGCGTTTCGCGGGGCGAGAGAGTTGCTCGATGACCACCTCGACCCGACGATCAAGATCGTGGCGGAGGGAAATCTCGAAGGTGTTGCAGCGGTGCATGGCGCGAGCGCCAAGTGGATGGAGTGGCATGGACAACTCGATACGACGCTGCAACGCGTGCGAATCCGGTTTGAAAGCAATTCCGGTCCGGTGCATTGGTTTGTGCGACGACCCGCGCCACTCATGGCGTTTCCGTTTCAGTTCGACCAAAACCTCGAGGTCGCCCCGGGCGAAAAACTCGAGCGGGATCACACGTTAACATTTACAGACGTATGAGCATCACGCGAAAAACCTTCTTGCGGAGCCTCGGTGTCGGAGCTGTGGGCCTGCTCGCCACGCGCGGACAAGGCGCAAACATCGCGCCGTCGCCGGCACTTCCGCCATTCCTGGAGAAAGATCCAGAAAGTTTCTGGCGCGCCGTCCGTGCGGGATATCCCATCGAAGATGATCCCTTGTATCTCAACACGGGAGGACTCGGTCCTGCATCGAATCGCGTGCTGCTGGCGGTCGAGACAACGGCTCGGCAATTGCAGCGCCATTCCGAGACGGGCCATGAGTTACTGGACCCGGCGCGTGCGGTGGTGGCCAAGTTCCTCGGTGCGCAGTCCGACGAAATTTGTTTCACGCGTAACGCAACGGAAGCGAACTCGATTATCTCCGCCGGCTTGGTGCTCAAGCCCGGCGACGAAGTCATTTTCGAATCGCATGCTCATCCCGGCGGTTCATTCCCGTGGCTGAATCAAGTGAAGCAGCGCGGCATCACGGTGCGATTGTTTGATCCTGAGCCGACCAGCCCAGAGGCGAACCTTAAGCGGATCCGCGATCTGATTGGTCCGCGTACGAAGGTCATTCAGGTCAGTCACATCACGTGCACGACCGGAGTGCGGATGCCGGTGCGAGAGATCGCAGCTGTGGCGCGTGAGCACGGCTTGTGGTTCCATATCGATGGTGCGCAGTCGGTCGGGATGATTCCGGTTAATTTATCTGGGATCGGCTGTGATTCCTACGCGATCAGCGGTCACAAATGGCTCGGCGGCCCGCATGAAACCGGCGTGTTGTTTCTCCGCCGCGACAAACTTGAGATGGTCGCTCCCACGGGGATCGGTGCCCATTCCGGCGAGCTGACGTTCTTGCCGGGCGCACTCGTCTATCGTGCCGCTGCGGCCCGACATGAGTACGGCACCCGCAGCGCGGCTTCGATCGTTGCGCTCGCCGAGGCGATTCGATTACAGGAAGAAATCGGGCGTGAGCGCATTGCGGATCATGGCCATTCGCTCGCGACGTCTGTCATCGCGGCGTGCGAGGGTCTGCGCGGTATCCAGCTTTTAACGCCACGCGATCCGCAGATGCGGGGCTCGATGGTGACGTTTCATCATGAGCACGCGAATGCCGCAAAGTTTTTCGAGTATCTGCGGAAAAAGCACGGGCTGCGCTGCCGGCCGGTGACCGAGCAAGGACTGGAAGCCGTGCGAATCTCGTTTCACGTGTTCAACTCCACCGCCGACGCAGCCCGGGTATCGAAAGCGCTGCACGCCGCTGGCACGGAGCTCTAGTCATGCTTAGCCACGTCCACGCCAATTCGGTCCGAACCAAATGCGTCTCATGAATCTCATCAAAGTCGCAGCATGCCTGAGCATCCTGGTTGCACTGGCGGGGCCTAGCTCCGCGGCGGAGTCGAAGCACGACCTCTATCTGGCGGCGGCGATCAACAAGAATTACGTCATTGGGTCCAAGCTCGTGACGACGAGCGGCCTTTTCCGACGCACCGATGACGGCAGCTTCCAGCACTTCGGCGTCAACTTCCCGTATGTCTTCGCCGTTGCCTTCGATCCGCGCGATCGAAAGGCAATCTATACGGCAACGCTCGATGGCGTGATGGTGAGCAAAGACGGGGGCGAGTCATGGCGGATTGCGACGGGTTGGGACATGACGGAGGCCAAAGATATTTCGGTCGATACGAATTCGCCTGATCACATTTACGCGGCTCTTCCGGATGGAATCGCGGTGTCCCGCGATCGTGGTGCGACTTGGGTGCGGAGAGAGAAAGGACTGCCCGAGCGCGGTAAGTACGCGCAGGTCGTCCAGGTGGACCGGACGCAAGCGGGGCGAGTTTTGGCGGGCTGCGAGACCGGGATTTACCTCACGACGAATGGCGGCGATTCCTGGAAGCGGGTGTTCGCGGCCAAGGCCACCGTGACAGATGTTCGTCAATCGCCTCACGACCCGAAGCTGTGGCTCTCCACGACTCAAGAAGACGGCGTGCTCGCCTCCCATGATGGCGGCTTGAGCTGGAAGAAGTTCGATCAAGTGCCCTCGGCAGAGGCTCTCTACAATGTGGCCTTCGACGGGACGAACCCTCAGCGCCACGCGGTCTCCAGCTGGACCTATGGCGTGTGGGTGACCGAGGACGCCGGGAAAACATGGGCTGAGCGCAACACGGGTTTACCCGAGGGACATTGTGTTTATCGGGTTGGCATCGATCCCGACACGTCCCGCCTCTACGCGAGCATCTACAAGGATGGTTTGTTTGTTTCAGACGACTTCGGCCGCACGTGGAAAAACGCCGGCATGGACGGTTCAACGATTCACAGTTTCGCGTTCGTGCCGGCGCAGGCAAAGTAACCAGTCAACGATCTGATCCCATGAAAGTCCGTGTTACTTTTCTCTTCGCTCTCGGCGTGATGAGCGCTGGTGTCGCCTTTGCTCAGCCTTCCTTTACGGGGCCGGTTCCCATCGCACCCGTTTCGCCTTTGCCGGACCAGCGTCGCGCGGACTACCTAAAGCGCGCTGATGAAGTGCTCGCGTGGCGTGCTGCGCAGGCGAAACCCGATCAGCTCGTCACCGATATGAGTGTCGTCGCAGCGCTGCTCGCCCGCGGAGAGAATCTCGAGCTCGCGTCGAAGAGCGTCATCGAAATCATGAAGGAACCTGGCAGCGGACCCTTCTGGATGTTTCCGGCGGTCTCGCTCGCTTACCTCGGTCGTGATCGGCTGTCGCCGGACGCGCAGAAAGCAATTCGTGATGCCTGGCGGAAAACCATGCACGTCCGGGGCGACACGGAGAATCACTGGGCGATGTACTATTCATCGTTATACCTCATTTCGGAACTTTACCCGAATGATCCGGCGAACAGCTGGTATACGGGCAAAAGTTCGGCCGAGAATCTGGCGGAGTCTCGCGAGTATTTGATTCACTGGATGGATCTTGCGACGACGGTCGGTCAAGGGGAATTCAACCCGACGCATTACATCGGTGAATACGCGATTCCCATGCTCTATCTCGCCACCTGGGCCAAAGACCCGGAAATGCGTCAACGAGGGCACCTCATGCTGGACTGGTTGTTCGCAGAACTGGCCGCCAACACCCTGAACGGCGTGCTTCGCGGAGCGAACGCGCGGACGGATGACACTTCCGTGATCGAGCGATGGAACGCGTTGTCCTCGTTCTTCAGTTGGATGCTCTTTGGGAATACGCCTCCGACCGCCAACTATGGTGGCTGGGGCTATTACTTCGCGGCGGCGGCGAGCAATTACCAGGTGCCCGAAGTCATCTACCGCATCGCTGTCGATCGCAAAGACGACTTTGTGCAAAAGGATTCGAAGCGTACGCGGCGGCGCTGGCGGTACAGTGACGTGCTCATGGCGCCGATCTACAAGACCAGCTACATGCGCCACGACTACGCGGTCGGTTCGTATCAGGGCGGGGTGAGCGATCCGATTCAGGCCCACGTCTGGGACGTCACCTGGGCGGTGCCGGATCCTCGTGGAGTGCACACGGCGATGTTTTCCATGCACCCGATTTCATCGGCCTCCCTCATGCAGATGTACTTCGCGGAGCTGCCCGACCAGATGATCAAAGGGGTCGCGAAGGAAGGTAAACCTTCGTACGACACGCCCGACAAACTGCTGGGGAGTTCGCCCTTCGAGCAGGTGTTCCAGGATCTGGATACCGTCGTCGCGTTGTACAATATCCCGGAAGGCACCCGCTTTCCGCACATCAATGGTTTCTTCTCCAAGGATCTGAAGAACGTCGTCGAGGATAAGTCGGGTTGGATTTTCGCACAGGGCGGCAATACGTACCTCGCCTACCGCCCGCTGGCGCCGTATCAGTGGGAGCCGCTGACGAAGTACAAATCGATCTGGGAGTCGACGCGGTTCGAGACCGGAGACCGTCGATTGGTCAGTCCGCATCTGCAGAACGGAACGATTGTGCAGGCTGCCAGCACGAGTGAGTTTTCCAGCTTTGAGGCGTTCAAGTCGGCTATCATCGCATTGCCCCTGCAGGTTCAGCTCACGCCGGTGCCGACCGTGAAGATGACGACCCTTCGCGGGAAAAGCGTTGTTTGCACGTACGGGAAACCACCCGTGCTCGACGGTAAAGCGGTCGATTATGCGAAGTGGAAATTATTCGAGGGTCCTCATCTCAACTCGGAGAAGGGCTCGCGCAAACTGACCATCACGCAAGGGCCGCTCGAACGCGTTTTGGATTTCAACACTCTCAGCATTTCCGATCGTGTGAGGCAGAACTGATCCTGTGACGCTGGCTCGCACCATGGCCCTTTGCGGGGCGGTTTTGGTCGGACAATCCGTGTTGGCGGCGGAGGAGTTCGACGCGGCGGGCCGCCAGGCGCACGCGATGCTCACGCGCTTGTGCGACGATTTCGGTGGCCGCCTGACGGGGACCAAGGCGAACACGCTAGCGATGGGGCAGCTCGCGAAGGAACTGCGGGAGCTTGGATTGGAACCGCAGATGTCCACGTTCAAGATGCTCGGCTGGCAGCGGGGCACTGATCGCGTGGAGCTCGTCGCGCCACTCGTCCGAAATCTGAGGGTAGCGGCGTTGTCGTACACGGAACCAACGGCCGCCTTCGAAGCGGACGTGGTGGCGATCGGCAACGGAGCTGCCGCGGAGTATCCACAACACGCTGACGGCAAGGTTGCGTTGCTGAGTCCGGGCACCCCCTTACAAATGCGGGAGATCTTACGCACCGCGCTCGAGCAGCGTGTAAAAGGCATTCTGTTCATCGATCGTGAAGGAGGCGGGCAACTCCTCGCTCGCACCGGTAGTTTCATTGGCGAACGACTCCCGATTCCTGTTTTTTCGGTTACGCAGGAGGAAGGCCAGTGGCTTCAGCGTTTGCTCACCCGCCAGCGAGAAGTGCGCGTGCGTGTTTCAGCGGAATCGCATTCCAGCGAAATCGAGACCGCCAACGTTTCGGTCGTCTTGAAGGGGCGATCGCCAGAGCGGGTGATCGTGGGGGCACATTTTGACAGTTGGGATCTTGGTCAGGGCGCGTTGGATAACGGCCTCGGGGTTGCGCAGCTCTACGCGTTGGCGCGAGCGCTTCACGGACGCGACCTGGCGCGCACCGTTGAGCTTGTCTGGTTCAATGGTGAAGAGCAGGGGCTCTGGGGTTCCCGCCACGCCGCGGCCCACCTCGGCGACACGCCGATCGTCGCGATGATCAATCTCGATATGGTCGGAGTCCCGATTGCAGTGAATGCGCTGGGCGACGAGTCGCTCGTTCCGACGCTGGAACGCTGGAATGTTGGTCGTGGCGCGAAGAAGCTCCCCTTGGGAGTCCAGAATGTGAACTGGTTCGGCAGCGATCATTCTCCTTATCAACTCGCAGGCGTGCGCGCCGTCACGTTCAACGCCCCCATCCCACGCGACTCGGTGCGATACTACCACGACCTGGCAGACACCATCGACAAGCTGCCGGAGCAAATTGTAGTCGATTCAACGGCGATTATCGGTGATGTGCTTACGGCGTTGCTCGAGGACTCTTCGCTTCGTGCTTTCCGGCGAACTGCCTCTGACACGGAAACCCTCTTCACGAAATTCGGACTCGAACGCCGAATGAAAATCTTGGGCTACTGGCCGTTCGATCAGTAAACGTTCGCGAGCCGCTACGCTTCAAATCCCCCAACCCCTCATGCACTTCTTTGGCCTGCACTGGATCGACGCATTGGTGATCGCCACGTACATCGTCGGGGTACTCGCGATTGGAAAACTCCTGTCGCACGGGGTGAAGAACGAGAAAGACTTCTTCCTCGGCGGACGTTCGCTGGGTCGCTGGTTCCAATTCTTCCTCAGCTTCGGCAGCATGGCAGACCCCGGACAGGCGACGACCACGTCGAGCTCGGTCTACCGGCAGGGTGCGGGTGGAGCGTGGCTCGCGCTGATCACGTTGTTCCTCACGCCGTACTATTGGTTCAGTTACGTGTGGTTTCGACGCGTCCGGCTCACGACAGCAGCGGATCTGTTTCAGGACCGCTTCGGTAAACGCTTCCTCGGTTCATTCTACGCGGTCACGACCATCCTGATCATCGTGGTGAGCATCGCTAGCGGGAACATTGTGGCGCTTAAGACGCTGCAGCCGCTGCTGGTCAAGGACACCGCCATCTACTCCGCGGCGGAGAAAGAGATGGTCGCGAACTATCACGAGTTCGTCGAGCTGCGGAAAGCCCGGCAGACAGTTCCTCCAACGGCGGTTGCGGGTTCGGCTGCGTCAACTTTCGCCGACCCGGCGGCCACGCGCTATGACCTGCTCAAAGGTTTCTACGATCGTGGCGAGCTGCAGCCGTACGTGACGTATCTGAGGCCCGCCGCATTTTACCTGGTATCATCGTCCCTGGTCGCGGTCTTCGTGATGCTGGGAGGCTTGAAGGCATCTGCGGCGGTCGACGCGGTTCAAGCGATTTTGGTGATTTTGATTTCAGTCGTACTGATCCCGTTCGGTCTCGCTGCGGCGGGCGGTGTGCACGGCCTGCACCAAAAAGTCCCGGAGGTGATGTTCAACCTCTTCGGTGGCGGTGGGCTGAGCGAATACACGTGGTATTCGATTGGTTCGCTTCTGCTCGTTCAATTCGTCGGCATCGTTGGCTCGCAAGCGAACATGACCATTGCCGGCTCGGCCAAAAATGAGTTTGCGGCGCGTTTGGGTGCGGTCACCGGGGGCTTCAGTAAGCGCTTCGTCACCATTGCGTGGGCTTACTGTGGCTTGATCGCGCTGGCCGTCTTCGGTCCAAATCTGGCCGATCCTGATCAAGTGTGGGGCTTGCTCACTCGCGATCTGCTGCCGGTCGGGTTGATCGGCACAATGATCATCGGAATCTTGGGCGGAAAGCTCGCTCTGCTCGGCGCGCAATCCGTCGTGATGGCAGGTCTCGTGGTGAAGAACCTGTATGAGCCGTTGTTCCCGGGGCGATCCGAACGGCACTATATGGTGGTCGCACGGCTGACCGTGCCACTCGCCCTGGGCCTCGGCATCGCGGTGGGACTGTACCTGAACAGCGTCATCGCCGTGTTGAAATTCATGATCGTCCTCCTGGTCGTATGGGGCGTCCCCATCACCATGATTTTCCTCTGGCGCCGACTGACGGAAACGGCCGTTCGCATCCAGGTTCTGGCGACGATCACGTTGATCGCCATCATTCCGTGGACGATTCCGCTCGTGCCGTCGCTCGCGCGGTCCTCGGCGCTGACGGCCATGACGAAAGAACGGATCGTTCGCGTGGAGAGTAAGGCCACCAGCGAAGACGTCGCCGCGGGTCGGGCAAAGACGCAGGACGAAGTTTTGGTGCGAACGCGCCGAACCGAGCCGGTGTCCGTTTATTTCGAAGAAGGCGTGGTGCGGATTAACCCCGCGGATTTGAATTCGCCCAAAATCGGCAAAGGACTTTTCCGCGTGGAGGTTTTCCTCGTTTCATTATTTGGCGTGGACGTGACGCAATTTTCATCCGCGCAGCTGATGACGACGCGCTACCTGGTGGACGCTTTGCTGCCGATCTTGATTCTGATTGTCGCGAGTTTGCTGACCCAGCCGACAGATCCCGTACGAGTGGCGCGCTTCCACGTGCGAATGAAAACGCCCGTGGGTGCGACGCTCGACGAAGATGCGGTGGCAGTGGAAGAGAGTTATGCGAATCCGACGCGCTACGATCACCTCAAGCTGTTCCCCAAATCGAATTGGGAATTCACCAAGTGGAAGCGCGAAGACACCTATGGCTTCTTCGCTTGTTGCGGCCTCGTCGGCTTCATCCTGATCTTCTTCAAAGCCGTGCTGATGATCGGCAGCTGAGGCAAGAGGGAGTGAACGCGGTCAAGGGATGGTTTCGCGCCTTGCATCCAAGCGCCGTTCGCCTGCGTTACCCCGGTTCTATCCGCGAGCCTCAGCGAAATCAGCGGTCAAAAATCCGACTCAACGATACAGGTCGCTGAAACCGCGGATTTCGCGGATTGACGCGGATGGATCCAGGCTAGGTTGAGTGTAACAGCAGCGATGAACGTTAAACCGTGCTCTCAGATCACGGACTAGAGAGGATTTCTTCCATCCGTGTCGATCGGTGCAATCCGTGGTCTCTGATCGTTCGATTCGAACCGGCTGAATTAACCACGGATTTCACGGATTCACACGGATGGGGTCCGACCAATTGCGTGACCCGCTGCGTGAGGCAAGAGGGAGTGAACGCGGTCAAGGGATGGTTTCGCGCCTTGCACCGCGGATTTCGCGGATTGACGCGGATGGATCCAGGCTAGGTTGAGTGTAACAGCAGCGATGAACGTTAAACCGTGCTCTCAGATCACGGACTAGAGAGGATTTTTTCCATCCGTGTCGATCGGTGCAATCCGTGGTCTCTGATCGTTCGATTCGAACCGGCTGAATTAACCACGGATTTCACGGATTCACACGGATGGGGTCCGACCAATTGCGTGGCCCGCTGCGAAATCTGAACTTTTACGAGCCACTCGCGCGCGTGACCGTCAGGTTGAACGTCTGACCTGGCTGAAGTTCGATCATCTCCGCCTTGGCCGTCTCCGGAATCGCAAACCCGGCGCGCGCGAGGCTCGAGGTATGAACGAAGGCGCGAATCTTTTTGCCGTCCCGATGAATGGGTTCGACGTGGAGTGTAGCGATTTTTCCGTCGGCTGAAACCGTCAGATCGAGAGTGATGATTCCGGCGGCGGTGCGCCATTGCTTCACGCCGTTCGCCGCGCCCGCGTGCAACCACTCCGCCGGAACGCTACCGAGCAGGTGAACGACGTCTTCGCGTTCATACGCGAGCATGGAGCCGGCCAGCTGGGCGAACATGGCGGAGGCGAAGCAATGCGGTTGATCGCCCGCGAGCTTCAACGGTTCTCCGACCAGCGATTGCTCTTCCACCCAGGTGCCCCGCGGGGAGGCGTGGTTTGCGGCGGCATAGAGCATGTCGGCGGACTCGACGTCGCGACCGAGGACGAGCGGTTGGAACGCGATGAACAAGCCCATGCCCGCCCAATTGCCGCCCGGCATCCAACCCATGCTCACCGGCAGACCTTGCTTCTCGACCGACTTGATCAGTGCGAGCGTACCCGTGAGCAGTTCGCTGTCAGAGCGCATCCAGCCGGCGCCGTTCAAATGCGCGTCAAACAAGGCCCATTGGGTCAGCTGCGGAATGGGATCCTCGCCCTTGAAGCCGACGCGTACGGGCAAATACAGATTCCCGTGCGTGTCGCGCCGCTGATCACGCTGGCGGTGGCGTTCGAACGCGGTGCGGAAATCTTCGGCGAGCTGGGCAACGCTTGCGGCGTCTTTTTCAAAACCGAGCGCTTGCGCCATCCGTGTGGTCGCAAGCAAACCGGTGATCGTGCAGTACACTGAAGAATATTCGGCTCCAATATCCATGATGCCTCCATCACTGAATCCGGGCGGGAACATCCCGGCATACGGCGCGTTCGGATCGGTCAGCGTCGTGGCGCGCAAGGCGCGGATTCCTTCGACGCCACGCATGATCTGAGGCCAGTGCGCTTTCGCGTACTCCCAGTTTCCGCTGATCTGCGCATCGCGCTCCACGGCCCAAAGCACTTCGGCGGTCGTCCGATAAATTTGCTGCGGATGCAGTTCGTCGATGATGCCATCGGCGCGCTGGTGTTGGAAGAGCGCATCCAGTGTTTCCCGCCCGATCGCTGAATCGCCGAGCATGGCCGCGAGGGTGGTGATGTACACCGCGTCGCCCGCCCACAGTCCGCGATAGAGCGAGAAGCTGGAGTCGAACTGCGACTGGCCATTGATGTTTTCGCGGGCCTGATAAAGCGTGCGAATGGAGGCGTCGACGAACTCCTGGATCTTCGGGTCACCCACCCGGATGTGATCGTACGGCACCGGGATTTTTGCCCACCGCTCACGGGTTTGCTCCATGGCTCGGGCGGGCGTCATCGCGCGTGCGGCCGCGACCTCGGCCCCGGACGCCTGGCCTGAAAACACCCAGGCGACAACTTCCTTGGTCTGCGGCGCGAATTCCAGCCTCCATCCCGTATCCGTTTTCTCGCTGCGGACGGGCTGGGGCGTCGTCACGAGGAATGGAAGCCCATTATCCGTGATCAGACCGTCGGCCGAGGAGGAAAGGACGCGGCCGGTCTTGATCACCACTGAAGGCTGGGCGTCACCGGAGTAGCGAGCATGAATCAAATCTGTTCGGGCCGGCTCGCGTCGAACTTCAGTCCCACAGGCGATGCGTAGCTCTGCCTGATCTTTCGGACCGGTGGAGCCGGCGATCAGTTCGGCCCGCGTCAGTCGCAAACCGGCGGGATAGACCGCAATCGCCGCCAGAGTGGTGTTGGGATCCCGCCCTTGTGGCGCGATGATAGTGACATCGATCCAGCCGTTGCCATCGGCGTCGCTGGCATCGAACAAGAACACCTGCGGCCGATTCAGCGGAGCGTTCAAGCCGAGGTCGAGCGCCAGCACCGGCGATCCCTCGACGTGCATCTCGGCGATGCGATCACCGATCCGGAGTTTATAGCTTTCGCAGAAGCCCAGCATCACGCGTTTCGCCGCGCCTGGCGCCACGCGGACCCGATAGCGAAGCGGCCGATTGATGCCCCATGCCACGTTGCGAAACTCTGGGGAGACGTCCGGACCTGGTTTGGCCCAGCCCAGTGCGCCGGTGATGCCATCGAGCCTTTCGTATGCGGCCGTGCGTCCTTCGGAAATGGCTGGCTCGGCCGGCGCGACGGAGAGGGTGGTGATTTCAATGGCATCATTTCCGCGCGCCAGAACGGACCGGACGATGGGCCAACGCGGGGAGAAAACCCAATCCTGACGCTTGAGCTCAAGCGGTGCACCAACGGTGGTCGCTTCGACGGTGGTGGACGGCTGAACGTAGGGGCCGGGTCCAAAATCGTAGAGGAGCGCACCGCGCTCGTTCGCCATCGGTTTGTGCCAGTCGTTCGGTATGCCCAGCGGTTGATGCCAGGTCGGCAGCCCAAAGCGCAAATCGACGACGCGCTCGGCGGCCCGCGTTTGACCGACCGTGAGCGATGCGAGCAGCACGACGGAAAGGCAGACGCGCGAGCGCCGGGGGGTATTAGCCATATCCCTACGATTGGCTCTGCAAGGCAGCGCGCAAAATGAATGTTAATGAAAATGCTGAACTCACGCCGCCGCGCGCAAACAGATCGTTGGCGCGAGATGGTGTTGAGCATCGAGAAAATTTGGATCTCGTGGTGGCCATCATGATGTACGCCGCCTCCGCCCGTTGCCTGGTGCTCAGTTTGATTTGGCTGTTCAGCTCACTGGCCCTGCGTTCGGCGGAAGTTCTCCCTTCCGTGCTCGTGTGTGGCGGAAGCATGATGAGTGGAAGCCATTTCGCGGATACAACGCTGCCCGTGATGCGCCAACATTTCGCCGGATGTAAACGGCTCATCCTCGTACTCCATGCGACGCATCCCGATGAGCGCGACAAAATGGAGGCGCGCTTGCAGGAAGCATTTGCTCATCTTGGCGTCCCCGGAGCCCAATCCCTGCACCATCGTGATGTCGCCGGTCAGCGCGAACTGCTGCAGAGCGCCGACGGTATTTTCATCGGCGGCGGCGAAACCTTTGTGCTGCTCGCTGAATTGTATCGTACCGGTCAGCTCGAGCTCATCCGGGAGCGCGTGAAGGCGGGTGTCCCCTACGGCGGCACGAGCGCCGGCGCCAATGTCGCCGGACTCCTGATCGGCACGACCAACGATTTTCCCGTCGCAGAAATTCCCAGCCGGACCGCGCTCGGTCTCGTGCCGTTCGTGATTAATCCCCATCATCCGCTGCCAGCGCTGAAGGCGGATTACGACGGTCGCGTGGGTAAGATCAAAATCTACCTGCAGTTCAATCCCGCTGATTCGGTGCTGGCCTTGGGCAACACGTCCATCGCGCGCTTGGCTCAGGGGCGGTTGGTCTTCGCCGTCGGATCGGGCTGGATCTACTCGCGTTCCGGTGTCCGCACGCTCGCGGAGGGAGAAACCATTTTGGAGACGTCACCGAAGTCGTAGCGCAAGTTCCACTCGCGTGTCTCGCCTGGCGCGAGAATAAGCGTCTGATACGGCTCGATGGAGAACGTGACATTATTGCCCCAAATGAGGCATTCGCTGGGAGCAAAGCTAGCCGTCAGCGTGATCGATTGCAGCGCGGGGTGATCGACGCGGAAAGTCGGGGATAGCTTCGGCGGCAGATGGAGGAAATCCATGTGCCCATCCTTGTAATGCTCGAACCGCCGCTTTTGCGTCAGCACATTGCCGCTCAGGAGGAAACCGGGGTTGTCGGCCAGACGACTCTCGGCCGGAACCGTCACCGTGGCCCGGCCGTTATTCAGTGCAAAGAACGGATGGGCAAACCACTCGAGCAACAGCGGCGCCTCGCCGTGATTCGTGAGAGTCGAGGTCGAGGTCAGGGCTCGTCCGTCCAGCGTGATGGTTCGAACCAGTTCGTAAACAAATCCCGCCGCGTTTTGCCGCGTTTCAAATCGAACCTGCGCGTCGCGTCGGGCGACCGTCCACTCACAGGGAGCCACTACTTTCACCGCGCCACTCGCGTCCGTCTCAAGTTCCCCAATACCGAGCGCCACTCCGCGGGGTCCGTGCCAGGTGAGCGGACGTCCATCGCGCGTGCGGTGGCGAAACGATTCAGGCAAACCTTGGCTGTCAAACGGGTCGGGGCTGGGATTGGGCCACTGCGGACCCGTGAGCAGGGGTCCCACGGCGGCATCTGTCACCTGCCAGACGAAACCTCCCGTACAAAACCGAGTGCCGAGAAGAGTTTGCTCCCGAGCTGGATCAACCAGGTCGACGCTCAGCTCTGCGTTTGCGAGGTGGAACACAAGAAATCAGCGCAGCCGCATGACCCGCGACGTGGTGGGCTTCCCGTCCAGCACGATGGCGAACTGCCCCCGCGGGCGAGCGGCAATCTCAATCGTTTTGCCGACGAGATCATACGGAATGGCTTCAAACCCTTCCCAGATCTGGCCGTTGTCCAACTTGAAGCGGTTCGCAGACACCCAGGCAACGACCGTCGCTTTGAGCGGAGGCATGTCCCGCCAGTCGCTTTCGTCAAACGCGGGGAGTCCGAATCGCTCGAATAGACCACGTTTCTTTTCCGGCTGCGCCGCCGCGGTGGCGGTCGCGGTCGCGGCCCGCGCTTCCGCCAGCTCCTGTTGATGCTGGGTCGCCGCTTGCCCGTAATGTCGGATGATCGCGGCATCAATGACTCCGATTTCATCGGGAGACAGCCGGTCGAGTCGTGCCCGTTTCCATTCCGAGTCGGACAGCAATTGCTTGAGTCCGGGAAATGGTTCCTGGGCGAGACCCACGGCCGAGAGGAGAGCGAAGAAGACGAGCAACGAAAGCGTTTTCATAGGGCACGGGGAGCGTTCATCAGGGAGAGCTCTAGGACAAATCCAGAATAGGACGCGACCTCCTGGATCAAGCAACCGTGAGGAAGGCAGAATTTAAACCTGTGAAGGCGGCTGGCCCTTGGTCCGCAGCGGAGCTCGCCCGCCGTGGAGCGCGTCATAAAACGAATCTCCCGGCACGATGGAACCGCGCAGAACGGTCGTGTCCGTGAACGCCGATTTGTAGATCGCCGTCAGCAGCTCCAGCGTTTTGTGCGCCTCTTCGCCGGACGTCAGTGGCCGCCGGCCGGCATCACGGTCGGCCACCACGGCGCAGAGTTGCGCCCCGTGCGATGAGCCAACGTCAGGCGGAAAGCTCTGCCAGGCTTGCAGCAAATTGTCGTCCTGGGTGGGCGGAACGGGCGTCAGTTTCCAATTGTCCCGCGTGTAGGCGTAAAGATGCGTCAGCTCCACCGTGGCGCGTTGATAGTCGAGCCGCAGGTAGGTTTCCTGGCGCGGGCTGAGCGCGCTGTTGACGATCGAGCCGAGCGCGCCGTTCGCAAAGGTCACGATCGCCATCGAGACATCTTCGACCTCAATTGCCCGATCCAGGGTGGCCGCAACCGCGCGCACGGAACGCCAGTCGCCGAACAAATGGAGAAAATGATCCATGGCGTGGATACCCAAGCCCATGGTTGGACCGCCCAGCTCGGTGTCCCAGCGACCGCGCCACGGTACGTCATAGTAGGCATTGTCGCGGTACCATAGCGTGTTGCAGACCCCGACCAACGGACGGCCAAGCTGCCCGTTGTCTGAAAGCCGTCGGAGATGTGCGGTGGATGAAGCGAACCGCATCTGGAGGATGCAGGCAGTGTAACAACCGGTCCGATTCTCCGCTTCCGTGATCTTGGCGAGCTCCGCCAGGGAGCCGCACAGTGGTTTTTCGCAGAGCACCCACGCGCCCGCGTTCATTGCCGCAATGCTCATCGCCGCGTGCTGAGAGGGTGGTGTCGCAACGAGGACGAAATCCGGACGTTCGGCGGCGAGCATCGTCTCGTAGCTCGTATACGTCCGAGGAATGCGGTGTCGTCGGGCAAATTCCTTCACGCGGCTCTCGTCGATGTCGACGGCGGCGTCGAGAGTCACTCGACCGAGCGTTGCCTCAACCGCGCGAACATGCGCTTCGCCAATGGAGCCGGTGCCGACCAGAACGGCGCGATAGACTTTCATAGGCAATGCGAACGGCCGTGCCGGCGTGCGGGAAACCGCGACGGCAGATTCGTCGCAGCGGTACGGGTGAGAGAGGCGGAACGCGAAAAAATCATTTCGGAGATGACGCAACCGGTGCAGCAGCCGGCGGGGCACGACGTGCTTTATCGGGGCCGTGAGACGATCTGAAGACTCACTCCGGCGCCACAGGAATCACACTGAAAAAGAATGAAAATGATGCCGATTTAAGGGCGTTCCCTTGCGGACGCCCGGTTCGGAAATGCGACCAGGGATCAGCTGCGTGCGAACGTTTCAGTTCGGCTCACGCGAATCGGGCGTCCGCAAGGGACGCCCCTACGTGACTCTTGGCCGCAGCGACAAGAATTGGCGGTTTCCCGCGTCAGCCGCTCCCTTGCTCAGGCGACTTGAGCAAGTTTCAAAAGGGTGTTGCCGGTAAGTCGACGTTCCGGCGGCAGGCCGTGAGGCGTACGGTTGCCGTGGAGCTTCGCCATCGCGGCGAAATTCGCCTGGGTCGATTTCACGAACTCATCAACCGGACGCGTCTCGCCAAACAGAGCCATGATTTGGGGCAGCCAATGGTGACCGTATCGCACATGATTTTGCTCATCGTTGCGATCGAAAGCCAGCAGCGTGTCCGCTTCAAAATCGTTCAGTTCACGCACCCGATCCATGACTGTCGCTTTCGTTGGAAAACTCCCCGCCTCAAATTCCATCGTCATCATCGCGTACCGCTCGTGCGGCGGCATTTGGACCAGGATATTGTAGAGGTCGAGCGAGTGCTCGAGGGACATCAGGTCGACGCCGAGCTTCGGTAACTGTCGGTAACCGAATTGGCTGTGACGCGACTCGTCCCACAAATGGCGGGCCATGTCGTGATGGAGATCAAACGGAGCCGTGGGCGTGTCGTAGAAAATGGTCGCGAGGTAATCCACTGCGTCCAACTCCATCATCAGCCAAACGTAAACCATCAACCGAATGACGCGCGCGTCCGTTTTCGGATCCACGAGCCAGGAGCGCACGATCGGCGTTTCTGCTGGGTCTTCACTGAACACACTGGAGCACGTCGGGTATTTTCCGCGATTGCAGGTTGCCGGGTGAATGTAGCGTCGCCGGCCGGATTCCCAGACGAACTCGGCCGGGAGAGGAACGCGGGTGCGTTCGCCCAACAGCCCGCCGTTCGCGGCGACCGCTTGCTCAAGGTGTGCGACCCACACGGAAATATCAGGCGATGTGGTCAGGTACGGCGCGATCTCGCGCGCGTGGCGCTCTTCATCGCCGATGAACTCCTCCACCAGCCGCCGCGAAGGCCAGTCGGCGAGATGGTGAGTGGCTTGAAGATAGTGGCGATACGACGTCAGCAACGCGGGCTTCAACACCTGATAGAATCCAGCCAGCGCGCTCGTCGCATCCGTCGGCATAACGGCCTCATCGAACAACTGCCGCAGACTTTCGCGGACCGTTTCATTCGAACCGAATCCGCTCAACTCGCGGCCGCGTTCCCGCAAGAAACGCGCATGCCCGGCCGATTCCCAGATGTGCTGGCAAAGCAAATACTTCAGTTCTGGTTCCCCGACGCGGTAGATCAGCGTTGGCGCGGTCCTTACCAACTCGCGTTCGACTTCGAAGAGGAGGCGCTGCAGCCGCGCCATTTCCTGAACCGCAGCCATGCGACCACCGGCCGTCGGTGTTGCCGCCGTTCGAGTAGGGGAGAGCGAGACCATGACTCGTCTCAGCAGATCCGACCGCGTTTCCCAGCTGTCGTATGACCGGGAGGGTTGATGCCCACCCAGCGTTCGTCGATCGGCTCGCTTGCGCGTTGATAGCGGGCGTCGCTCGAGATCCGGAGAAGATTCGGGGTGCGATTATCTAGCGACGCGTGCACGAGAAACATACCGAAGGTGATGAAGTCTCCCGCCTGGAATTCCGTCGTTAGCCAGCGTCCGCCGAATTTATTGCGCACCACGGGAGGATTGTGGGACAGCGTCCCGGTGAACGCCCACTTGCCCGCCTTGGCCGCCTCGGCCTCTTTCGGCTTGTTCTCACAGAAGGCATCCACGTCGCGGTAAATATAATTTTCGAGCAGATCCAGCCGCTTGTGCGACCCTTCCAGAATCATGAGGCCGCCCAGCCGAAAGGAGATGTCTCCATACGGCACCCAACACGTCATGTGCCGGTGCGTGCCGCGACCCATGTACGGGAGATCGCAATGCGGATTCGTGCCTTTGCCCGGGCCGATCGCTCGCAACCAGGTGAAATCGTAATGGCGGATTTCCTCACCATAAAACGCGCGATAGAAGGCCGGGATGCGGCCCTCGTACAGCAGGCGCTGAACCGCTTCATTGCCGTTGGTGATCTCGGGTTTGAAAACATACCCTGAACCCGGTTTGCAGACCGCATCGATTGCTGGATATGCCGAATCCAACACCCCGGCATCGGCGAGACGGTCCGTGAGACTCGCTCGCGCCGCCAGGACCTCATCCCGGTCGAGGTAACCTTTCATGTACAGGTACCCGTCGTGCTCAACCCGGCGACGGAGCTCTTCCACGTCATCGGCAGCGTCACTCGAATCGCGCAGCAGGCCGACTTTGTCGTCCGACATCTCGAGTTCGTGTCCGTAGGAATACAACTGGGGTAGGGCGGCGGTTGTGCTCATGCCTTAACCTACACGGGATTGGGCTGAGATAAAATGGTTGATCTGGGAGAAGTCATGTAAATTTTGGGAGGCATGCCTCCGGCGCCCAAAACCCGAACCCAACCCTGGCTGCAGAGCCCGTTGCGGACGGCAATCGGCGATATTGAGCTGGCAGGCCTGCTCCGGAATATCTCCGGCATCAGTCCGTCAGCCATGCGCATTTTGCGACGATTTACGCTCGTACTGATGGTGGAGGGGAAGGGTTACTTCCACGATGCGCGGGGTGCCCGGCTGGAGCTGGGCCCCGGGGACGTGGCTCTAATCTTTCCCGAGATCGCGCACGCCTACGGACCATTGCCCGGCAGTGACTGGACGCAGATCTATTTTGTATTTGATGGGCCGCAGTTCCAGTTGCTGCGCGCGCAAGGTCTGCTCTCGCCCGACCATCCTGTCCTGCGTTTGGGCGCGGCGGATTACTGGCGTCAACGACTCTACGATGTGGTCAAGAGCGAACCGGTGCACGCCGGGGGGGCGCCGTTACGTGCGATGGGCCGGTTCCTGCAGGTGATTACGGAGATGATCGCGATCGATGCGGAGACCTCACGGGCAGCCGGACGCGACGCCTGGCTGGAAAAAAGCCTGCGGCGGCTGGGTGAACGTTCGCTGGCGGGTTGGCCGACCCCGCAGGAAGTGGCGCAGGAGGTGGGACTCAGCTACGAGAACTTCCGCAAACGGTTTGTCGGACTGACGGGTGAATCACCTGGACGTTACCAAAAACGCCGCCGGCTGGAATGGGCCTGTGCGGATATTTATCACGGAGAGCACTCGCTCAAACAAACCGCCGACGCGCTTGGGTTTTGCGATGTGTTTCACTTCTCGAAGGCCTTCAAACAAGAAATTGGCATCACGCCATCCGAATACCGGAAGCGCGTGCGGGGACGCTGATTCGATTTGGAGTGCGGTGGTCTCGACACCGCTTTCGGGCGACGCGGCTCGACGCGTCGTCTGGACAATTGGGCCGTTGAGCCGGCCCTTCCCGCAAAAGCGGTGTCGAGACCACCGCACTCCACATTAGCCGATCAAGCCTTGCTGCTCGCAGCCCAATCGTCTGGCCAGATGGTTCCCGGAGTTGCCCGCCAGTAAATATCGCGGTCGATGCGCGGGGCGTGATGACGATATTTCTCCGTGAGCCGAATTTTGGTCTTCAGATGCTCCACCAGGTTTTCGCCGTAGAAAAAGGTATTCTCGGCGACACCGGAGAGCACGAGGACTTCAGACGAGGTCGTCTCCAGCAGTTCGATCAATTCGCGGACATTGGTCAGCTCAACATCGATCGCGTCCTGCAGTTTCACGCCAAAGGAAACCTTGGTGACATCATCGGTTGCGGCCAGGTAGCCATAGACGGATTCACACCAGGCGCAGACGCCGCGCAGACTCGTCACCCAATGCAGGTAGGCGCGCACGCGGTCCCGCAGATCCGCGAGCACGACGCGCGGCTGGCCCGAGAGGGTCTGCAGTTGCTCACCGAGCCGTGCAACCAACGGACGGAGTCGCGCGATGACTTCACGATCCATGTCCGCGGCCATCTTTCCGCCCGAATCACGCGTGACCAGGTCGAAGAGAACATCCTTTCCGAGATCATTTATACCCGGATTGTTGTACTGGAAGCAGCCGTGGCGTTCGTAGTACGCGCGCTCAGCGGCTGGGACCGCCTCGATGTCGGGCACGAACGGCCGATCCCACGTGCGTTGCCAGCAGAATCCAAACACGCAGTACAGGGGCACCAACGGCTGCCATGAGAGGGCGGCTTCGAACTCGGCCCAGCCGGTGGTCAGCAGCGCAGCGTGCTCGGGGCCGACCAGCCGGGTCGCGAACTCCTGCAGCACCGTTTCAACGGGCTTCTCGGGGAAGAACTGCGCGGCCTGGAGCACGACTGGATTCGGCCAAAACGGAGCCTGCGCCGGATTCGTCAGGCCGCCCAGGCAGCTGATTCGATCGATACCGGTGTCACGCATGGCGAGCATCTTTGCATGCAGCATGCGCGGATAAGGTACCCCGAGAAGCGGCTCATGGTTCATCACGCTGGAGGCCGAATAGTGGAGCACAGGTTCGACGCCCTGCGCGCGTGACGCGGAGAGGGTCTCGCGCTCAGCCTGATCCATCGTGGTGTGAAACAGACTTCCGGCCACCGCCTTGTTCTCGGGATACTTGGAATGCGAATACGGCACATCGTAGCCGCGGACGAGCAGGGACGGCGCTTCCCAGCCGACGTGCGGACCCATCCCCGCCTTGATGTGCGTATGCTCGACCTTGAAGGGCTCGATGCGGAGCAGCACGTCAAAATCGGGATTCAGCTCTGCGGCCGCAACCCGGAGGTTTTTCAGATAACGCACGATGCTTTCGCCGGCGGCTTGCGCGACCTTGTCGTGATTGCGCCATTCCCGAATCATGTAGGGGCCGCCATTCCGCCCGACGTAAAGTGAAGCGGTGTGCTCAAAGCCGGCCCCACTGTCGTTCGTCCAGATCGACATGTAGCTGAGGTCCGGCACGGAGCGCATGATCTTCTGTAGCGCCTCGCGGTAATGCCGCTGCACGATGGGATGATCCTGCGCCATCGTGTACCGCGGGAGCCGCGAACGAAACGGATGATCAACCCGCGCACCACGCAGGCTGGGATAACGGCTGAAGAAGCGTTCGGGCAGGGTCCGGGGCTCGAACATCAACACGCCTGGCTTGAGCCCGTACCGCCGACCCATCGTTGCGAGGTTGACCAGATGATTCAGATTCGATTCGAGGTAGAGCGCCGGCCAGATGCCCTGCGTCAGCGGCGTATCCACGAAATGGTTGAAGCCGGGTCCGTAGGTGTAGAACTGGGAGTAGTACTCGGTCGGCACCGAGTCTTCCAAGGGCATGTGCGCTTGCAGGCCGTTCACTTCGCAATGCGTGAAACCCGCTTCAGCGAGCGCCGCGACATAACGCTCGGGCTCAAATTTGCGCGCGCTGCGCCAATACTGGGCGTAGCACGCATCCCAGTGCGGCCGATGCCATCCGAAGCTCGCTGGCAGCCACACACCGGCGGCAAGTTTCTCGCGCGTGAGATCGCTGCTGGCGGTCGCAAGCAAACGGACCGCCGCAAATAGAAACGCGCCGTGCGTCGCACAGATTTCTCCCGCTCCGTGATCGTCCACGCGCAGCCACATCCAGGCCGCTTGGTCCTTCGCCTTCGTGGGCAAACGGGCCGGAAGACCGCGTGAGGCCAGGCTGACGGAAACACCGGCGTCTCCCTCCGGACGCACGGCCACGCGGGCGCCACTGAGCGCAGCGAGCTCGCGCGCCGCGGTGATTTCGACCGGCTCGGCCTCACGTGAATGTGAAACCAGTTTCAGCGCCAAAGGGAGTGGGGAGGGGATCATGAGGAGCTTTCGTCAGAAGAAAACCGGACGCCACGTTGGCAACGGCAAAGGCCGGACAACGCCAAGTTACACCAAACAAATCCCAAAACTTCCATCTTGTCCGTCAGCGCCCTTTCCGAGAGTTGCGCCAGGCGAGCGGGCTGACGCACTCCGCCGTCTTGAAGGCGCGGTAGAACGTGGTGATATCGTCGAAACCGCACTCATACCCGATCGATGTGACTGACCGATCCGAGTCGCGCAGTAGTCGGCGGGCATGTGCGAGGCGATGCTGCTGCATCAGCGTGAGCCAGGACTCACCTGTAATTTCACGAAAGAGCTGCGTGAAATGGCGACGACTTATTCCCAGCGCCTCCGCTGCGTCGTTGACCGTTTGGCGGTGATAGAACGTCCGTTTCATCTCGCTGGCATAAGCCGCAACGCGAGCTCGTGCAGGTTGGTCGGCGCGTTCGGCGCGGGCCGGTTGGCGTCCACGCGCGGCGCGGACCACGTGTCCGATCGCCTGCCACGCGAGTCCGAGCATCATCCATTCAGAGCCGGCGCGCGTGAGGGTCTGCTCGTGTAGCAGATGGCGAATGATCCCGCGTACCTCGCCGCTCCAGACCGGTGAAGGAAAATGCCGATAGGCCACCGGCACGTCCGTGGTCCCTTTCGCGGCGTCCAGCGCCGGCCGTGAAATGCACAAGGCGTACAACGAAAGGGGCGCACCCGCATCTTCGATATAGTGGCGTTCGCCTGGCGGGACCAGGACCACGTCCCCCGGCATCAACGGCACGCGGACGTCTCCGCGCACCAGCCAGCCATTGCCCGCGAAGGGCTGGATGATCTTCACAAAGTCGTGCTGCACCGCAGCCATCTGGAAGCCGCGCACATGGTGACTCTCCAGGACAAAGACGCCGCACGCCGGAAAATTCACTTCAATCGGCCGTAGTGCCCGGGGATCAAACATACGGCAGCGTTGATCAAAGTGCCCGATTTGCCAAGAGCCTTTGCCCAACCTGCCACGACGGATGCGCGGGAAGCTGCTACGCTTGATGTCGCCCCATGGTTCTGACTGAAGAGATCGTTTTTAAGGCGATGCGCCGCACGTGGCAGCCCGTCGCCAACTCAGCGGAGCTTGCGCCCGGGCAGCTGGCTGCACGTACCCTGCTCGAAACGGATCTCGTCGTCGCCCGATTTGCGAATGGCCGCGTGCTCGTTGCTGACGTGGCGTGTCCGCACAAAGGTGCCAATCTCTCCCGCGGTTGTATTCGGGAGGGCGAGCTGATGTGTCCCTATCATGGCTGGCGCTTCGACGAGGCCGGCGCCTGTCAGTCGATCCCTTCGCTGCTGGAGCCCAATCTCGAAAAACAGAAGCTTTCGCATCTTCGGGCGTACCGGGCGCAGGAACGCTATGGATTCATCTGGGTGAAGCTGGAGGATGAGCCCCTGGCAGATGGGACAACCCATGAGTTGCCCGTGATCCCGGAGTTTGAAGATGATCGCTGGACGTACGTCACGGGACCGCCGATGAGTTTCGCCGCGGGGTGGCGGCGCGAGGTGGAGAACTACCTGGATATGTCGCATTTCGCCTTTGCGCACAGCGGCACGCTCGGTGCTGCCGCCGATCCCCGCATCAAGGGCATGGAAATCATCGTCCATCCGGACGGCGGCTATCAGATGGACGCGCCGTTTCCTGCCCTCGATTCCACGCACGAATTGCCGGGCAAGCTCCAGAGCGCGCATCATCGTCGCCAGCGGAGCTGGTTGCCAAACTTCACGACGATTCGCCAGAGCTTCACCGATGGCGACGAGCGCGTGCTCGTGCACATCCCTTCACCGGTGACGCGGGAAACATGCACGTGCTACTGGTCACTGGCGATTTCCCCAGGCTTCCAGGGACCGCCGCCACAGGCGCAAATCGACTTCGCCGTGCAGGTGCTCGATGAAGATCGCCGCATGTGCGAAATGCAGACACCGCGCGAGGTCCCGATCAATCCGGCGCGTGGTGGCTGGGGCGTCCTGGTCATGCCCGGTGACACCCTCGCGAATACGTTCCAAAAACAACTTCGACGCTGGCTCAATGCCAGTGTTACTGATTAGTCTCACGCCCCAAAAAACGACAACTACGATGTGCGAATCCTGCCCCTCTTCCCCGTCCGCCAATCCGACGCTCTCCGTCAAAGCCAAACCTGCGCGCGTGCTCGCGGCTGACGCTGGGCTCCGCGCACCTTCGGTCCGCGCCAAAAGGCCGGCCGGCGGCATCCCGAAATCGCCCCGCATTCTCACCACCACCGTCGGCTCCTATCCCGTTCCAGAGTGGTTGGCCGCCCTGCCCAGTGAACAGGGCGTGATCGACGCCACGCGGGTGGTCTTCAACATTCAACGACAGGCCGGCATCGATCTGCCCACCGATGGTGAGCTCTACCGGTTCGATGTTAATCATCCGGACACCAACGGAATGATTGAATACTTCATTCGCCCGATGTCTGGAATTTCCTCCGTCGTGGGGCGCTCGGTGACGGAAGAGTTCGCGCGTCATTCGCCCATGGGTTTTCGCCGAAAGCCAGCGGGCGTCGTGACCGGACCGTTGGGCGAAGGCTCGCTCAATCTCCTCAACGACTGCCAGCGGGCGGCGTCCGTATCTGGCGGTGCGTTCAAGTTCACGGTGACCAGCCCGTACATGCTCGCGCGCACGCTGCTGGATCACCACTACCGTGATTTCTCGGCGCTCACCCTGGCGATCGCGGACGTACTGGCGGACCAGGTACGCGGCTTGCCGGCGGCGTGTGTGCAGGTGGATGAAGCGAATATCCCGGGCAATCCGGAAGATGGACCGCTCGCGGCCGAGTCGATGAACCGCGTCCTGGATGCGATCGACAAAGGAACCGAGCGGGCCGTGCATTTCTGTTTCGGCAACTATGGTGGACAAACGATTCAGGCCGGCCGCTGGCAGGCGTTGATCAAATTTTTGAACAGCTTGCACTGCGATCATCTCGTCCTGGAACTCGCGCATCGTCCCGCGTCCGACATCGATGCCCTCAAGCGCATCGACCAGAAAATCTCCCTCGGCATCGGAGTGGTGGACATCAAGGTGAATCATATCGAGACGCCGGATGAGATCGCCCGGCGGATTGAGGCCGTGGAGAAAAAAGTGGGACCCGGCCGCGTGCGGTGGGTGCATCCCGACTGCGGTTTCTGGATGTTGAAGCGGTCCGTCGCCGATCGAAAAATCGAAGCGTTGGTCAAAGGGCGGGACCTGTACCTCGGCTAAGGTACGGGACGGCGGGTGGTGCATTGGGTGGATCACTGGCCGCGCTACTCCGGGTAGCGCGGCGTCTCTGACCCGCGTTTCGGATTTCTCGTGACCATTCCCAGGCGCTATTCGTTGGCGACCGATTATAGTCGCGCCGTTTGATCGGGCCCGCCGTGTCATAAACGGACCTTCGTGCTTCCGGAGCGTACGATGTTGAGTGCCGCGTTTTCCCCTCGTCACCCGGCTGGTTCGCCCGCGGTCGATTCGCTGGTGTCCCGGTGGGATTGGTCGCGGTAACTTGCGATCCGTAAATTTCATTGCGAGCGGCGCACGGTCACGTCGCAGGGTGCGTTCTGCCGAGGACAACGATTCCGCACGTCTTTTTCGACTGAAGGCTCTGTTCGGTCGGCTGGGACCGTTGTTTCGAATGGCGGTACTCTCGCTGGTTTTAGGCGCTGGTTTGATCCTCTCGGCCGCACGGGCGCAGCCACCCCCGCCGATCACCGCCGCCAAGGTAGAAGCGGTCTACCTCTTCAATTTCGCCCGCTTCGTTAACTGGCCGCCGGAGGATTTCGAGGGTCCCGAGTCAGCTGTCATTGTGGGTATTCTCGGCCGCGATCCCTTCGGCTCGTTCCTGGACAATGTCGTCGAAGGCGAGCGCATCGAGAATCGGTCCATCGTCATTCGCCGGTTCGCCACCGTTCGAGACATCGGCGCCTGTCACATCCTGTATATTTCCACCTCCGAGAATGAACGGCTGGACGAAATTCTCAGGGCGCTGAGCAATCGCCATGTGCTCACGGTCAGCGATATGCAGGATTTCGCGCATCGCGGGGGAATTGTCCAATTCCTGCCTGACCGCGAGCGGATCCGTTTCCGGATAAATCTCCAACGCGCCAAGGACTCGCGGCTGGAACTGAGCGCGAAGCTTCTGCGTCCCGCCGAGGTCGTCATGCACAGTGTGCCGGAACTGTACGCGGACGCGGCGAACGTTGCGGCGGCCATCCAGCACCCGCGGGCGAAACTTTCCTTGATTGAACAAGCGACCAGCCAAATACGCCGGGCCGCCGTCACCTCCCTCCCCATTGGCTTTTCCGCGGCCGTGACCAACCGGCCACGCTTCTAACTGCGTCCGACCAACGCGAAATCCCTATCCTGATGAGGCTCCTTCAACCCTCCGTATTCGATCAGGTCCGTCCGAACGGCTCGCACTCGCGCCCGTGCCCATGGGGCCGGCGCCTGTGTTGGGTCTTCCTCGTCGGCGCATTCACCAGCACCACACCCCTGCGCGCTCAACTCTCGGACGCGTCTCCAGATGTAGGGTACCTGAAGAAGCTCAGCATCGAAGATTTGATGGAGGTGAAGGTGACGTCCGTCTCGAAATATCCCGCTCGACTCCTCGACGCTGCGTCCGCGATTCAGGTGATCTCAAACGAAGATATTCGGCGGTCCGGCTTCGCCACGATTGCGGACTCACTGCGCCTCGCCGACAATCTGAACGTCGCGCAAAAAAATCCGCACGACTGGGCGGTGAGCGCCCGCGGATTCAACGCCAACGTCGGCGACAAGTTGCTGGTGTTGATGGATGGCCGTTCCGTCTACACGCCGCTTTTTTCCGGAGTGTTCTGGAATTCGCAGGATTACCTGCTGGCCGACCTGGATCGAATTGAAGTCATCAGTGGTCCGGGCGGCACGCTGTGGGGAGCCAACGCAGTCAACGGCGTCATCAACATTACGACGAAAAACGCGCGAGACACCGTTGGCACCTACGTCGAAGCCGGCGGCGGGAACGAATTGCAAAGCTTCGCCGGCGCACGTTATGGCGGTGCCTTGGGGGCGAATGCCTTCTTCCGGGTGTATGGGAAATTTTTCAGCGTGGACGAAAGCGCGCTGGCCACTGGCGTCGACGCCTCGAATGCCTGGCGGCAGGCCCAGGCCGGCTTCCGCGTGGATGCCACACCCACGGCTGACGATACCTTCACGGTTCAAGGTGACTACTACAACGGAACGTTGGATATCCAATCGGGCGGCGCGGCGCGGATCGGCGGCGGAAATCTGATGGCGCACTGGTCGCGGCAATTGCCGGCCGATTCGACTCTCACGGCTAAAATTTATTATGACCGCACGCATCTGCGGGATCCGTTTGCAGCCAGCCCGTTTCAGCCCGCGGGCGTGCTGATCGATGATCTGGATACGTATGATTTGGATCTCCAGCACCGTTTCTGGATTGGCCAGCGTCACCAGGTTGTCTGGGGCGCAGAGTACCGGCGCACCGAGGATCGCGTCAAACAACAGGCGCCGAACTTTGGGTTTTTCCCGCCGGAGCTCACGCAGGAGCTCTTTGGTTTTTTTGCGCAGGACGAAATCAAGGTGACCGAAGCGGCTTTCGTGACGGTGGGCAGCAAAGTGGAGCATAACGATTACACGGGGTGGGAAGTTGAACCCAACATCCGTTTCCGGCTCGAGCTCGCGCCGAAGCAAACTCTCTGGGCCGCCGTGTCGCGGGCAGTGCGCACGCCTTCGCGTTTTGATCGGGATCTCGCCGAGCCGAGCATCCCGCCCGTCCTGATCGGAGGCTCAAAATCGTTTGCGTCCGAGACGGTCGTTGCGACGGAACTCGGGTATAGGGCTGAATTCAGTCGAAGCGTCTCCGGGTCGATCTCGCTTTTCTACAACCAGTTTGACGATCTCCGCGGCCTTGCGCCCACGCCCATCACCACCTTGCCGCTCTTCTGGCGCAACAGTCTGGAGGCGACCACGTATGGCGCCGAGCTAGCGTTCGATTTCCAGGTTACCCCAAGTTGGAGACTGCACGCAGGCTACACGCACCTCGAGGAGGATGTTCGGATCAAGGCCGGTCGTACCGATCTCCAGAATGCCTTGGGCGAAACGGCCGATCCAGCGGACCAGTTTACGATTCGCTCCGCGATCGACCTGCGGGGAGGCTTTGAGTTGGACGCGATGTATCGCTGGGTCGACGGGTTCGTGACCAATAATTTTAGCACGCCGGGGACTGTGCCGAGCTACGGCGAACTGAACCTGCGCTTGGGCTGGAGGCCGTCTGAGGCGTGGGAGCTTTCGATCGTCGGCCAGAATCTGCTGCACGCGCGCCATTCGGAATACGGCTTCCCGACAGCCGGTCGGGAAGAGCTGCAGCGCGGCGTTTACGGCAAGGCGGTCTGGCGCTTTTGAAGACAGGTCGGTGGCGGACGCGAAGGTTCCATGCGTGTTTGAAGCCCGACGCCGACCGACGCACGCTGCGGCTGAAGTTCGATGCTGGTTTTGCGTTGATGGATCAGGGGATCGGAAATTTGCTGCTGAATGCCTGTTTGGTCCCTCACGGCGCGAAGCCCAATCTCCTGCCGACGGAAGAGAAAAAACGTTGAGCGCGAATCACCGCCACGGTTGATGCGGCGAACCTCGGCGCTGCCTCGCGCCTGCTGGGCGGGGAGGACGTGAACGTTTCCGGAATCATGATTTCGCAAATTCTCTGGATCGCGCTGGGCAGCGCGTTGGGCGGGGTGACGCGATTCGCGCTCTCTGCTTTCGCGGCCCAGCGCTGGGGCGACAATTTTCCGTGGGGCACGCTGATCGTGAACATCACGGGATCTTTTCTCATCGGATTTTTCGCGACGCTGACCCAGCCCGATGGCCGATTCGCCGTGGGCGGTACGACCCGTCAATTCGTGATGACCGGCATCTTTGGCGGGTACACGACGTATTCTTCGTTCAGTCTGCAGACGCTGCTGCTGGCGCAAGAAGGCGAGTGGCTGCGCGCCGGGTCCTACGCCACCGGGACGTTTGTCCTTTGCTTCGTGGCCGTATGGCTCGGTCATCTCTGCGCCACTTACCTCCACCCAATGAAGGGTTCATGACCGCAGCGTTTAGCCCGGTGCTTAATGTTTGTAGTCGTCGCCTCGCGCGCTCGCGGCGACGTGTTGCGTCCACGCCGCAAGCGAATCCCGCAGGTGCGTGACCTCGTCGCCGTGGCTCGACGACAGGTCCACCTTCTCGGCAATGTCGTGCTCGAGATCGTACAGTTGAAAACTCTTCTGGCTGTCCAGACTGATGAGCTTCCAGGGTCCATCAACCACCGCGACTTGCCGCGTGGCTCCGGGTCGCCACGTTTCCGATCCTTCTCTCACGGGGTAGTCGAAAAAAAGAGGCGTACGGCGCTTTGGCGTCGTGCCCTGTAGAAGCGGCAACACGTTTTCTCCATCCAATGGCGGCGTTTTGGCTGGAGCAGTAGCGGCCGCGGCAAGGGTCGGCAGAAAATCGACGACCGAGATCGGCTCATGCAAGATCCGCCCACCTTTGAAACCATTGGGCCAGACGACGAGCGACGGAACGCGTACTCCGCCTTCAAGTACGTCACCTTTTTGTCCCCGCAACGGTCCGGCGGAATTCAGTTCGTGCACCCACGAGGGGCCGTTATCGCTGCAAAACCAGAGCATTGTATCCTGCTCCACCCCGAGTTTGCGCAGGGTGTTGCGCAACCGGCCGAGCTGCGCGTCCAGAGCGGAAATGGCACCGAACCAATGCTGCTCACGCATGGACAGGTTCGAATAGGCCGCCCGTGCTTCCGGGCCGGCGGCGACGGGTGTGTGAGGCGTCACAAACCAAATTACCGCGAGGAAAGGCTGCTGCTGCGCGACGGAGTCGTGGATGAATGAAATTGCCGGATCCATGATGAGTTCCGAAGCATCGCCAGCGATGGGCCCGGGCGCGGGTCGATGTTCTCCCAGCCAAAAGTTGAAAGGCCATTTCGGCAGCGGCTTTCCCACCAGCGTGCCTTCACCATACACGATCGGCCGATCCATGATGTACTTGTTGGCGGTTTTCGCGGTCGTGCTCAGATTCCAGTCCTGATCCCATACCAGTGGATTGTAATTGGGCGTCGCTGACTCCGTCGCGAAACAAATGTCGAAGCCGTGATGCCAGGGTGCGGAGTAGGCTTTCGGATCGAGCCGCGGTCCGGGAAATCCTTCGTCGCACTCAGGCGTCAGTTTGCCCAGATGCCACTTGCCAAAAAAACCGGTGCGATAATGCGCCGCTTTCAGCACGTCGCCGATCGTCACCTCCTCGCGCGGAAGGGGATCCTGTCCCGCCCAGCTGATGCCATAGCGATTCGGATTTCGCCCCGTCATGCACATCCCGCGGGTGGGTGAGCACACGGGCGCCGTGTAAAAGCGATCGAGCCGCACGCCATCTTTCGCGAGTTGGTCCAAAGCCGGCGTCTTGACCTTCGCATTTCCATTGTACGCGACGTCGCCAAAACCGAGATCGTCAGCCATCACCAGTATAAGATTGGGCCGCTTGCCCGTTGCTCCTGCTGCCGCGCTCGCCGTCAGCGTTCCGAAAACAAGAACCAGTCCTATCCACGAAACGAGTACAGCACCCAGATCGCTGCGGTGCCTGTGACGGATGATCATCTCAGAGGGTGGCCCGATCCTGGTGGGGCGAGCACGCCAAATCGTGGGCCTTACCATCGATCGAATTCAGCGCACCCGCGGTTCAAAGGACGATGGCCGGTGAACGTAGTTTCAGTCCGGCCGTAAAACCCAGCGTCCTCGCCGAACACCGTCCGGCTCAATGCACCGCATTGCGTTTATCAATTAACCCTCGTGTCGGCGTTTGCGCTAGACTGGCCTGCATGTTCTCCCAGCCCTTTTTGAATAAATACCGGCCGCGCATCGTCGCGTGCACGCTGTTGGTGGTTTTGTTTCTACTGTCTCCGTACCTGGTCGGGTTCTCGCGGCCTTACTTGCCGCCCGCCGCGCTGCCAGAAAAACCTTTCGTCGATCTGCACTGTCACACCGCCGGGCTGGGTGCAGGCGACAGCGGGTGTTTCGTTTCCGAAAAGCTGCGCCTCAGTTTCAAGCTGCGCTTTTACCTGAAAAGCTTCGGCGTGAGCGAAGCAGAGGTGCTCCGCGACGGCGATGCCGTGGTGCTCACCCGGTTGTCCGAGCGCCTCGCCGCCAGCAGTCACGTCAACCGCGCCGTCATTCTTGCGCTCGATGGCGTCGTGGATGCGAACGGAGATCTGGACCGCAGCCAGACCGAAATTTACGTACCCAACGAATTTCTCGCCGCGGAAATTCCGAAGCACTCGAATTTGTTGTGGGGCGCGAGTGTGAATCCCTACCGATCTGATGCGCTCGCCCGGCTCGAATGGGCCAAAGCGCATGGCGCCGTCCTGGTGAAGTGGTTACCTTCGGTGCAACACATCGATCCCGCCGATGAGCGCCTCATTCCGTTCTATAAGAAAATGGTCCAACTCGGACTGCCCTTGCTCTCGCACACGGGCAACGAGCGGTCGTTCACCCAATCCCGCGATGAATTCTGCGATCCGGAACGCCTGCGCCTGCCGCTCGAGCAGGGCGTGACCGTGATCGCCGCGCATGCGGCCACCACCGGCAGGTTCAATGGCCAGCGTTCGTTCGATCGGCTGGCGAAGATGATGCCGCGTTATCCCAATCTCTACGCCGACGTGTCCTCTCTCACCCAGTTGAACAAGCACGGCTACCTCGACGAGGTTCTGCACAAACCGGAGTTCGAACATCGCCTGGTGTACGGCACGGACTATCCGCTGATCGAAATCCGCGCCTTGGTTTCGCCGTGGTACTTTTCGCGACAACTCTCGTGGCGCCAAATGGCGGTGCTCTCGAAGGTCAAAAATCCGTGGGATCGCGATGTCGCGCTGAAACAGTCCCTCGGTTTGCCTGCCGACGTGTGGACGCGTGGCGAGTCAATCATCGCACAGTAGGAACGGATTCTCCCCTCGGCGTCGATGTGCCCGCCGGTGAAGAAAAGCGGCGGACTCGTCCTCTCCGAGGTTTTAGTGGCAACGGCACCCGGCTGGACTAGGGTCGAGTTCAACCTCCCGTTGCACTCATGGATTTTTTTGCACCGTTCGTCATTCGACCACCTGTCATCGGAACGAAGGCAGCTGACTTGGGTCCTTCACGTAGGCCAGCGCGCTTGCGCGCGCTCAGGGGATTCGAATCTGAGCCTTTGATCCTCGCTACAATCGCGGAGCGCGCGCAAGCGCGCTGGCTTGGCGGCAGCGGCGCCACCGCCGGCGCTCGGAATCGCAGTCCGCGCGCCGTGCTCCGGCTTGTCGCACTCGCTCTAACCACGATGCTCCCCGCGGCCCCGAAATTTGAATCCGCACTGCCGGTGTGGCCCGAGGGCCGCTCCACCGAGATGAACATGCTCGTCGAGTTCCGCGCGACGTTCGCTCAACCGCAACACACGCCTGTGCTGCTGCGACTCACCGGCGCCACGGAATATCGGATACGCGTCAACGGCCAGTTCGTGGGCTTTGGACCGGCGCGGGCGGGCCATGGGTTTTACCGCGTCGATGAGATTGACCTCACGCGGTGGCTTCGCGTCGGCAATAATGACCTTCTGATCGAAGTCGCAGGTTACAATGTCAACAGCTACGCGTTGCTCGACCAGCCTTCGTTCCTCCAGGCCGAGGTCATGGTGGACACCGAGGCGATCCTGGCGACGGGCGTGGGCGGATTCGAAACGCGCGTCCGGCGCGACCGAGTCCAGAAAACCCAGCGCTACAGTTTCCAGCGACCGTTTAGCGAAATCTGGCTTGTGCCCGGACCTGCGGCGGACCTTGTCGTGTGCACTCCGCTCGAGCCGAAGCCTTTGGCGCCACGTCGCGTGCCGTATTCAACGTTCGAAGTCCGGCCGGTGGTGGCTCACCTCACGGAAGGCGAAATGAAAAAGAACGAGACGGCTGCAGCACCGTGGAAAGATCGTTCGCTGACCGCGATCGGGCCCAAGTTTAAAGGATATCCCGAAGCAGAACTTTCGGCCATTCCTTCGCTCGAGCTTCAGACCGTCACCACCGCTAGCTCGCGACCCGCGGCCAAGGCACCGACGTTTTCACTGAAGCCGAACTCCTACCGCATTTTGGATTTCGGCGTGAATGCGACCGGGTTCATTGGACTGCAGGTCAACGCGCGCAGCCGCACGCGGTTGTTCGTAACCTTTGACGAGATCCTCACCAAGGGCGACGTGGATTTTAAGCGGCTCGATTGCGTGAACATTGTTCAGTACGAGCTCGAGCCCGGCGCGCACGTGCTGGAATCGTTCGAACCGTACACGCTCAGGTACCTCAAGCTGATCGTGCTCGAAGGAGAGTGCGAGGTGAGTGGGACGCAGGTGCGGGAGTTCGTGAATCCGACCGCCAGTCGCGCGCAATTCGAAGCCAGTGACGCTCGCTTCAATCAAATCTTCGCCGCGGCCCGTGAAACGTTTGGGCAAAACGCCAACGATATTTTTATGGACTGTCCCTCCCGGGAGCGGGCCGGCTGGTTGTGCGACAGCTTCTTCACTGCGCGGGTCGCCGCTGATCTCACCGGCGAAACAGCGGTGGAGAAAAACTTCCTCGAGAATTATCAGCGGCCCGCAACGTTCGCCTTCCTGCCGGACGGGATGCTTCCGATGTGTTATCCGGCTGACCACTACGACGGGGTCTTCATTCCGAATTGGGCGATGTGGTTTGTGCTGCAGCTCGCGGAATATGCCGACCGCAGCGGCGATCGGGAGCTGGTTGAAGCGTTGCGCCCACGGGTGCAAAAACTCCTCGAGTTTTTCCGGCGCTACGAGAACGAGGACGGCTTGCTCGAAAAGCTGCCGAGTTGGGTTTTCGTCGAATGGTCGCAGGCGAACAAATTTGTGCAGGACGTCAGTTATCCATCCAACATGCTTTACGCGGCCATGCTTGACGCGGCAGACCGTCTCTATCACGAGCCCGGAACTGCGCCGAAGGCGGCGCGGTTGCGTGACACGATCCGCCGGCAATCATTCGACGGAGAGTTTTTCGTCGACAACGCGGTGCGCACCGACGGCAAGTTACACGTCACCAGGAATCGCTCCGAAGTCTGCCAGTATTTCGCGTTTTACTGTGATGTCGCGACTCCGACGTCGCACCCGGAACTCTGGCGGCGTTTGATCACGGATTTCGGCCCACCGCGGAAGCAGAGTGGGGCGTTCGCTGAGATCTGGCCGGCAAACGCGTTCGTCGGCAACCAGCTGCGCTTCGAGCTCCTCTCGCGCTATCGTCGGAACCAGCAGATTCTCGATGAGGCGATTGGTTACTGGCTCTACATGGCGGAACGCACCGGGACGTTGTGGGAGCACGATTCGACGCTGGCGAGTTGCAGCCACGGCTTCGCGTCGCATGCAGCGCACACGCTCATCCGTGATGTTCTGGGTATAGCAAGTGTGGATACCGTAAAGAAGACGGTCCGGCTGCGCATCCCGGCTGTTACGTTGAGTTGGTGCAAAGGGTCGATCCCGACGCCGGACGGCCCGATTGACCTGCGCTGGTTTAAGAAAGGAGAGAAAGTGAAATACCGCCTGAGCCTTCCGCCCGGATTCCAAGTGGAGGTGGAGAACCTTACCGGTCAGCCGCTGGAGCGCGAGTGAGTTTGATGCTGGATATAGGAAGTCAGGAAAGATCCGGTGAGTTTAATCTGGAACTCTGGAACGGACTCGAACTACGGAAGTGATGTGGAAATCAGGAAATCAGGAACGGTCGTGTGGCCCGCTCCGGGAGGAGCGGGATCTGCGAAAGATCCGGAGAGTTTAATCTGGAACTCCGGAACTCTGGAACGGACTCGATCCACGGAAGTGATGTGGAAATCAGAAAATCAGGAATGATCGCGTGGCCCGCTCCGGGATGAGCGGGATCTGGGGAGCGAACCTGTGAGTTTAATCTGAAACTCTGGGACTCTGGAACGGACTCGATCTACGGAAGTGATGTGGAAATCAGGAAATCAGGAACGGTCGTGTAGCCCGCTCCGGGAGGAGCGGGATTAGGGAAGGGAGTTCTGAATCAACAAGCGGGCCCACCGCTGAATTGACCTTTGTTCCTTCGCCGCGCGGGTCGACTCGCCGCAACTGCTCAGGCTCCGTGGATCGAATTCTCCCACGGCAAACCGTTTTGCTCGGCCAGTCGCTCCAGCGCGGCGTGCTCTGTCTCTCCGCAGACCGGCTCGTCGTCACCTTGGCGCGCAAACCAGCAGCAGCCGATTCCGCCATCCAGAAATTCTGTGTGCACGTCGTGTTCCAGCATCCAGCGCGCACGCGCTAACGTGCGTTCAGCGGCCGCAGCACTTGACTTGTTCCACGCTGCTGTAAGCGCGCGCGGTGGCGCGGAAAGATGAAGCGGGCGGTCCGTCTTCTCCCACGACTCGCGCTGTGACTCGCGCGGGCGTTCCAGAGCGGGCAAAGGTGTTCCGGACGGCTCGCCCACATCGAGCTCGCCTAACCAGGCGTCCCCGTTGTTTTCCGCGATGAGCGTTTCGATCATGCCCTCCTTCGATCCAACGTGCGCCCGCTAGGTTCCCGGTCGAAAACCCTAACCTTTGCGCGGCGAGCGCGCAGCCTATCCAACTGCTTCATGTGATTCCTGCCCGCGGCTTCCGAAGGGCGCTGGCTTGGAGTTGGTTTCCTGCTCCTGATCGGCGGAAACATTCGCGCAAAACGACTCGCGGAGAAACAAATCCATCATAGGGTTGCGCGAGATCGTACTGCTGCGGCAAACTCTCAACCCCTGCATCTATGAAAATCTTCGGTCTTTCGTGCCGCTCGTGGAATGTAGCGCTGATCGGTTTCGTGACCATTCCGGCCGTCTCGCCCGGGAACGTTTTGGATTTTCTCATGGGCCGGAACCCGCTGGAGACGATCACCGTCACGGACTTTACCGAAGCGGGTCACTTGCTCCGTCAGCCCGACTCCGGCCACCCACTTTACTACACCGGAGTCAGCGGAGGGTATTACGATCTTGGCGGCATCAAGGCGGGAGAAAAGCCGATCGCGCGTCAGATGGTTGACCGCACGATGGTGAAGATTCTGGCCAAACAAGGCTATCTGCCGGCCGCGCCCGGTCAGCGTCCGGATGTGATTCTCGCCTGGAGCTGGGGCACACTGAACCCGGAAGTCTTCCAAAACGGTTCGACGTACACGCTAAGAATCGCCAATGAGGGCCAGATCCTCCAGTTCCTCGGAGGAGCGAAGCTTGGGCTGGTTTCCCAGCACAGCGCATCGTTCCCGGAGCTCATGCTTCAGCCCGGACTGCTGCCCCTCAGCGGCAGCGCGCAGGAGTTGCTCGATGCGTCCAAGGACGATCTGTACGTGGCAACCATCTCCGCTTACTCCGTCAACCTGCGCGATCCGAAGCACGCTGAGCTTTTGTGGAATACGCGGATCAGTGCGCCGTCACGCGGCTTTTGGTTGCCGGAAGCGCTGCCCACCATGCTCGCGGTCGCCACGCCGTTCGTGGGGCGCGATACGAACAAACCCGTGTGGATTCGCGCGACGGATAAATTCAAACCAGAGATCCACCTCGGCGATTTGCGGGTGGTGGAGTATCTGGAAAAAACGCCGGCCACCGTGGTCGCGGTCGGCCCGACTCACTGAAGTCGAGCGCGCTCCACGCACGTTTCGGGATGCTGCCCAGACGTGGCTCGAGGCGAGTTGAACGGCATTTGAAGAACGATGACCGAACGAACCGAGCCGCTGGTGTGCAAGACAACGCGCGAGTGGGAAGCGTGGTTGGCCCAGCACTACGGTGAGTCCGAAGGCGTGTGGTTACTGATTGCGAAGAAAGGCTCGAGTGCCGCGGCGATCACCATCGCGGAAGCGCTCGACGGAGCGCTCTGCTTTGGGTGGATCGACAGCCAACGCAAAGGCCATGATGCGACGACCTATTTGCAACGCTACTCGCCGAGGCGAGCCACAAGCCCGTGGTCGAAGCTCAATGTGGAACGAGTCAAGGCCTTGACGGCGGGCGGCCGCATGCGCCCGCCTGGTTTGGCCGAGGTGGCGCGCGCCAAACGCGACGGACGTTGGGCCGTCGCCTATGCGTCGCAGCGGAACGCCACTCTTCCCGCCGACTTCCTCGCCGCTCTTTCAGCCGATCCGAGGGCGAAGATCGCGTTCGCGTCGCTCGCGAAAACCGACCGCTATTTGCTTCTCCTGCCTGTTCTGAAAGCGACCACGCTGCAGATGCGGGCGGCGCGGCTCCGGAAAGCCATCAGCACGTTGAGCTCCGCTGCAACGGCATCTTCAGCGGGGAAGGGCAAAGCATTGGGTCCGACGAAGCGGAAAAGAAAGGGTCGGTAAGCCTGGCGGCGAAGCCGGTGATTTCGTAGCCCTGAGCGGGAGCTCAGGGATGGTCGACGCTCGAAGTGCACCGCACGTAACTCAAACGTCGTAGCCCGCGGCTATTTTGCGTTGCAGTTGAACATCCACCGGGTGCCGAACCGATCGGTGAGGCAGCCCCAATACGCGCCCCAGAACATTTCCTGCAGCGCGTTTTCCACGACTCCGCCTTGGCTCAACGCGGCGAACAGTCCGTCGGTCTCCGCCCGCGTATCCGGTTCAAGGTTGATATAGACATTGTTTCCTTGGTTGAGCTTGAAGCCCATCGACTCCGGCGCATCGGTGCCCATCAGGACGTGCCCGCCTAGGATCGGCAGCGCCACGTGCATGATGAGTTTGCGCTGCGCTTCGGGCAGGGGCGGCTGGCCGGGGCAGGGTGGACCATCACCGAAGCGCATGATCGGTGTGACGAAATCCGTTTGGAAAACCGACTTGTAGAACAGAAACGCTTCCTCGGTGTTGGAGGCGAAATTGAGATAGGTGGTGACGCGAGCCATGGGATTTTGAGTGATTTGGAGTTATCGGTAAGAGTTGCGAACACCTACTCAACGAACACGGAGCCGTATTCCGGACAGCGTGCGCGGATTTTCGTTAGGAGACCGAATTCCCCAATGTTACGTATTACGTAACATTCGTGCGTAGCACTGGTCGCCCGGATTCTACTCGGCGCGGAGCGCGACGGTTCGACATCAGCGCCTCGCTCCTCACGGATATGTCCGGACAGAAAGTTCATTTCTTTGTAAGAATCGATCCGCCACCTCCGTGTGGCCGCAATGACTCATCCGCGTCCGCATCCCGGTACCTCCCTCCTTGCGCGGCCGAGCTTGCTGTTTCGTGTGCGCAAGTGGTCAGACTCGGCGAGCTGGAAGTAAATGGTGGGTGATCGAAATGGAGGGACCGGCTCCGTCCGGTCCGCGAATACGCGCGGAGTTGATCCGCGATTCGGCGCGATGCGGACGACGCGGAGGTCGTCCCTCCGATCGGACCTTTGCAGATCGGGCACACTGAGCCGTCGGTCACACGATGTCAGGCAGGCCGTCGAGTAGTTTGTCCAATGTAATGGGATAATCGCGGACGCGGACGCCGGTGGCGTGATAGATCGCATTCGCCACCGCGGCGGCGACGCCACAGATACCGAGCTCGCCCACGCCTTTCGCTTTCATCGGTGACGAAATCGGATCCGTCTCATCGAGGAAGATCACTTCTTGATGAGGAAGGTCGGCGTGGACCGGGACTTCGTACGTGGCGAGGTCGTGATTCACAAAAAAACCGATGCGCTTGTCGACCGCGAGTTCCTCCATCAGCGCCGCGCCGACTCCCATCGTCATGGCGCCGATCACCTGGCTGCGCGCTGTCTTGGGATTCAGAATACGGCCCGCGGCGCAAACCGCGAGCATGCGCCGAACGCGTGTCTCGCCCGTGGCGGCATCGACGGCAACCTCCACGAAATGCGCGCCGAAGGTCGACTGCTGATATTTTTTGTCGAGGTCGCCATATTCAATGTGGTCTTCGGCCACGAGGCCTTGTTCGCCGGCCACCTCCGCGAGCGGAACGGTTCGACTGCCCGAACGCACCTGCTGGTCGGCGAAAACAATGTCGCTCCCGGTGAAGCCGGCTTTCTTTGCGATCACGTCGCGTAATTTCATGCAGGCAGCATACACGCCCGACGTTGAATTGTTGCCGCCCCATTGGCCGCCAGAGCCACACGATACGGGGAACGAGGAATCACCGAGGTGTACCACGACTTTGTCCAGAGGCACGCCCATGGTTTCCGCGGCGGTTTGAGCGATGACGGTATAGCTGCCGGTTCCAATGTCCGTCATGTCCGTTTCCACGGTCACCATCCCGCGCTGGTCGACGCGCACGCGCGCCGCAGATTTGGTCAGCAGGTTGTTGCGGAATGCCGCCGCGACACCCATACCGATCAGCCACCGGCCTTCGCGCGTCTGCGCGGGTTTTGGATTCCGTTTGCTCCAACCGAAGCGTTCGGCGCCGGTCCGGAAGCACTGCACGAATTGCCGCTGCGAAAAGGGTGGATGCGGATTCCATTCCTCCTTCTGCTTTGGCTCCTTGGACTGCGGATCTTTCGAATCGGGTTTGGCCGGATTATCTGGAACCGCCTGCGTGTCGTTGAGAACGCGGAACTCGATCGGATCGAGGCCGAGTTTTTCCGCCATCTCGTCCATGGCGATTTCCAGTGCCATCAGGCCTGGCGCTTCGCCGGGTGCACGCATTGCATTTCCTTCGGGGAGGTCGAGCTCGGCGAGTCGCATCGCCGTCATGCGGTGTTCGCCGGCGTAGAGTTGGCGGGTTTGGATCACCGCCGTTTCCGGTGAGCCACCGGGCAGATCGCCGGACCAGCTCTCGTGCGAGACCGCCGTCAGCTTGCCGTCCTTGGTCGCGCCGAAACGAATCCGCTGAAGGGTGGCGGGCCGGTGCGTCGTGTTGTTGATCATCAGCGCCCGTTGCAGCGCAATTTTCACGGGCCGGCGCGCCGCGCGTGCGCCGAGCGCTGCCAGCACTGCGTCGCTCCGCAAAAACAGTTTCCCGCCGAAACCGCCGCCGATGTAAGGCGAAATCAACCGGACGTTCTCCTTCGGCAGGCCGAGCGTCTTGGCCAAATCGCCCGTGCTCCAGGCGATCATTTGATTCGAGGTCCAAATGGTGAGTTTGTCGCCTTCCCATGCCGCGATCGAGGCATGCGGTTCCATCATTGCGTGCGTCTGATCAGGCGTGGTGTAGATCGCATCTAGCTGGACCGGGGCCGAGGCGAACGCGCCCGCGAAGTCGCCGACCGCCGAATCCGAGGGTCCGCTAAATCCGTCCTTGGGTTTCTTGCTTGAGCCTTTCGCCGCGGCCAAGTCGTACGTGCCTTCAGCGCGCTGGTAGTTGACCCGCACCAAATTCGCGGCGGTGCGCGCCTGCTCAAACGTTTCGGCCACGACCACGGCAATCGCCTGGTGGTAGTGCTGGATCTCCGGACCACCGAGTAGCTTTGCGGTGTTGAAATCGCCTTTGTCGAGCTTGCCTGCGGTCTCGGCGGTGACGATGGCGAGCACGCCGGGCGAGGCCTTCGCAGCCGAGAGGTCCATCGAGTTGATGCGACCTTTCGCAATGGCGCTGCCGACGATGTACCCATAAGCCTGATTCGGCACCACGTCGTGGCGTTCATAGGCGTACGGCGCGGTGCCGGTGGTTTTGCGCGGGCCGTCGATGCGATCAACGGGCTGGCCAACGACCTTCAGCTGGTCGATCGGATTGGTGGTGGCGGGCGTGTCGAATTTCATACGGCTGCTCCTTTCGCTTCGGCGATCACCGCCGCGAGCGCGCGTTCGACCAGCTTCACCTTAAACGCGTTTTCAGGCGTCGGCCGGGCGCCGGCGAGCAACCGCGCTGTCACCGCTTTGGCGCCGCGCGGCATTTCCGCTTCCGCTTCCTCGACGCGCCAGGGTTTGTGAGCGACTCCGCCCAAGGCGACGCGCCCCGTGCCGTCGCGTTGAACGATCGCAGCAACCGAGACCAGAGCGAAGGCATACGAGGCGCGGTCGCGAACCTTTCGGTAAATGTGCGTGCCACCGAGGGGCTTGGGCAACGTTACCGCGGTGATCAACTCGCCCGCCGTCAGCACGGTATCGATGTGAGGCTGGTCGCCCGGCAGCCGATGGAACTCGGCGATCGGAATCGCGCGCGTCGTGCCATCGGGACGAATCGTCTCCACCGTGGCGTCGAGCACGCGGAGTGCGACCGCCATGTCGCTCGGGTGCGTCGCGATGCAGGCATCGCTTACGCCGATAACGGCGAGCTGCCGACTGAAGCCACCAATGGCGCTGCAGCCGCTCCCCGGCAGGCGCTTGTTGCACGGCTGGTTCGTATCGTAGAAGTAGGGACAGCGCGTGCGTTGCAGCAGATTGCCCGCGGTCGTGGCCATGTTGCGCAACTGACCGGACGCGCCGGCGACGAGCGCGCGGGAGAGGACACCATAGTCGCGCCGCACGCGTTCGTCCGCCGCTAGGTCCGTGTTCCGCACAAGCGCACCAATGCGCAGCCCACCCTCGGGAGTGGCGTCGATTTTGTCCAGGGTGAGACCATTGACGTCGATCAGGTGCGGGGGCGTTTCGATCTCGAGCTTCATGAGATCGAGGAGATTGGTTCCTCCGGCGACGAAGCGGGAACCGGGGTGACGCGCGGCGGCGGCCGCAGCCTCGGCGGGGGTGCGGGCGCGTTCGTAGCTGAACGGCTTCATGCCGTCCTCCCTGCGACTTGGGTGATCGCCTCAGCAATGTTGGAGTAGGCGCCACAACGACAGATGTTTCCGCTCATCCGTTCACGGAGTTCGGCCGGGGTGAGCTGGGGACGCGCCATCAAGTCAGCGGTCACGTGACTTGGGATGCCGGCTTTAATTTCGGCGAGCACGGCGACGGCGGAGCAGATTTGTCCGGGCGTGCAGTAGCCGCATTGGTAACCATCGCACTTCACGAAGGCGGCTTGCATCGGATGCAAGTGATCCGGCGTGCCGAGCCCCTCGATCGTCGTGATGCTGTCGCCCTGGTGCATGACGGCGAGCGTGAGGCACGAGTTGATGCGATGGCCGCCGGCGATGACGGTGCAGGCGCCGCACTGGCCCTGATCGCAGCCCTTTTTTGTGCCGGTGAGCCGCAGATGTTCGCGCAGGGCGTCGAGCAAGGTGGTGCGCGTGTCGAGTTCCAGGTCGACGGCCTTTCCGTTTACGTTGAAGGAAACCTTCGTCATGATGGGTTGTGCGGCGTTGGCGGCAGCGGGCGACTGGCCCAGCGCCATGCGGGGGAGGGTGGTGAGCGCGGCGGCGGCGGTGCCAGCGATGATGAACTCGCGGCGCGTGAGTTCGAATTCTCGCCGTGGGGTGTCCGAATTTTCGGGCTTAGGCATGGGCTGATTTCCTGGTGACGGATGAGCTCGCCGACGAGGGTGCACACGAAGGCAGGGTGGCCGGGGCTGAAGCCAATGAGCCGGAGTTCGCTGCGAGATCCATGTTGGTTGCGTGGGCGAGGCGAGCGGCGAAGTCCGCTGGGTGGGGCAATACTACTCGCGAGTAGCGCACTCCGCCACCCGGTGGCACCCCGGCTAAAACGTGGGGTGCAAGACTATCATAGGTCGGGCCGGGCGCGCGTGGGTTTCGCGAAATGCGCGCGCGGATTGGGAGCGAGATGGATCGAAAGTTTGTTCGCGTTGAACGAACGTTCGATCCGACCACGGATTTCGCGGATGAGCACGGATGGGAGGCCCCGATTCCAAGCCGCGGGTCGAAGACGCCGCGCTACCAGGGTAGAGCGCGGTCTGTGACCCGCTTTAAGGAGCGAGAGTCAACGAACTAGGAGGAAGAAAAACCGGAGCCGCTGGTTCAAGATTTCAGCTTTGGCGTAATCCATTAGCGGTTCACTCGGCAGCTCGGTCAGCTGGATTGCCGCAGTCGCGAGGCTCCTTCGCAATGACAGGCTCTTGGTTGGTCCTGACAGCGTCTCTCCCGCAGCGGGACAACGCTCGGAGGTTTGATCCGTGTCGATCAGTGAAATCCGCGGTCGGATCGTGATCGATATCCATCGGGAGTAAAAGTTGGTGCGCCCTTTGTCCTGTGCAACCCACTCCGGTGGACCAGCCGTGTCGTCGCGCTCACGGCTGGTCGATTTCCGGCGCCTTGCGCTTACCGCGCCACCAACCCAACCGCGCTGGCGGGCAATCCGCTGATTGCGCCGAGCGAGCGAAGCTGTCCGTCATGCTCAATCAAATACTGGCTGATGCTACCATCTCCGGCCGTGCGGACATAAAGGTAGCGATCATTGTCGCTCACCGCGGCATCGATCGGCGTGAGTCCCGTGCTGGCGGTCACTCCGTTCCACTCAAGCAGGCTGATCGAGTTGTCCTTGGCGATCCGTACGCCGGTCACCGTATTGCTACCGGTGTTAGCGACGTAGGCAAATTTGCCGTTGCGGGCGACAGCGACCCAGCACGCGGCCGTTTGAGTGTCAGCCAATGCTGCGGTGACCGCTTGAGCCCATCCGTTGGCGCCAATGATGTATGAGCTGATCGTGCTCGCACCCGGTGCGCCGCCCCAAGCTTCGGAAACAATGGCTGCTCCCGAGGGCGTGAACGCGAAGCCGAACGGGGTTACACCCGCAGCTGGTGCTGAATGCACGGCACCTGCAACGCCTTCGTCGTTGACCCAAAAGGTGTCGACCCGATTCGTGCCCTTCTCGGTCACGACGAGGTAATCACCGGAGGGCGCAAAACTGACTTGAGCAGGGCCGACGTTAGCGGCGCTCAGGGCCTGCGTTGAGCCCGGGAGCGCGATCAGGTGTCCCTCTTTGGTGAGATAGAATCCAGAGATGGAATCCTGCCCACCGAAGCCGCCGCCCGCGTTGAGGACGTACACCAGATTGGCGCTGGTGGTGACGCTGATGGGACGGTGGCCGTGTGACCAAACCTTGTCCGTCAGTGTGAGGCCGTTGCCTTTCGTCGAGAAGACGGAGATTTGGTCACTGCCGGCGTTGACGGCGAGCAGCCAGCGATCGTTTTCTGCGAGGGCGAGGGCGCCCTGACTGCCGAGCCCGCCACCGGTGCCCGCGCCACCGGTCGGGACAGCACCGGCTGGTTGTAGATGGCCTGAGGCGTCGCGTTCGAAGATCATTACGCGATTGTCGGCTGCCGTATTGGTCAACGCGTAAACCGCGTTGGTCTGCTGGCTGGCCGAAGCCACGGCCGGCAGGAAGGCGGCCGCCAACAGGGCCGCTGAGAGTTTGAGGAGTTTTTTCGAGAGCATGGGTAGGTTGATTCGATCTAATTCTGAACGTGGTGATGCGGCAGTGGATTCACTGACGCGTGATTGCCTCTGCTCAACGAACCAGGCGGCCGATTGATTGCGCGGGGTCGGAAGATTTCCCTTTGTTTTCCGGATCGGAGCATCGTACGGAATAAAAGGTGGTCGTCTGCACTCTCAGGAGTGCGTGGACATTTTGCCGGAGAGCCGTGAGTACCCCCGTTCTGCCGACACCGACCTGCTGCAAGCCGGATTTCGCTACGCGCTGTCCCTGACTCACCATCGGCAGAATGCGGAGGACCTGATCCAGGAGGCGTGGCTAAAACTTTGTCGCCGCTACGGTGGAGTCGGATCGCAGGCGGCGCTATTCACCACGGTCCGGCACCTGTTCATTGATGACTGCCGTCGAAAACAAGTGATCGCGTTCGAAGTGCTGGAGCCGGACGACCGGCGGTGCGCTAAATTGCCGCTCGTACACCCGGGGACCAAACCCGATTTGGAGACGCTGCTGGGAGCCCTGCGGCCGGTCGAGCGCGAGGCGATCTTTTTGCATCATGTGCACGGGCACACAGCCGAAGAGATCGCGGTGCTGACCGCGCAGCCGCGCGGAACCGTGCTGAGTTTGCTCCACCGCGCCTTCGAGAAACTCCGGCGTAGTGTCTCACCGGCGGGGAATGTATCCGATTTACCAGGAAGTGTCGCAATCAACGAGCCGCCTGGTTCGTCTGTTACCGAAGCGCAATGAGCGAAGATCCGCCACCGATTCGACAGTACTATCAGAACCAACACCTGGCGGCTGAGACCGCAGGGCGGATCCTGGCCAAGGGACGGGTGCTGGCCAAGCGACGGCGCCGTTTCATCGCCGTGACGCTGTCGGCCGCAGCCGCCCTGGTGCTGTGTGTGGGAGCTGCGATGCTGCGGGTCGGGTCGGCGAAATCGCCCACGGTACTGATCACGGCGACTGACGTGCAGCAGGCGGTCATGCACTATTTTGCATTTCCGGAACGACCCTTATCGAGTCACAGCGGCAATCCTGTTGCGCTTCAACACTGGCTGCAGACCAAGCAGGCACCGGCCGATTTTACGCTGCCCGGATCGCTCAAGGCGGCGCAGAGCATTGGCTGTCGTGTACTGAATGTTCAAGGACGGCAGGTGTCTCTGATGTGTTTTTACGCTGATTCCGTTCAACCCGGCGCCGCGGGGCCGCCGGGCCGAGCGCTCTATTCAGCGGTAGGACGCGCCTGGACGTTTGTATTGGGCGCACCTCGGCCGATGATCCATTTGATCGTCGCGTCGCGATCTGATTTCCAGGCGCCGCCCGAACCGGGTGCGTTGGTTCGTCTGAATCCGCGCGAGGGGTGGCGCTTCGTCGCGTGGACGGTAGGCGAGAAGGTGTTCTTCGCCGCGAGCGCGCATCCGAACGTCGCCATCGAAGAGATTGTTTCCGCGATGTAGGCGCGCGTGGGTCGTTGCCCATAAGGGTTTTGTCGTTTGATCCGGGTCGATCAGTGAAATCCGTGGTCGGATTGGGATCGGGATCGATCGAGAGTTTGCGCGCCTTGAACGAACGTTCGATCCGACCACGGATTTCGCGGATGAAGCACGGATGGGATCCGTCATTCCAAGCCGCGGGTCGAAAACGCCGCGCTACTACAGGTGAGCGCGGTCTGCGACCCGCTGGATTGAGGATTCGAGGATCTGGGGAAGTGATCGAGGAACTGAAGAAAACGCTGATCTCTCCTTCGCACTGACAGTTTTTGGTTGGTTTCACGCCGTCTCTTCTCTGAACGGACTGCCGTTCGAGTTTTATCCGTGGTGATCAGTGAAATCCGTGGTCGGATTGGGATTGAGATGGATCGAAAGTTTGGGCGCCTTGAACAAACGTTCGATCCGACCACGGATTTCGCGGATGAAACACGGATGGGAGTTTCTCCATTCCAAGCCGCGGGTCGGAGACGCCGCGCTACTACAGTAGAGCGCGGTCTGCGACCCGCTCGTTTGAGGATTCGAGGATCTGGGGAAATGATCGAGGAACTGAAGAAAACGCTAATCTCTCCTTCGCACTGACAGTTTTTGGTTGGTTTCACGCCGTCTCTTCTCTGAGCGGACTGCCGTTTGAGGTTTTATCCGTGGTGATCAGTGAAATCCGTGGTCGGATTGGGATCGAGATCGATCGAGAGTTTGCGCGCCTTGAACGAACGTTCGATCCGACCACGGATTTCGCTGATGAAGCACGGATGGGATCCGTCATTCCAAGCCGCGGGTCGAAGACGCCGCGCTACTTTCGCAGAGCGCGGTCTGTGAGCCGCTCACCCCTCGTGAGACGGCACAGCGAGTCTTTTTGTAATTTAGTTCTTGCTTAATTAAGACAACACTTAAACGTGTTCGGTATGCAAAGTCTCCTAGCCATCGCCGATCCGACGCGGCGGCGAATTGTTGAACTGCTCGCCGTGCGCGAGCGGACCGCGGGCGAGCTCGTCAAGGAATTCGATATGAGCGCGCCGGCGATTTCCCAGCACCTCAATGTGCTGCGCGACGCCGGCCTGGTGACCACGCGCGCTGAGGGTCAGTCCCGCATTCAAGCGCTTAATCCCGAGGGTTTCGATGATCTCGAGGCCTGGCTGGAGAAGACGCGCTCCATCTGGTCCAGCCGTCTCGATGCGTTGGAGCGCGAGCTGCGCGCCGAGGATGCGGCGAACGCCAAGAATACGAAAAAGAAATCTTCCTCATGAAAAACAACGATCAACCAGGAAAATTCACCGGTCCCACTGAAGTTCGCATCGTGCGCACGCTGCCCGGTCCGATCGAGCGAGTCTGGGACTACCTCACTCAACCCGATAAACGCGCCCGCTGGTTTTGCGGCGGCGTGCTGGAGCAGAAGGCGGGTGGGCGAGTCGAGTTTGCCATGGTGCACAAGAACATCGCTCCCAACGAAAAACCGCCCGCGAAATATGCTCACGTGCAGGACCCGGGCGTGACGTTCGAGGGCCGCGTGCTCCGTTGCGAACCGCCGAAGCTGCTCGCGTACACGTTTGGCAGTGAAGAATCCGAGGTGACCTTCGAGTTGACGCCGCAGGGCAAGGACGTGGTGCTCGTGCTCACGCACCGGGTGCGCGGGGCCGAAGAAGAGGCCGAGCTCACCAACTACGCTTCGGGTTGGCATATTCACCTGGCGCATCTTCTTTCGCAGCTCGAAGGTACGCCTCGGCCGGCGTTCTGGTCGGAGCACAACCGACTCGTGGCGGAATACGAGAAGCTCCTTTCGGCTGAGCTGAAGCGCTGAACGCGTCGATCGTTCCCGCTGCTTCGCTTCGTCACCGATCCAAATCCTTCTCATGAAAAACAACGACCAACCCGGAAAGTTTACCGGGCCCGCGGAAGTACGAATCGTGCGCACGCTGCCCGGTCCGATTGAGCGAGTCTGGGAGTATCTCACTGACTCGGAAAAACGCGCGCGCTGGTTCGCGAGCGGTCCGATGGAGCAGCGCGTCGGCGGCAAAGTGCGGCTCGAGTTCCGTCACTCCTGCATCGCGCCCGCTGAAACTCCGCCCGAAGAGTATATCAAGGCGCACGAGGGCGGCCACGCGTTCGATGGCATTGTCACGCGCTGTGAACCACCGCACCTGCTCGCGTTCACGTTCGGCAGCGACGGTGAGTCGGAGGCGATTTTTCAACTCACGGCGCAGGGCAAAGATGTTTTGCTGGTCCTGACGCACCGCTCCACGGGAGGCGACCTGCCGTACATGCATGAGTTTGCTTCCGGCTGGCACACGCATGTCGCTCAGCTGATCGCGCTGCTCGAGGGCACACCGCCGCCGCCATTCTGGCCGACGCTGATGAAACTCAAGCCCGAGTACGAAAAAGCCCGCATCGCCGCACAGAGCTGAATCACGTTGAAACCACCGTTGGAAAACGTTCGAGCCCGCATCCGTGTCTATCCGTGTTCATCCGTGGTTAAAGTTTGGCTTTGAAATCCGCCACCTCGAATCAATTCAACCACGGATGGACACGGATGAACGCCGATGGCAACCCGCCGAACCGGATTCGTCGGTGGTTAAGTTCGGAGCCACGGATCGGTACACCGAACAAGCGCAACCGGTCTAGCTAAGAGCACCTCGTCGGGTCGCACGTTAACAACCCAAGGCCACTGCCTTGTTCAAATTTCTCCCTCTCCAGTCGAGAACCCAACCACTCAGTCGTTATAACTAGAATACAATCCAACGTCCAAAAATGAAAACCAACTCATTCGAAAAACCGTCCGTCGTCGCTGAAGACAAATGGCTCGAGGCCCGTCGCGAACTCCTCCACGAAGAAAAAGAACTGACCCGCCTGCACGATCGCGTCGCCGCCCGGCGTCGTGAACTGCCCTGGGTGAAAGTGGACAAGGCCTACACGTTCGAATCGCTGACGGGCCCGGTCTCACTCGCCCGCTTGTTCAACGGCCGCAGCCAGCTCGCGGTTTATCACTTCATGATGGGCCCGGATTGGAGCGAGGGCTGCCCCAGCTGTTCCTTCATCGCCGATCATCTGGTGCCCACCGTGCCGCATTTGCAGGCGCGGGACGTTTCGCTGGCCGTCATCTCGCGTGCGCCCGTCGCGGAGATCCTTCCGTTCAAGCAGCGGATGGGGTGGAACTTCAACTGGGTGTCGTCGCATGGCAACGACTTCAACTACGACTACCATGTGTCGTTCACGGAGGAGGAGATGGCGCGAAAGACGGTGTACTATAACTTCGGACTCACGGAATTTCCGAACGACGAGGCGCCCGGCTTCAGCGTTTTTGCGAGGGACGCGAAGGGTGAGATCTATCACACGTATTCGACGTATGGACGCGGGGTGGAGCAGTTCATGGGCACCTACACGATCCTCGATCTGATGCCCAAGGGCCGCGACGAGGAACCCACTAAGTTCTACAAGATGGATTGGGTGCGTTATCATGACAGCTACGATCAGCCCGCCGATGTCGCCGCTGCGCGTTGAGCTCTTGCGGGGATCCCGCCGAGTCGCCCGCTGGCTGGGACCAGCGGCGCTGCTCGCGCTGACCCCGAAGTGTGTCCTTTGTCTGCTCGCATACGGCGGCTTCGGGACAGCGCTCGGCCTCAGCGGTCCGGAACTGTGCGGCGGGTCTGCGAGCTCAACGGTGGCTGGGATCGGATCGCTTGCGTGGCTCGGAGTGACCGCGGCATTCGGAACGTTTGGCTGCGTGGCGAGTTGTCGGCGCGTTCGGCAACAGGGTTGAAGGCGTAGAGGCGCGGGGAAGAAAGAGCGTTCGATCGGACGACACGGAGGTCGTCCCTTCAGCTGAGTGGCGTGGCTTTGCGCGCGCGGAAACGTAGCCCGCTCGTGTAGCCCGCTCCGGGAGGAGCGGGAGTCCGTAACTGCTTACCGGCCGATCAATCTGCAGGTTCACGTGCAGCCTCCGACCTTGAATTGACGCGGTTGGAGCCTCGGAGCGCGCGACAAGCGCGCTGGCCTACGTCGAACCGGCCAGACCACCGTGGGCTTGACGCTCATTGCCTGACAAGCGGCCCAGCGTACGTGAATGCGTTTCGGGATTACGTGAACGTCGGCTTTTTTCGAGGGGCCGAGCTCGCCGATCCGAACGGATTGCTCGAGGGCACGGGCAAGTTGATGCGGCATGTGAAGCTCAGGCCGGGTGTCGACGTGGATGCGGCTGCGCTCACGCAGCTGATTGAAACCGCCTACGTGGACATGAAGAAACGCGTACGGCTGGAAGGAGCATCGAACGAGGCGCTGCCGCGACCGGCGCCGAGACGCCGTCGCTGAGTCACGCTGCAGCGGTTTCAGGACGTTCGGAACAGAATCTTGCTCCGGAGAATTTCGACAAACCGAAAAACCCGTGAACCCGCGCCAGGTGGAGATGACATCAGCGTCTGCCAACAAACCATGAGCGCGTTTGAGAGTATCACGCTCAGGCCAGTCGAGGCGTCGGACCTTGAAATTTTCTACGAGCAACAACTCGATGGGGAAGCGATTAGGTTGGCGGCATTCGTCGCGCAAGATCGATCGGACAAAGCGGTGTTCTCCGCCCATTGGGAGAAAATCCTGAAAGCGTCACAAAACCTCAGCCGGACGATTGTGGCCGACGGTGAGGTCGTTGGTTATATTTCGTGCTACCCGTATGAGGGACATCCCGAAGTCACTTATTGGCTGGGCAGGGAATTCTGGGGACGAGGAATAGCGACTCACGCGTTACAACAAATGCTCATTCTGGTTGCAGACCGACCGGTCGGCGCTCGGGTCGCAGCGGACAACGTCGGGTCGGTCAAAGTGCTGCAGAAATGCGGCTTCAAAATCGTTGGAACCGACAAAGGTTTTGCTCCCGGCCGAGGCGAAGACACGGAGGAATATATTCTTCGGCTCGATCCGATCAGAGGATGAGATGAAGCGTCTTGCGTCATTCGTAGACGGAAATCGGATCGAGTAGGCCAGCGCGCTCGCGCGCGCTCTGGGGATATCGGCACTAAGCGTGATTCTTCGAACCCCATCACCGGAGCGCGCGCAAGCGCGCTGACCTACGTCGGATTCGTAGCGATCGGTGCAATCCGTGGTGGCGTTTGCACGATGCGGTGGGCGCGATTCTCCATCGCGGTCACGGTTCCATCAGACGGATTGATCCGTCGGGTGCGTAGAAGAGCTCTTGAACTTTGACACAGCGTTTCGATGAGACACCGCCGGAAAGCGAGGAGTCGTGATAATACAGCCACCAGCGGCCACCGTGCTCGACAATCGAGTGGTGAGTCGTCCAGCCAATGGGAGGCGTGAGGATCTGGCCGCGGAAAGTGAACGGTCCGGTCGGGTTCGCGCTCGTCGCGTACACCAGGAGATGGGTGTCGCCGGTCGAGTACGATAAGTAGTACAGGTCTCGGTACCGGTGCACCCAAGGGCCTTCAAAGTACCGTCGCTTCGAGTCACTCGCCTTGAGCGGGCTGCCGTCCGAATCCAGGATAGCGGCGTCCTGCGGAGCTGTTGCAAACTGCAGCATGTCGGCGGTGAGGCGCGCGATTTTCGGGCACAGCGCCAACTCGGCGTCCTGCCGCTCCCGTCCCTCAGGATCATAGCGACCGCTTTGCCAGCGTTGCAGCTGACCGCCCCAGATTCCGCCAAAAACAATATAGAACTCACCGTCCGCCGCCTGAAACACGCACGGGTCGATGCTGAAGCTGCCTTCGATCGGTTTGGGCTCGGCTTTGAACGGACCTTCCGGCCGGGATGAAGTCGCGACTCCGATCCGGAAGATGTCGTTCTTATCTTTGGCCGGGAAGTAGAGGTAGTAACGGCCGTTGCGATAGGCGGCATCCGGAGCCCACATTTGCCGCCCTGCCCACGGAACGTCACGCAGATGCAATGCCTCGCCATGATCCACCGCGGGAGCTTCCGGATGGTCCTGCGAGAGCACGTGATAGTCGGTCATCGCATACTGGTCGCCGAAATCATTTTCGGGCAGATCGTCAGGCAGGTCGTGCGAAGGATAGATGTAGATGCGGCCGTCGAACACGTGCGCGGACGGGTCAGCGGTGAAGATCTGGGAAACGAGAGGTGAGGTGCGCATGTTCGATAAAAGACAGCACCGCCAGGCGCCGTGCCAACAATAGGGGATAAGTGTCTCGTCCGGTCCAGTGTTACCTTCAACGCACGAGAAAAAACATTGGCCCGTCAATTCCCGGGTTCACTTCTCCACCCGTGCGATGACCTGGTCGGTAACGTGGGGCGGAGCGGGCGCATCTAGATCGGATCGCGCGTCGTCAAAGTACCAAGGCGTGGTGATCAGCACGATGCGTGGACCGCCGCGCAAGAGCAGCAGGGCTTTGAGGAACGTAGCTCGATGTGGGAAAACAAAATGCCACGACTTCCGCTCAACGATCTGCGGGAGCAGTCGCTCCGTCTCGTGGCGGTTCTCGTTCTCGCGCAGAGGTGTCGCCGGCGGAGCCGGATATGCGGGCCGAGCTGGTTCGACGGACTCTGCGCTCAAACCGGCGTCCTGCGAGTCCGGCCCGAATCTTCAGTCACTGCGCGAGGGCGGTCGCCAACCGCTCGGCAATCGCCTTCAGCCGCATGGCGACGGCGCCGTTGGCGCGGGCGCTGATTTCGTCCGCGGACGCGGGCGGAGTCTGCGAAACGGCCATTGTCATGACCTCAATCGCACGCACCACTTGATAGCCTGCACTGGCGTAGGCTTCGTAGAAATCGGTCGTGAGCTCCAGTTCTGCCACCGCCGATTTGCCCCACGATAGGGTATCGATCAGATTCTTCGAAGGCAGGTCAGGCTGGGTGCGGTAGAGTTCGCGCACGTGTTCGACGACGGTTTCAAGCACGCGCTTGAGGTCGGACCGCTCGCCCGCTTCAGCGAACCGCCGCACGGTGACCGCCAGTTCCTCGACCATGCCCATGCTCGGGGCGAGATCGCGCTGCAGCGAGTCGGCGCCGCGACGCAGCGTTTTCTGGATTGCCGCCATGTCGCGCTGGGCGCGATCGATTTCCTGGCGCAGACTGCGATCGTTCGGATTCGCTTTGAACTGCTCGAGCAGTTCGGTGCCGGACATCAGCAGAGTTGCGTGCTCGGCCGTGAGCGCGGTGTGCGTTTGCTTGAGTTGGCTGTAGCGCGCTTGGGCGTATTCGCCGATCTGCTTGACGTAGTCGGTCAGCGCTTCGCCCAGCCCAACGCAGACCACCAACGACTGAAACAGGAAACGTCGTGCGGTTTCGGACGACGTTTCGCGTAGATTTGCCTGCAGCCGCTCGAGCCGCGTGTTGAGAGCGACGTCGGCTTTTTCAGTGGGGTTCATCGCCGTGTGTCCATCGAGACCCTGCACGGTACGTGGGCCTCAGATACCAATAAGTGAAGCTTCAACCGAGCAAATAGCCCTGTCGGCTACTCCGCTCTTCTACTTATCGCATGGCCTCGGCCAGGGGCTTCTCGAGCGCTTCGGCCCAGAGTTGGTAGCCGGCGGCGGTTGGATGCAGCTGATCGGGCATAATGCTCCACGGGATACGACCATCGCGACCCAGGAACACGGAGTTGGTGTTATAGAACCGGATGTTTGCGCCGTCATCGAGTTTCGCGAGGATACTGTTGGCTCGATCGTTCGCGGCGACGCGCTTGGCTGCGTCAGAGATAGCCGCCTCGGTGATGAGGCCGTCGGCGTTACGCCGCGCGTCGCGCGGAATGATCGCGAGCAGCAGGACTTTCGTTTGCGGCAGCTTGGCGCGGATCATCCCGACGATCTTTTTGACGGCATCCGCGATCTGTTCGCCCGTATGGGCGCCGGAGTTGTTGGTGCCGATCATGAGGACGACAGCTTTGGGATTGATGCCCTCGAGTTCACCGTTCTCGAGGCGCCAGATCACGTGCTGGGTTTGATCGCCGCCAATGCCGAAGTTGGCCGGCTGATATTTGCCAAAGTAGTGCTCCCAGATGTGCGGAGCCTTGCCCCAGCCCTCGGTGATGGAATCGCCGAGAAACAACAGGCCGATGGGCCCGCTCTTGGCGCGGGCGAGGAAAGCTTCATGCAGCTCGAAGAACCGCGCGTTGCCTGTTCTCGGAATGGCTGCAGATGCATCGACAAGAGCCGGTGGAGTTGCAACCGCTGGCGCCGCAGGCGGAGGCGAGGCAGGAGCGGGTTGAGCGACCGCGCTGAGAGACAGCGCAGCGAGACTGAGTACGAGGGAAACGAATCGTTTATTCATGGGGTGAGGGGCAAAATTATTTCGGAATCAAGCCACGGCGCGAACCGGAAGCATTGACCTTCCAACCGAATCGCCAGCCGAGTCAAAAGCGGAATTCACTTCGGCGCTACTGCGAACGAGCGTGAGATGGGCGGTTTCAGGCGTGGCCCGCGTCGATTCTGACACCTGAAACGCCGAGCACGCGTGATGTCGCACGTATCAGGATCAGCCCGACCGAGTCGAGAAATGCAACCATCTGCTCCCTTATGCCATGACGGGGGAGTCACCCTTCCCGGCCATTTTCACGGGTGAAGGTGCACCGGTGTCCTGCACGCGGACGGTGCGCGCGAGGATGATGCTCACCGCGCCGGCGGTGACGGCCGTCCAGCCGAGCCAGTTAAAATGAAGCAGATGCCCATTCGGTTGCTTGACGACGATCCACCCTCCGAGCGTTGAACTGATCCCTGACGCCAGATCGCGCGCGCAACTGGTGAGGCTCAAGAAGGCTCCGCGCCGTGAGGAGGGCACTGCGAGCGTCACGATGGCCTGGCCGGGCACAAAGCGCCCACTCGCGAACATGAAGAAAAAGCCGCCCAGGACCAACGTCGCCCAAGCGGGGAGTGGGCCGGCATTGGCGATCACGAGGATGATGACCGATGCCGTCGCCACCATGTACGTGAACACGCGCTGGCGGCCGAGGCGATCGGCCAGTCGGCCCACCCGTGGCGCGGTGAACACACTCACGGCACCGCCGATGAAGTAGAACACAGAAAGGTATCTCTCTGGCAATCCGAGGTCGCCGACGAGGTGAGGAGAGAGCAACGGGATGATGCTGAAATGGCCCAGCACCATAAACCCCATGAAGATGATGGCGCGCCCCGCATTGGCGTCGCGCAACAAGGCTTTGAAGGCCTGGCCTTTGTCCGCGCCGCTTTGGAGATGCCCCCGGACCGGAGGTACAAAGCGAAACACCACGCACCAGACCACGGCGCCGACGGCCGCGAGGAAAGTGAACGGAGACCGCCAGCCGAAGTGTTGGGCGAGTTGCAGCCCGACCGGCACGCCGATCGCCGCGGCGACGGCAAACGCTGTCATGACAATGCCGATACCGGCCGCGCGCCGTCCGGGCGGAACGATGTCGCTGACGATCGCCAGACAAAGGGAGCCGGAGACGCCGCCAAACGCGCCACCGATGGCGCGGGCCAGCAAGAGGGTGTGGGCATTGGAGGCGAGACCGCAGAGGAGCGTCGCGATGGTGAATCCGGCGTAGGCAAACAGGAGCAGCGTGCGACGATCAAACCGATCGATGAACGGTGCGCTTAAGAGGCCGACCACTCCGGCCGCGATCGAGTAAGCAGCCACCAGTGCACTGAATTGCCCGGCCCCGAGATTCAGCTCGCGCATTAACTGCGGCGCCAGCGGCATCATGACCATGAAGTCCATGATGTGGGTGAATTGGATCGCTGCTAACACCAGCAGGATGACGCGTTCGGACGGGCGGCTTGGCATGTGAGGCGCCCACCTTCGCGATGATGAGGCCGAGAGCAACTCTCGGACCGAGGTTTTGACCGAACGGGGAGTTTTTGGAGGTGAGGATTTATAGGTAGCGCGGCGTCTCTGACCCGCGTTGAAAACCTCCGGAGACCACGGATTTCGCAGATCACACAGATAAGAGGGATCGATCCGGACTGTGATCGGATACGTGGCCGGGTCGGCGCAAGAGCGGGATTTGATGGCTCCTTAAGAACGCGTTCAAACCGTTGCGGCCGCTGCGCTGGCTGCGTGAGGCGGTCCGTCGTCGGAGGAACGCGGGGCGGAGACGCCGCGCTACCTTTCGATCGCGTCCAGCAGCCGATCGCAGACTAACCGCCGATCACTCTTTCGCGTCGCTGAGGAAGAATTTCAGTTTGTCCTGCGACAGTACGGGCTCCGCGCGAATTTCGGTGGCGAGCCGGAGGAGTTGGTCGCTTTCTTCCGGCCAGTGCGGGAGACCTGGACCGTTCGGGTTGCCCGTGGCGATGAAGTTAGCCCAGTAGCTGGACATTTGATCGGCGAGCCGTCGGTCAACCTCTTCCCACGGGCGCTGCATCAGATGCAGATTGTTGAACGAATACGGCAGCTCGCCGGAGTGGAACGCCTGATACTCGGGATGTTCGGGCCAGGGAATCGCGCGATCGAAGAAATACGCCCAGTCCTTCGCGTGACCTTTCTTCGCCCGGAGATTCGTCCACCAGTACAACTCGGCGCGCGCGCCGTCGCGGAGACGTTGTTTGGACGCCGCGCCGGCCTCGGCGTCAGACGACGCCGGATACAAAGCGAGGAAGTCCGGGGCGCGATCACCAAAGTCCTTTGTCGCGCGCGCGGCAAACTCTGCAACCGTGCTGATCCCATACCCATTTTGCGCGCTGCCTTCGTCGGCCGTCCAGCCGGTGAGCAACGGGACGTCGATCTGCTGACCGCGTTCATAGACCGTCTTCACCTGATCGGGGACAATCCAGCCGTCCACGTTCGGCCGGAAACGAATGGCACTCGCCTGGTACCGGGTGAAGAGTTCGGCGGCGGGCAAGGCTCGCAGTTCGGCGAGGGATGCGCCGGAAATGGCTGAGGTGAATTTGCGTCCCTGCTCCTCGGCTGCGGCGAGTGAGGGCGCGGTATCATTGTGTCGTCCTGGTCCGCTCTGGGCGATCGCTCGCTGGAAAAGGTCACGGGCTTCGGGAGAAATTGTCAGATAATGCACCGAGCCAGCGCCGGCTGACTGGCCGCACACGGTAATGCGTGCGGGATCGCCTCCGAGCGCGGCGATATTATTCTTCACCCAGCGCAGTGCGGCAATTTGGTCCATCAACCCATAGTTGCCCGAGGCATGATGTGTTGATTCCGCGGTCAGCGCGGGATGAGCCAGGAATCCGAATACGCCGACGCGGTAGTTGATCGTGACGACGATGATGCCTTTCTTCGCCAAGCCTTCGCCATCATACAGGAGCACTTCGCCGGAGCCGCTGGAGTAAGCGCCACCCGGAATATAAACAAAGACCGGCAGGCGATCGGTCAGGTGCTTCGCGGGGGTCCACACATTCAGAAACAGGCAGTCTTCGCTGACGTCGTTGCGGAACATGTACTCTTCCGTCCAAGGACCGAAGGAGCGTTGATTCGCCTGCATCGGGCTGGCGCCAAATGTATTCGCTGTGCGGACGCCCTGCCAGGCGTGCGGCGGTTGCGGCGGCTGCCAACGGAGCGGGCTGACCGGAGCCGCGGCGTAGGGAATGCCTTTGAAGACGGTGATCGATGGGTCGACGCCGGCCACACCCTGGAGCTGACCTTCGTTCACGGTCGCAACGGGCAACACGGGCGCGGCCGCGGAAAGTGATGACGCGCAGACGACGAGAGCGAGACCGAGGAAGAATCGACGCAAACCGACGGGGTGGGGTAATGGCATGTCCTGCACAAGACTGAGGTGCGGAATTTCTTCAAGGTTGGCGGCGTACTCTCATTCGAGTGAGCACGGTTGCGATCGCGGGCTATCGAGGACGACAAGCGCCGGGATTTCGATCTACCACGGATTTCACTGATGGGCACGGATGGGATGGAACTCGTGGCCCGCTCCGGGAGGAGCGGGAGTGTTTTGATCGAGCTTGGGAGTAGAGCTCCGATCGGGAGTACACGGATGCACTCGGCGAACGGGTCGAACGGTTGATCGATCCTTACGAACTGACCGCGATCAATTTTTTTGATCCGACCACGGATTTCGCGGATGCGAACGGATGGGACATAGGAAGCGGAATCCCGCTCCTCCCGGAGCGGGCTACAGGGCGGAGCGGAGTCGATTTGGAGAGGATGCTAACGGGATTCCACCTGTTGATGATGTTTCAGCGTATTGCTCGATGTTTCGATCCGACCGCGGATTTCGCGGATGGGCGCGGATGGGAGATTGGAACCAGAATCCCGCTGCTCCCGCAGTGGGCCACGAGGCTGAAATCAAGCGATCCCGATCCTTTGCGACCTCTGCGGCCTTCTGCGTGAGGCACTCTACGGTTGGGAATCGCAATCGGAATCTCGCTCCTTCCGGAGCGAGCCACGCAGCTGAAATACAGCGATTCCGATCCTTAGCGACCGCTGCGCCCTTTGCGTGAGGCAGAAATTGCGGCAACGCATCCGGCCGAGCTTGCCTCACGCAACGAGCGCGGAGGTCGCAAAGGTCAGGATCGTATTGGGACGAGTTCCGCGGCGTGGTCCCCTTGAGAAGAAGAACGATCCGATCCATCGCGTTTCCTATTCGTGATCATCTGCGTAATCGGTGGTGGATCGAACTCCTCGTAATTGCCGGCCATTCCTGCCCACGCACACGTCCTAACGTTTTGGTTACGGGGTACGGCTTAACTCGTCTGCCACCGCTTCGGTCACTTCGCCGTGCGCAATCTTCGGAGCGAGCCAGGCATCGACTCGTGGCGTCAGGTCGGAACGGTGCGGCAGCAGGATCGCTTTGCCGACGCGGGTGAAAGGCTCGGCGACCGTCGCCTGTAACTCGGGATGCCGGCGGGACTGGAGTCGGACTTCAATGCTGTCGGTGATCATCAGGTCGGCGCGACCGGCGACGATTTCGTCGAAGATCGTGCGGTTGTCCGGATGGACGACGATCGTGGCTTGGTTGAGGTGCTCGCGGACAAACCGTTCGTTCGTGCCGCCCGGATTCACGATGACGCGGACACCGGGTTGATCAACGGATTCCAGGGACGAGTACCTGGCCGCGTTCTCCCGCCGGGCGATCGGCATCTTGCCATCGAAAATATAGGGCGTCGAAAAATCGGCATGTTGCGCGCGCTCCGGAGTGATGCTGATGCCGGACGCAGCGAGATCGAAGCGCCTGCGCTCCAAATCCTGCATCAACGTCGGCCAACTCGTGTGCACAAACACGACGGTCACGCCCCACGATTTGGCCACGTCCTCGGCGAGGTGGACGTCGATGCCGCGGAGGGTGCCACCGTGGTCATCGGAAAAAGGGGCATAGTCACCCGTGGTGCCAACGCGGAGAGCGCCGACGCGTTGAACCGAGTCCCATGTCGCATCGGCCGTGATACGCATCGCCACAAGCGCGCGGGCGAGATCATCGAGGAGGGCCTGAGTCGCGCCCGGATGGTGGAGCAAGCGCGTCGTGCGCTCGTGCAGGGTGGCCGCGGGTACATCTGAGAGGGCCGTGCTCGCGAGATAGACGGCCGTGAGCAACCCGCGCCCGATGGCATCGAGCTGCGGGCGAATCTGCGTGGCGAGATCACGCGTCGCGGGCGGAGTTTCATGGCGCGAGCGCCAGTCTTCGAACAGCTGGGTCTGCACGGCGCGCGCGAGTGCGATTTGCGCGGAAAAGAACGCTTCCGCCGCGGTGCGATCGAGATGGATGGCTTCGGCGTCGGCGCTGGATTGTTCGATCACCTCGTGCTCGCGGGCCGGATCGGCGATCGGTTTCTGTTGGCGGAATTTCCCGGCGGCCACTTCGGGCATGAGAGCGAGACGGCGATCGATGAGCTCGATGACGCGATCGATCGCTTCGCGGTCGGTCGTGAAACGGGCATTCGCCTTCAGCTGCGACGCGCACAGAAACAGCGCGACCAGCAGCCAGGCACGAAACGCGGATTGGGGCAGGTTTGTCACGAGGGTACTGGGGCCGACACAGAGTTCGGGACGCGAAGCGGGCGAGAATAAATTTTGAGGACGAAAAAATATTCGGTCGTCACCGGAGCGAACAGCGCCGGGCTGACAGAAGGCGAGGGAAGATTCGGTGGGGCGGCGTGCACGAGACTGGTGCAAAAGGGCCGCCCCTACGTTCGTTCGGACCGATGCGGCCGACGGCTGGTGTGGCGTGGGGATCGAAGGCCAGCTACGTAGGTCAGCGCGCTTGCGCGCGCCGCTCGTCGATCGTTCCGTTCTGGAGTGCGGTGGCCCAATACCGTCTTAGCCATCGTCGGGCTCGACCGACGATTTTCCCGCGCGGAAGGCAGCCATGGGCCACCCAAGACACAGAGTTCGAGCCAAGCATTCGGAGCGCGCGCAAGCGCGCTGACCTACGTCGGAATGCGATCGGGAGCACGAGCGCCCGTAATGCACGGGCGATCAGGGATGATCGCCCCTACCTCTGCCAGATCTGCGGGTTGGCGCTCTCGATCGTTTTGGGCATCTGTTTGTGCGCATCTCTCAATTTGAACCAGGAAATCCATATGGAAATCAAACGAAGTGGCTCACAGCCCTCCACCAAAGGCCCGGCGGATTGGTTTAGCGGTACGGTGCGAATCGATCCGTTGTTTCAAGCCAAAGATCCTGCGCGCACGTCCGGCAATACCGTGACGTTTGAACCCGCCGCGCGTACCGCATGGCATACGCATCCCGTCGGCCAAGTGCTCATCGTCACATCGGGCTTCGGCCGCGTGCAACGCTGGGACGGCCCCGTCGAAGACATTCGGCCGGGCGATGTCGTGGTGTTTGAACCTGGCGAAAAACACTGGCACGGCGCCAGCCCAACCACCGCGATGACCCACATTGCGCTGCAGGAAAATGTGAATGGCAAACAGGTCGACTGGATGGAGAAAGTCAGCGACGAGCAATACGGGCTGTGAGCTGATTACGGGCGTTTGGTCGTTCGACACGGGACGTCGCATCGAGCGAAAAACTTCAAGGCAAACGGAGACCGCGGATTTCACGGATCAGCACGGATGGATCTAACGGACAACTGAGCCGGGGGTCGAGTAGCGCGTGGTCTACGACCCGCGATCAACGCCGGGCGGCGAGCGATGCTGCAGAACGCGGGTCGCAGACGCCGCGCTACTCATTCAATTCGGCGCCGCATCACTGCGCGGTGCGGAGATCATTGGAGGTCGCGAGGGCGATCACTCGACCTTCCGTGCCCACGGCGCAGTAGAAGTGGTAAACAACTCCTTCGTGTTTCAGCACCCAGGGCTTGTGCGCGAACTTCTCGTCGTAGGGCACGCTGGGTTCAATCAGGTGCGGACCGTTCCACTTGGTCCAATGCACGAGGTCATACGAGCAGGCGAAGGTGTCGAACGCGTTGGGTTGCCAGAAAGCGCCGAAATAAAACATCACCCACACGTCGCCGATTTTAGTGAGCTGCGGATCGCCACTGATTGCCCATCGAGATTCACCGATATTGCTGAGCACAGGTGCGGAGCCGTACCGATGCCACGTGCGGAAGTCGCGCGACACGGCCATGCCGATCGCTTCATGTCCAGTCACGGGCGCCTTGCCGTTATAAAACATCACGAAGGGCCAGCCCAACGTTTCTGAGCGATCGTGGATCACCGTGCTTTTGTAGAGCGTGGTTTTCTCGAAAGCGCGCGCGTCAGGCTGACTTGGCGCCAGGACCGGATTCTCGGGCTGTCGCGTCCACTCTGAAATCTCCATTGGGTTCGAGGTCGACGCGATGCCAATGGCGAGGGGATCGGGCTCATAACCTTTCAGCGCGCCGCCGATGTAGGTCATCCAGTATTTGCCTTCGTGCTGGCCGAGGGTGTGCGTGCCGTTCCATTCGTAGTCGTACAACGCAATGCCGCCGTCCGCCTGCCAGGCGTCCCAGCCCTCGTGACGAAACGTCAGGATTTTGCCGAGTTTTTCCCAGTGGAGCAGGTCGTCGCTGCGCGCGATGTGGGTCTCGTAGCCGACTTTGTCTTTGATGCCGATGTACATCATGTACCACCGGCCCTCGTGACGGAATACGCTGGGACAATCGATGAGCTCGTCCGGTCCGCCGCGCAGAACCACGCCGTATTTGTGCGGCGTTTGAACTTCACCAAAAATACGTTGCATGACCTCGGGCGAAACCTCGCGCGCGGGCAGTGCCGCGAACGGCACGATTGCCCGATCGGCTTCCGCGTAAACGGCGGGGCCCGAGATCATCACTCCACAAGCGATCGCGACACTCAGGATTGCCGCCGAGACGGATAGGAAATTCAGGTAGCGGTCTTCTGAGACAGCGGACGTTGGCGCGTTGATCTTCAAGCGGGTGCGTTGAAGGTGCGTGGTCCTGGTCGCGCGGCAACACTGGCGATCACCAACCTCGACCGACGTTTCCGCTGCGGTGGAGGCGCCGCTGGAAGCATTGGCCAGCACGATGGGCCAACCGATCAATCCCGCATGAACCGCGGCCGGGCGCCTCTCGGCGACTGGGCAAAAAAATGGGCATCGGAGTGACCGCTGCCCAAGAGTTACGCTGAGGCTTTGTCCCGCGGTAACTGACACCCGCGGGACGAGCTTTGGAATTAGAACGTGTAGTCCACGCTGGCCTTCACGTTGATCTCTGGGCCGGGAACGATGACGTTTACGCTGCGGACGGAGTAGATGTAGGAGGTGTTGAACATATTGTCCACGTTCAGACCGAACGCCCAATGTTTATCCAACCGGTAGCTCGCGTTCATATTGGCCAGGATACGACCCTTGACGTAGCCGAACCAGACTTGGTTGGCGTTGTCGGTGATGGCGCGTTTGCCAAGCGAGTTTACACCAAAGCTCACGTTGAGCTTGTTGAGCGGGCCTTCGGTGAAGCGATACAGCGCGATCAAACTCCAGCTCTTCTCGGAGATATTGTTCACCGGAATCCAGGTGGTGATGATCGATTTCGTGTACGGTTGCGTGAAGGTCGTGGCGGCTGGCCCGAGGATCGACTTCGCGTCGAACCAGGAGAACGACGCCATCAAGTAGAGATTCCGATTTACCTGGAAGCTCATGTCGCCATCGAAGCCACGGGAAATAACGCCCGGGATGAGGACGTTGGGGTTCAGTGGATCGAGTGGTGATGAAGGCACCGTGTTGTTCTGCTGCTGGACGTCGAAATAAGAAACGTTGGCTGAAAGCCTCTTATTGAAAAACGTGGACTTGATGCCGACCTCGGTCTGCTTACCCGTTTTGGGTGGAAGTGGACCAGAGACACCGTTGCGCAAGCCAACGCCGTTCAGCGCGAAGTTCTCGTTGTAGCCGTAGAACACGTTGAACTGGTCAAACAGTTTGTAGACGACGCCGTATTGCTTGAGGTTCTTGTTCACGGTGAACTCCGCCGGATTGTACACGTTCGTGAGCTTGTTGAGCGTCGAACGCGTAGAGCGACTGCGCGTCACGCCGTAAGAAAGGATCAGCTTGTCATCGATCAGTTTAAGATTCTCGAGCGCGTAAACGCGGGCGAGGGTGTCGGTGTTTTCCGTCCATCCGGTGATTCTGCCGTAGTCGACGGTGACCGTTGGCGTCGTCTTGTTGAACGGATCCCACGGTGACGAGATGCCGGGGTAGCTGAACGTGTAACTGGGCTGGTCTCTGATTTCGCTCCCGAGGAGGAAATTGTGATTCGCCGGACCCGTCTTGAAGTTGAAGTTCAGATCGGCTTGGAGATCCCGGTAGCGGTTCACTTGATTGTCGGCAGTCGTCGTGCGGGGATAGGCGCCACCGGTGTAGGTCGTCGGCGAAGTGGCGGCATTCCATGCGCGACCACCGTCATTCCACGTGTTGGCAAGGGACTCCAGCCGCTCGGCTTTGTCGTAGGCGTTCATCGCTGAAATACGCAAAGCGACGAACTCGTTCAGACGGCTGGTGAAATTCGCCCAAACGCGGTTCACGTGGTCACGGCGCCAATTGTAGGGCGCGTCTTCGGAGGAGGACCGGGTGTACGGCACGTCCCATATTTGCATTGTGCGTGGGTCCAGCATGAGGCCGTTGTAGGAAGGCCAGACTGCATTTACGTAAAGCGCCTTGAGCTCGATCTTCGTGTCCGCGCTGAACTGGTAGCTTATTTCAGGCATCAGGGTAAGACGGTGCATGTAGGTCGCATCGTAGTAGCCGTTGGAGTACTGCATGGCGCCGATCATGCGATAGAGCAGCTTCTTACTGCCAAAGAGCGGACCGGTGCTGTCGATCGAAACGCGATTCGCATCATAGATGCCGGTCTGGGCACTGATCGTGGTCGATTGGGTTGAGAGCGGGCTCTTGGTGATCTTATTAATCAGACCGCCGGGGGAACCGTCAGCGGCGAGGAAGATGCTCGATGGGCCCTTGATCACTTCGAACCGCTCGAAGGCAACGGGATCGACGACCGTCGCCGCAGGGGGCGCAAAGCTGTCGGTGTAATCGCCGTCACCGGAGAATCCACGGATGGCAAGACGACCGGGCGTCCAATTGAGCGCACCGTTCTGGGCGCCGCCAGTGTAGTTCAACACATCGGCCATGTTGAACGGATTGACAGCTTTAAGGAATGAGCTGTTGAGCACCTTCACCGACTGCGGTAGCTCCATGATATCGACCGCGATACGCGTCGAGCTCAGTGAGGTTTTGCCCACATAGCTGGTGTCCTTTTCGGCGCTAATGGAGAATTCAGGGAGAAGCACCGGCTCGTCCTTACTGACATCTCGGTCTTCGGCCGCGGGGGCCTCCGTGGTTTGGGCTTGGAGCGAAAGCGGCAAAAGTAGCGCCGCGATAGCAGACAATAGCAGAGAGCGTAGTTGCATGTTTGGGGGTTGGATAACCTTGGTTTGGCTGGTCCACGGAATACGCGGCGCCAGAGGTCGCGAGAAGTGAGTGGAATACATTCTATAAGGTCGAACGATTTTTCTTTAATCCGGTTTGCGGACGCTCCTTTTAGCGCGATTCGCCAGCACCTTGCGCGCGACCAAATGCACCGCCTTCGACGGTCATGACCAATTTTAGTCCAACAATTGAGCGGACGGGCATTCTGCGCCGTGCAACTGCTTCCGCGAAGCCCCGATTCGCCGTTGGCTGGCAGGGTGTCACCTGTCGGCCTCGGTAATACTCGCACGCAACGATCAGCGTCCTGAGCCACTTCCAGCAGCACAATACGCCGGCAGCAAACGCGGACGAGTAGACCGTGGAGGAATGCTGACCCCGATCTGCTTTGAAGATGCACAAGATCTCCAGTTGCGTCTCTCAGCCCGGCAACTTTCGGGTACCTGTATTTCCGCCGGCCGGTTCGTCGTGGTTGAGTTAAACGTTCCGCCACGCACGTCGATGTCCCAACTGGCTCAAACACTCGGCGATGCCGGACCGCTTTCCGGCGCGACCCTGCAACATCTTTCCTCGTCCGTGGGGCAGTATCCAGACGGGCATCTCAGAATGGATTTCCGTTTCGCCTCGCGAGAAGACGCCTCCAAATTTCTGACACTCGCCAAGGGCCAGATGTGCTGTCCGTAGTGCTTCCTCGTTGAATGTGGCGCCGACGTCGCGCTCACGCTCAGCGGCGGAACATTGCGACCACCCCCGCAGCGAGGAGCAGCAGCAGGGCACCGAGCAAAAGGTCCATCACGTGTGGGCCGTGCCACCTGAAACACACGTCATCAAGGCGACCGAGCACGCGGAGCCAGAGAGGCGTGTATTGAGAAATCACTTTCACGTCGGGATCGAGGCCCCGAGCGGCCCGCCGGCCGCTTTCGACGGCTGCTTCGATGCTCCAAACGTCAGCTTCGGTTTTGGTGTGCGCCCCGGCGAGGAGCAGGTTTTTCACCGGTGTCGTTGGTTGCGGCAGAAATCGCTGGGTGTCGGTTTTCGTAGAACATCACTTCGCCCGCGGAGGCTTCGATCGGGGTGCGTCTGAACGTGCGAGAGGGACGCGTCCCGATCTCGCGAGATTTGCGGACGCGTCGCACCCCTGCCATCTTACGCGATGATCAATTTACGTGCAGGACTCGTGCTGCTGCTGTCGGCCGGACTCGCGATCTCATGCGCGACGGATCAAACTGGAGGCGGCGGCACGGTGGAGGTGAGCTACCAGTCCCCAGACCAATTCACCGATATGGGACGGAGCTACACTGCGCTGCAGGGTGCTGATCCCGGATATCTGAATGACCTGCGGGAGTACATCGAACGCGCGGGTTCACAGCGTGTCCGGGCCGGATATCGGTTGTCGCTCACGATCACCGACGTAGATCTGGCCGGGCAGTTCGAACCCGAGCACGGACCACAATTCCAGGATGTGCGGATCGTGAGATCAATCTATCCTCCACGGATCACACTCAACTACCGCCTGATGGATTCGACCGGTGCCGTGCGTTCGCAAGGTGAGCGCCGGCTGATCGACAACTCGTTCGAATTTACAGCCACACCGATCAATCGTGACGATCCGCTCCGTTACGAAAAAGCACTGATCGACAGCTTCCTCCGTGAAATGGCGAATCAGTCGAGATAAACGAGCGCGGCCACGCGCCGACCCTATGAGTTCAGCTCAGGCAGCGGATCGGCCAGGCTCGGGAAAAGCATGTTCAGCGAAGCTGAACTTTCATCGCTGCAGGCAAAGGCATCAGTCCCGGCTTGGTTCCCCGGCGGACAGCTCTGCCATCCAGGCTGCGACTTCCGGTCCGCGCTGTTCAGCATCGCGATGGTAGAACTGCCAGCTGCTGCGGCGCACCATGACGTCTGCGAGGGTGAGGGCCCACTCGTTCGTGACAAAATGCTCGACCGCTTCTCGTGAGATTGCGGAAGGAACGACGTTGCTGAAGCGTCGTTCGTCAGGCGGCAGCAGCGGGGTTTCAGCCGTGAGGCATTTGACGTCGCGCCCCATGAGATGACGACAGAGTTGGTCGACCGTGTGTTCAGCCATGAGGCGATAGGTCGTCAATTTTCCGCCCGCAACATCCCACCAACCGGGCTCTGGCGTATGAATCTCGTGTGCTCGCGAGATGTCAGAGGGCGCGCCGTGCGGGTCTGCGATCAACGGGCGAACGCCTGCCCATGTGCTGATCACATCGGCGACCGTCAGCCGCAGTTTTGGAAATGATCCATTCACGGCGTTGAGCACGTACGCGATATCGCTGGGTTCAACCGTCACGTCTTCCGGCCGCCCCGAATAATCCGTGTCGGTCGTGCCAATGATCACGCGCTGACCCCACGGAATGACAAAAAGGATACGGCTGCCCTCGGCGAGAACGAGCGGAGCAGTGATGCCCAGGCGTGATCCGTCCATCACAAGATGAATGCCTTTGCTCAGGCGAAGCTTCACCTGGCTGTGCTCGATTTGCTGCGCCCACGGGCCGGTGGCATTGACGATCGTCCGCGCGTGCAATGTCAGCGACTGACCGCTGGGCTCGTCACGGAGTGAGCAGAGCCAGGCGCCGTCGCGTTTTGCGGAGTCGAAGCGGACGTAGTTAGAGACAGCAGCTCCATGATGTGCCGCCGAGCGCAACGTATCGATAACGAGCCGAGCATCATTTGTGAGCGCATCGTAGTACTGGACCGCACCCAGCAGACCGTTCTGATCGAGGCCCGGCAACAAACCCAGAGTCTCCGATGGGCTGAGCCCACGAGACGGTCCGAAATTTTTCCCGCGGCAGAGCAGATCGTATAGCTTCACGCCGATTTTCAGCTGCCACAGCGGGCGGCCATTCCGGCGATAGGCCGGGAAAACAAACCCGAGCGGCTCGCCAAGATGGGGGGCGATATCGCGGAGCGTCTTTTTCTCGCGACTCGCCTCCCTGACCAACCGGAGATGTCCTTGTTCGAGGTAGCGAAGCCCACCATGCAGCAAACGGCTCGAGCGGCTGCTGGTGCCGAACGCGAAATCGTAGCGATCGACCAGCGCAACCTTGAGTCCCCGCTGCGCGGCATCCCGCGCCACTCCCGCGCCCACAATTCCGCCGCCGATTACCAGCACGTCGAACGTTTCATTCGCAAACTTGAGCAGCGTCGCGGCCCGTGTCGGATTCATGGGTGCTGGCTGGATTTGGCCACGCGCTCACCCGTGCAAAAAACCGGTGAACGACGGGCGTCACGAGCGGCAGTGAGCTTAACCGCTCCGGGATTTCTTGTTCGCTCACGCACCGCGAGAACCGGTTGGCGATCGATCACGACAGCGTAATCATGGCTTTCAGCACGTTCGGGTTGGCGGAAATTTCCTTCGGGAAATAACTCGGGGTGTCGACGAGCGCGAAGCGATGGGTGATCCATGGGCGGGTGTCGATCTTGCCGGCCTCGATCAGCGTGATGATCGACCGAAAGGTGGCGGGCACGGCGTTGCGGCTGGCGCAAAGCGTGAGCTCGCGACGATGGAAATTTGGATCGTTGAACGCGAGGTCACCTTGAAACAGTCCCACGAATACAATGCGGCCGCCGTGAGCGGTGAGGTCGAAGGTGCCCGCCATCGACTTCGGATTGCCCGTGGCGTCGATCACGATCGTTGGCAGTTCGTTGCCACCGATCGCCTTCAACTCCGCCGCTGCCTCGGGACCTGCGACGATCGTATGCTTCACGCCGATCTGTCGGCAAAACGCCAGACGCGACGGACTGATATCCATCACCGCCACCGTCGCGCCCGTCACGAGCGCGAACTGAATCACGCTCAGGCCGATCGGACCGGCGCCAATGATCAGGATGAAATCCTTTTCTGTCGGCTCGGCTCGCTCCACGGCATGAGCGCCGATGCCGAGCGTTTCGACGAGGGCGAGTTGCTCGTAATCCAGTTTCGTCGAGCCATGAAGCTTTCGCGCCGGAACAGCGAGGAGAGGGCGCATCCCACCGTCGACATGCACGCCCAGCACTTTGAGTTGCGTGCAGCAGTTGGGTTTGCCGCGCCGGCAGGCGACACAGTGCCCGCAGTTCAAATACGGCTCGACGGAGCAGCGGTCGCCGATCTGCAGACCGTTCGGTTCGGTGCCCGTGTCGAGGACTTCCACCCCGAGTTCGTGACCGAGGACGCGCGGATAGTTGAAGAAGGGCTGATTGCCCGCAAACGCGTGCAGATCCGTTCCGCAAACGCCGATGCGGTGAACGCGCACCAACGCTTCTCCTGCGTTCAGTTTTGGCTCCGGCACATCGGACGCGGAAAACTTGCCGGGCTGGTCGAGGGAGATCTGGAGCATATCGGAAAAGGAGCGTCCTGGTTTTTACCTCGACTGAAAGCCAAGGCATCACGGATGCGGTTTGAAGTCAGACACTGTGGCGAACCCGTCGCACCTGACAAGGACGGTGAAGCCCGCGAACACCATCGACCGGATCTTACTCAGCGGCTCGCCTTCTCTCGATCAAAAGGTGGACCCCGATGCCGGCGGTTGCCGGGCAACGTGTTCACTCATTGAACCTGATAGCTGCGGATCTCCGCGTCTTGATTGCCGGTGTGTGGAACGGCAATGAACAGATGTCGGAGTTCAGAAACGAAAGTGGAGGTCCGCGCGCCTGCCGAGGTCGGGATTCGTTCTCGAGCGGTGTAGCGATTCGCGTCGACCTGATCGATCACGTCGACGAACCCGGCACCGCACGAAACGTAGATGCGTTTTCGTGTATTATCATAGAATAGATCGTCGGTGTCGCCCGAGATGGCGAGGTCGGCGACCCGCCGACCCGACTCGGTATCGAACACGACGAGTCGCGACGGTTGTCGGCAGCCGACGAACAGGCGATGATTCGCTTCGTCGAGTGCGAGGGGGAAGTTCGCCCGAACGTCGTTCATGGGCCAGGTGGCGATGACGCGGTGAGTCGTTCGATCAACGACGGCAAGATGCCTCGCGTCGGGTACGTTGACGAAGATGCGCGAGCCATGCTGTTCCAGCTGGAATGATTCCGGATGACCGGCGAGTGGGATGATGGCGGTTTGCCTGGTGGTGATGGCGTCGATTTCAGCGAGCGCGCCATCGCCGAAGCCCACGTAGAGAAAGGACGTGTGTGGATCGAACCTCACATTGTCCGCGTCGTTGAGCCCCGTCAGCGTGTGCTCGATCTCGTAGCTGGCGCCGTTGAAAAACTTCACCGTGCCGTCCGCGCCGCTCGCGACGACGATTTGGTTTTGAGCGGCAAGATAGGCGACGCCTTGCGGTTTCCGGACGTCGCGGATCGTCTGCAGCCGCTTGTTCGCGGCGACATCAATGACTTCGACGGTATCGTTGCCCAGCGCCGCGACGAACATCCGCTGGGTTTTGAGATCGACGGCGAAATGATCGAATCGACCGACCACGCCGGCGAGAGCGGTCGTGGGCCCATGCTGCAGCGCCGGCTGCTCAACCGCGACGGCAGGAATCACCGCTAGCGTGCAAAAGAGGACGGCGCCTGCGATGTTCAAGGGCATGCCTAACCTGTAATCATCGCGCTCGAATCCGCACGTCAGAGTGCTCGCGTGGCTGGCGTGCGTTCACTGTCGAAGGGGACGGCGGGAAGGCCGGCGCCGTTGTAGAGCGTGGCTTTGGGGTTGGATTGCCAGGCGTAGCGCACCGCGATGGGACTGACGACTTCCGATGACGAAACGATGACAGTGTCACCGGCCAGCTTCGCGTGAGCCCAATGCCAGACATGATCCTCGCCGCAAAGGGAGAATTCGCCGAGCTCACCCCCTTTGGCCACGAGACCACCGTCCGTGTGCGTGAAGCTGACTCGCAGGGCGCTGGGCATCTTTTCGACGGACGCAAAGCGGGGACCTGAATACGGAATTTTTCGGCCGTAGTGTTTTGCCAGTGCGACCAGCGCCAGACGTTCGCCGACTTCTTTCTTGTCAATCGGGTGGAGGTTGGCCGGATCACCGACATCGATGGCCACGGCTAATCCGGAGTTCGGGACGGTTTCGGCAACGAAATCCTGCGCAGCGCGCAATTCGGCCCAATTATCGAGGGCTGGTGGCGTTTCCCTGCGTTTCGCAAACGCGGGCAGGCTGACGATGTGGAAGGGTAAATCGCCTTGAGCGAACGTCCGCCGCCAGTCCGCGATCATCGTGGGCAACACCCTGCGGTATTGCGTGGCGCGATCGGAGTTGGCTTCGCCCTGGTACCAGAGGGTGCCGGTGATGGCTAACGGCGCGATCGGTGCGAGCATTCCGTTGTAGAGGACCGACGGCATCACGGGCCAGTTCTCGTAGCTTGCGGGCAACGGGTGCGGAGGACGCGCGTCGACGCTCAGCTTCCCTTTCCATTCACCAGCCAGCGCGATTTCTGTTTTGTCGCCGAGGACCAGCTTGAGCTCTTCCGGTTTGGTTTTGAAGCCGCCGTCCGGCTTTGTCTTCAGTACCCGAATTGTGACGACGTTCACGCCGGGCTTGAGCGTTCCATCCGGAATGCGATAGACGCGAGGATTCTCCACCCATGCGCTGGCGCCGATCCAGCGTCCATTGATGAAGGCGGTGTCCATCCGTTCAATGACGCCGAGCAACATCCGCGCGGCCCCGGTTGGCAGTGGATCCGGCAGGACGACGGTGCGACGAAAGTAAGCGACGGCCGGTGTATCGGGAACACCCAGCTCGCGGAAGGCGTCCGGCAGCGTGACCGGCTTCCAACTGCTTTCGTCGAGGTCTGGTTGGGCCCAGGCGTTGTTCTTCTGACCCTGATCATACTGGTCATACCAGTGCGCGACAAAGTTACCGTACTCCGGTGCCCCTTCGGCTTTCAGCCGCGCCAGATCGTCCAGCGGAGAATCGAAGTCTTTGACTGCACGGAGTGCTTCAGCGCTGGTCCAGGTTTCGGCCGGTGTGCCGCCAATCGCGTCCTGGATCAGGCCAATGGGCACGTCGACGTCCTGCTGAAGCCGCCGGGCAAAGTAGTAGGCGACGGCCGAAATACCGCTGAACCGCTCACCCGCATTCGCCGGCGAACAGACTTTCCAGGCGCCCTGCACCACAACCTTGGGGGCGTAGGCAACTTGAGACCGTACGGAGAAGTATCGGATTTTCGGATAATCTGCTGCCTTGACCTCGGCGCTTCCGTTTCGCGCGCCTTCGAGCCCGAAGGCCATGTTGGATTGCCCGCCGCAGAACCAGACATCACCGACGAGGACGTTATGGAGTTCCACGTGTTGTGGCCCGTCGATGACGACTGAATACGGCCCACCCACCGGTGGCGGTTGGATCTCAACCGACCAGCGCCCGTCGGGCTGAGTGAGCGCGTGAGCGGTGTTCGGCCCGATGGTGACGCGGACCTCCTGTCCAACCGCGGCCCAGCCCCAGATCGTATTCGTCTTACCGCGCTGTAGCACCATGTCGTTGCCGAAGATCGGACTGACGAACGGCAGCGAGTTCTGATCGGCGGCGGCGAGTTCAGGGCCGGACAGCGCCATCAAAAGCGCTGCCGCAAGGACGAGGATAATCGATCGAGGCGAGGTGCGGGAAAAGCGCAAAGGTTCTATTCCCTTATTGGCAGCGCCACCAGAGCCTGGTCTGCGTTGCGCGAGCGGAGCCAGTTCGCACGATTCGCGAGCTGATTCTGCCAGTGGTTGTACGCTGAAGAGACGGTCGAGGAACATGAGTGGTTAAATCTGGCCGTCTGAGAGTCCGGGTGAAGCGGATATCATTTTTTGAGATACGTGGAGGCGTTGGCGGACAGTTTCCTGAACAGCGCGGGATCGTATTCTTCCAGGCCCGTGATGCTGTACAGGTGGTTCGCCGAAATCCACGGCAACCAAAAGCGGTGGCCGCTGGTGCCGCGTCCGGCTCCACCCGGTCCCATGCGGAAACCTTCCTGCTGCCAGCCGATTCCTTTTAAATCATATTGGCGACCTGGCAGCGCGACCATCGACTTGGTCCCGTGCAGGAGTATGCGCGCGACTTCGAGGTAATGCGCGTCGTTCGTCAGATTGTAGAGCTTTGCGTACGAGGCTGCGGCCCAATCGAGATATTCATCCATGCTCCCGGCGTGAAGGGCGGTGATCCCCTGACCTCCGATGGTGGACACGCCCTTTTTCCAGCGCAGGTTCGCGTCGTCCGCATCGAGGGGCATGGGAAGATTCCAGATCCAGATCCAACTCTCCGCGAAATCCGCCGCGGCACCGGCGCGTTCCAGCCATTTGGCTTCCTTCGTCGACTCGTAGAGACTGAGGAACGCTTCCATGCTCAACATCCCCGCCTCTTTGTCGGTGATGTTGGGGTTGTCACTGGCACCGCCAATGAAAAGCCCTCGGGCCCCGGAACTGGTCCAGACGTAGTCCGCCGCCCGAATGGCTGATTGCTGATACTGCGGATCTCCGGTCTCCTCGCTCATCATCACGAGCAGCGGCACGGGACAGTAGCTCGTCGTGCCGGTCGGCTCTGCGACTTCGTTGCTGCCGACTTTCCACCGACGCGGAAACGATCCGTCGTCGCGTTGTTGAGGGAGCAGCCAATCCACGTACGTCTTGACCCAGCTCAACCATTCCGGGTGCTGCCGACCCAGGGCGCGTTCGCGACGATAAGCTCGCACGAGCACGCGCATATCCTCGGTGGCATTGCGCAACCACGGGGCAAGCCAGATGTGGTCCCACGGTTTGCCGGTGGCGAGATCGTAGCCGGTTCCCTGCAACGGTACCGTGGGCAGCGCCGCGATCAGGGACGAGATGATACCGAGGCCGCTCTGGCGCATCTTCTGTCCACGTTCGGTCGCGTCGCGATCGCCTTCACGCAACAGTTGATCCGCGCACTCGATCGTTTTTCCGACGAAGCCCATTGCCACCATCGTCGAATTCCACGGGCGCTCATCGACGACCGTGCTGAGCACAAAAGGTATTCCCGTCCGCCCGTCGATCGTGGTGGCCTGCGCTTGAAGATGGTCGATCAGGACGCGCCGCACCTGTTCGACGTCGATGGCCGGGACCGTGGGTTTCAAGGTAGCCCAAGCCCAGCGCCAAGAGTTGCGCGTGACCTCGCGAAACGATTCATTCTGCCCGAAACGGAAACTCACATCGTAATGGTGAGTCGTTCCAGGCGCGATGGGATGATAGCGTCGAATCCAGCGGGGTGGGGCTGCGGCGCCGGGGCCAGCGGCGTAAAGGCTCGTGGAGCCGGGAAATTGGAAACCGAACTCGATCGGTCGATCACTGACTTGCCACGCACCCAGAGCGCCGAATTGAAAGCGAGCATCGGTCATGACGGCGCGGGTCAAGGTGGTTTCCTCGACCGTTGAGTCACCGCGTGGTGATGGATCCAGTACGGAAACCGAGGCATCGTGGTTGAAGGAGAGCGCAAACAATGGCGCCGGGAGAATGTCTTCCCGCATGAGGAAATGGCGGGCCGCATAATTCAACGTGCCGCCCGGCGAGCGCTCGCCGTCGTAGGTGGGATCTCCATACAACGCGCCTGGAGCCAGGCAATTCACGTCCGTCCATTTCACGGAAGGGTCGACGTCGAACACCACGGACGAATTGAAACCGCCCGGCGTGCTGCCGCTCACCTCGATCGTGCGGTGGACGGTCGCGACCGCTCCCTCGAGCGACCAGCGATCGTGCACGCGGAACACGACGTTATCGTCGGACTTGAGCTCAGCGCGGGCGTCGAACTGCGGGGAGTTCGTGGACCTCTCGACCGATTGGTACCCGGCGCCAAGCTGACGGATGTCATCGTCGGCCCGGTACACTTCAATCTTCGCGGGTTTCGCCTGCCGAAAACCCGGAGTGTTCGCTCCCTCAATTGAGAGGCCCCAGCCATCAGTTCCGCGGACAAATGAAACGGCGGCGCCCGTCGGCAGACGGCCAAGTTCCATCCGCTCGCTCGACTGAGCGAGTGCGATCGAAGCCGTCAAACCCACTGCCAGCAGGAAGGACCGGCGGACCAGCTGCGCGCAGTCGTTTGGGCTGATGCGCATGACTACGGCCGTGCTTCGAGGAGCTGCACGATTTCCGCTTGGTGCGAGAATTGGGGAGTGTGGTCCGATTCCATCTGAACCACTTTCCACCCGCGCGCCCGGGCTCGTTCATAGAAACGAAAGAAAGTGTCGGTTTCCGGTTTCTTACCCGCATCCACGGTGAGGATATAAGTCGTGGGGATTTTCGCCACCGCCTCCTGGTGCTTGAGAGTCAGCGGCTGGCTGAACGTCTTGGCGGGTTGCGGCATGGGGTGGGGCGGTGGGGAAGGTGGTGGATTCCAAGGCATCGGCACGAAGCCGTCTTTCACGGGTAGACCCCGACCCGGAAGATTGGCCGCTTCTCCGTTCTCCGGGAGAAACGCGTCGACGTAGATGATCTGCTTGAGCCGATCCGGCAGGCGATCCGCGACACCGGTGATTACCATGCCGCCATAACTATGGCCCACGAGAACGATGTCATGCAGGTCCTCGAAGAGGATCGTGTTCACGACGTCCATGATGTGCGTCTCCAAATCAATGTCGGGGTTTGAGAGATGCGAGCGTTCGCCCATGCCGGTCAGCGTCGGTCGATAAACGGTGTTGCCGTCGGCCTGCAAACGTCGGCCTACCTCCTTCCACTCGTAACCCGCGCCCCAGGCGCCATGAACGATTACGAACGTGGAGTGCGCAGAATCAGTCTGCACCGGTGAAAGCGGTTTGTCGGCCGCGAATCCTGTGGGTCTGACCAGACCAAGGATTGCCGCAGCGGTGAGCAGTGAAAGCAGGAGGTGTTTCATCGAATGGGGAGAGGTGAGAGGGTAGTCGTTTCGCGGGGTCATAAAGATGCGCGGAAGGCGCACGTCGGAATTTAATTACCGTTTAAGATGAACGAAGACGTAGGGCGGCTCGCGACGGAAGTCGGGCCACATCGTGCCGTTGCCGACGCCATCGATCGCTTCGATGAAATACATCACATCCCATTTCGATTCGACGAAGTTGGCGGGAATTTCGGCGACAAATTCATCCGGTTGGCCGCTGGGCTGCAGGTCCAGCGTGGCGTAATCCTCGTATTGCGTGACGTGTCGGTAGCGCAAGCGCAGGGAACGCACGCCCGATGGATCCGTCGCGTGCACGAGAATTCGCATCGGCGTTCCGACCGGCGCGTTCGTGACGCGATTCCCTTCAACGACCGGCGGCGTGAGATCGCCGCTCGTCGTCGGCGTCCACGCGGTCTCGCCCGGCGCCTGATCCTCAATGGAGCGACCCTGATCCTCGAGCTTTTTGAGATTCGCTTCCAGCAGGGGGACCTCGTCTCTCCAGTGACCGCTGAGGTGATAGCCGCGCGCACCCATCGCGAGGTCGAAGGCGTAATGGTCGCCGGCCACGGCAACGAGTTCGCGCCACGCGGCGACTGCCTCGGCTTCGCCTTTCGTCGCGGCGAGCCACTCCGCTTTGCGGTGTCCCTGCAAAAAAAGATTGTAGTGAATCGCCGCGAGACTTCGCCGCGCGTGAAAGCGCGCGAGCTGCGCGAGGATTTTCAAATCGGTGAGGGTCGAATCAAATTCCTTGCCGCGGTGTGTGCCAATCGATGCTTCGGCGGCGCTGACGTGCGAAAGAATCGTGTCGGCCGTCGCGTCGAACCACCGGCTTGTGGCGTCCGGTGTGACTTTCGCCGTGGTGCCGTGCGCGAAGATTCGCTGCGCGGCCTGCGCGAAATTCTCGAACAGCTCGACATCGCTGCCTTCATTCCTGGCGTAGTCGGCGAGCGAGTCTCCCAGCGTCTGCCGCTCGACCCAACCGCGCGTCGTCGGAAATCCGGTGTACGGGTTCACGGTCGCGACAATCATCGGGAGCACCTGCGAAGCGCTTTGCAGGGCGCTCTCGATCCGCGGCGCGGCTTCGTTGCCGAAACGACGCTGGAATTCGCGATGCCAGACGTCTGCCGGCGTCGCAGGATTGTAGCCGAGCCGGCCCCAAAGTTTGTAGAAGGGCCAGTAGCGCTCGAACTCGTAATCGAAGTAACGGTAGTTCGCCGGCATCAGGTCAAACGTGGGCAGGTCGGGTCGCTGGGCTTCCATCTTGGTGGCGAGGGGTTCCTGCACGTCCCAGTTCGGACTATCGTAGAGTGACGTCGTCGCGCCGTAGCGGCGGACGTATTCGGGATCACCCCACAGAAGGATGCGGGAGGTCCCGCCATTCCACAGCCGCCACGTCATTTGATAGTGTTGCGGATAGCGCAGAAAATCCGCGTAGCCGTGGCGACGGTTGTGCTGATCCGGTGGGTTTACGTGCACGGGATGGAACGGCAGTCCCATTTGCTCCATCCAGTATTTCGTCTCGATGCGCAGGTTCATCCCCAGTGACCGCGCGGTGTCGATCACGGCGTCCGGCGTGTTCTTGCCGCGAAGTTCCACCAGGATTCCGGGTTTGGCTTCCTGCAGGTCCTTGAAAACCACGCGCCAGAAACCCTCCATCTCTTCGGGCTTCAGACCGGATTCCTCGTGAACGCGAAAGTGCAGGGCATCGAGCCTCGGCACGCGGACGAGCAACTCGCGCAGCGACGCGATCGTATAGGTGTTGAGGTTTTCGGTGGTGACGCCTTCCACGGAATTGGGGATCGGGCGTCCCTTCAACTGGTCCACCCAATCGGCGCCGCCGGTCTGCACGCCGGCCCGATAGATGTGATCCCAAATTCCCAGCGTGACGGTGAGCCCGCGTTCGTGCGCCAGATCGATCACCCGGTTGAGCGCCGCCAGGTTGCGGCGCTGCTGGTCCGGCGTGAGATTGAGCATGTGCACGCCGGGATAGCCGGGCGTGTCAAAGAAATAAGGATACGGCGGAGCCATGAAGCCGCCGTTCTCGTAGCCGAAGATAATGAGGAATCGGTTGAAGCGATCCGCGGCGAGCAGGTCGAAGTACCGCTTCCAATAATCTTCGTCATAGAACCGACTTTCCCAGTGGGCGCGATTCATCGTGTAGACGGAGAGCGCGCGGTCGCGGATGGTGGGTTTCTCCTCCACCTCGCGAATTGCCGCGAAGAGCTCCATCGATTGGGGCGCCGCCGCAATGCTCTCGGCTGCCTCGAGCAAGGCATACATCAGGCCCCGGTCATCGGCGCCGGCGAACATCACCGCGGAGGTGGGCCCGATTTTGAATTTCTTCACGGCGAGCGCTTCCGGAGAGTCGAGCGGTTGCGCGAGCTTCGGCGCGAACGCCCAGTCGTTCAGGGCAGAGGCAAGGCCGGCACAGACGATGGCGTCGTGATCGCTCGCGGCAGCCGTGACGGACGCGCTTTTTTCGATTTTCCAACCACGGGAGCGGGCGACGGCCTCAAACGTTTCGAGACCGTGGCGCGCCGGCGCGCCGAGGCCGGCGCCTTCTACGATGAAAAGGGTTTGTGCGGAGACGTTCGAAAGAACGAGGACCAGCAAAGTCGAGGCGAAGCGGAAAAGCAGGGGAAAGCGCATGGGGAACCGGTAGCTTTTTGAAACTGTGACACAGGTGAGCGAGAGCCGCCACGTAATGATGAGGTTGAACGTCCATCGAGTCTTGGCGGCTTTTCCGTTTTGCTGGACGGAAGCGCGATCGAAAGGTTCCGCCGCTTGTGGTCTCAACGTTGGAAAGCAGGGCCGCGCATGGTCCGGCGACGATTCACTCCAACGTTAGTGCAGTATGCCCTTAGACATACTTCCACCCCTGCCTTAAGATGTCTTCACGCTCGGGCCCATCTCCGGGCAAAAATCATACCTCGTTTCGCAGTTATCGCGGCACCTGCCCGTCAACCCCATCAAAATGCTTCGTCGGTTGGATTTTGCTCGGTCTCTTTTCCGAGCTGAGCCGTCTTGGCTGAACTCAGCGGAGTCATCGCTGTGCTCAAGCCCCTGTCCAGCGGCAGCACATGACGCCGCTCGCGCCCTCGAATCATTTTAGCCCACACCTGATCGGAGCATTTGCCCCGATCAAACTCATTTCCCCAAAACACCCCATGAAAACGCAACGATCGTTCATCGCCCTTTCCGCTTTGCTGCTTGGCCCCTTGTGCTTTGCCCAAACCGCCCCAACGCCGCCCCCCGCGGACGACTGGAAGCCGATTTCTTACGTGTCACCAGGGCAGCAATACCCGCAACTCAACTCCGAGAAACGGGCAAAGTTCCGCATCGAGGCGCCCACGGCGACTGACGTGGCGGTGAGTCTCGGCCGGCCGTTGACCGTCACGAAAGATGAAAATGGCGTCTGGACTGTGATCACCTCTCCGCTGGTCGAAGGGTTTCATTACTACCAGATCATCGTCGATGGTGCGCGAGCCGCTGACCCGAACACCCGGACGTTTTTTGGTTCGAGTCGCTGGATGAGCGGCATCGACGTCCCGTCCGACGACCAGGATTTCTTCGCGACCAAGGACGTCCCGCACGGCGTGGTGCGCGAGCAGACGTATTTCTCGAGCATGAGCAAGCAGTGGCGCCGATGCTTCGTTTATACGCCACCGGACTACGACAAGAACCAAAGCGCGCGCTATCCGGTCCTTTATCTCCAGCACGGGGCGGGGGAGGATGAAACGGCGTGGTCCGTTCAGGGCCGGGCGGGTTTTATTCTGGATAACCTCATCGCCGAGGGGAAATCGAAACCCATGCTGATTGTCATGGATAATGGCGGCGGCAGCGGATTGTTCGCGACGCCGCGTGCGGGTCGCCCGGGCGGCGGCGCGCCGGGAAATTCTCTGGTGGCTCCGAATGCCACAGCGGCCGCGACGCCGAACGCACCGGGCGCACCAAGCCCGGCTCCGGCAGCCCCCGTCGCGGGTACTGCTCCCGCTCCTGGCGGTACTCCTCCGGCTGCGCCTGCGCCGGGCCCCGGCGGCAGACCGGCCTTCAATTTCACCGAATTCGAAAACATTCTGCTCAAGGATATCATTCCGATGATCGACGCGAACTACCGCACGGTGGCCGACCGCGAGCATCGCGGAATGGCGGGCCTCTCGATGGGAGGCGCGCAAACCCGCAACATTGGTTTCGGGCACCTCGAAGTGTTCTCGCACATTGGAATTTTCAGCGGCGGTACGCTCGGCGATCCCAAGGCAGACAAAAGTCAGCTCGCCAACGCGGATGAGTTTAATCGCCGCGTAAAAGTTGCATTCATCAGCTACGGCGAAACCGAGGGCGGCGCAAAGACGCTCAAGGAATACTGCGACTCCCTCACGGCCGCGGGTCTGAAAAACATCCACTCTTATGTTTCGCCGCACACCGCACACGAATTCCTGACGTGGCGGCGGAGCTTGCATGAGTTTGCCCCGCTTCTGTTCCGGGACTGAACTGCAGCCAATCGGGGCCAAGCCGGAACCATGCGATGGACCACGAATGGACACGGATGTGCACGAATCGGGAAATTCGATCGCGAGCTGCACAAGTCACGTGATCGCGACCGCCATTCAATGGACTGAGCTCGGGCCTCATGCATTCGTATCGCTTGGTGTCCATTCGTGGTTTCCCACTGCATCTGTCCGGCAAAGGCGTCCCGTACTCAGCAACCTGATGTCCTGATGTCCGCCGCTACTCCTTCTCACTCCCAAGACTTCTCATGAGACTTCGCATCCTTTCGATCGCTCTGCTCGCCACCGGGTCCACCGCGTTCGCGCTCGAGGGAACTATCGGTATCCACGATCCGTCGACGCTACTCAAGTGCGAGGGCAAATTTTACGTCTATGGCACCGGAGGTACGCCGCTGGTTTCGGACGACGGCTGGACGTGGCGGTCGGGCGCAGTTCCGCCGTTTACGGGTCTGGCTCCCGATGTGATTCACATTGGCGACCGCTATTACATGTACGTTGCCCGCAATGCCGGTGGTCAACCGAAGGCGCAGATTACCCTGCTCACGAACCGGACGCTCGACCCCGAATCGCCGGATTTTAAATGGGAGAATGGTGGCATCGTTGTCTCCACGGACGGAGTCGAGGATTGCAACGGCATCGATCCGGGCGTGCTGCTGGATCCAAAAACGGGCAAGCTCTGGCTCACCTACGGCTCGTATTTCGGATTTATCCGCGTGGTTGAGCTTGATCCCGCGACGGGCCAGCGCGCCAACCCGAAGTCCGCGCCCGTGGACATCGCGATCAATTGTGAGGCCCCGATCCTGACCTTCCACGAGGACTGGTACTACCTGCTCGCGACGCACGGGAGTTGCTGCCAGGGCGCAAACTCGAACTACAACATTCGTGTGGGCCGTTCCCGCCAGCCCACGGGACCTTTTCTCGATCGTGATGGGCTCGATATGATGAAAGGCGGCGGCGATCTTTTCCTCGGTTCGGAAAGCCGCGTCGTCGGGCCCGGTCATTTTGGCCGGTTCGATTTTGGCGATGGCATTGAGGTCTTCTCTTATCACTACGAGGCCGATCTTGATCGGGGCGGTTTCAGCGTGCTCGCGATCCGGCCGCTGCTCTGGCGTGACGGCTGGCCCGTCGCGGGCGAAAATGCCAAGGCAGGCAACACGATGATTCTGTCCGTGCGGACCGGCACCGCGCTTGAGCTCAGCGTCGAAGGCGTGCCGCTCACCGTAGGCCGGCGCCCTGGACCGCCCGGAATTCCCGGCTCTGGTCCTGCGCCCGCAAGTGCTGCGCCGGTCCTTGGCGGAACGCCATCCGCGGTCTCTGCCGGCGCCACTGTTCCGGGTGGGAATCCTGGTCCCGGATCCGGTGTTCCGCCTGGGCCTTCTGGTCGCCCACGCCCGAGCAGCGGCCCGCCCATTCCACCGCAAGACGTCGCGCAGGTTTCAAAGAACTGGCCCGCGGGAAACATCGCGACCCGCCTGGCCAACTACCTCGACCAGGCTCAGCAAAAGTGGACGCTGAGCGTTGCGCCCAATGCGGGCGGCTATCCCGGCGCGCCTTATTTCAAAATCACGGTGGCCGGCACCGACCGCGCACTCGCCGCAACCGAGGAGGGTGAGTTGACCACCGTGCCGATATTTACCGGAGCGCCCGAACAGCTTTGGGCGATCCAGCAACTCACGGACGGTGCCTACCGAATCATGCCAAAGGTTGTTCCCGGGTCGAATACCCCGCTCGCGCTTTCCGCGGTGGGCAGTGGATTCGCCACGCTCTCTGCGTTTGATCCCACGAGCAATCGTCAGCGTTGGACGCTCAAAGGACTTTAGCCGTTCGCATCCCCGCGCTCCGTTCATGGACTTTCAATTCGCGCTCCGCATGACTTCCCTCCGCACCTGTTGCAGTTTCATTTTGGTGGCCCTGGTCGGGTTTGCTCCGGCGGCTTCCGCCGCAGAGGCGCCGCAACGGGGAGGCATCGACGCCTCGCCGTCGCTCAAGACAGCCGCCAGTACGTCTGCGCCGCTCGGGCCTGACGGGTTTCTGTCGCGGTGGTGGTTGTTGGAACCGCTGCCCGGCGAAGGGCGCGTCACCGATGGCGCGGTGCAGGCCGCAGCGAAGAAGGACTATTTCCCCGATCAATTTTCCGTTCTCCCCCGAGCAGGAGACAAGGTCACGGTCAACGGCGCGGATTATTCGTGGCACGCCGTCGAATCGAATCGGCACAACGTCAATCTCTACCACTTCGCTTACTTCCTCGGAAAACCCACGTCTAACGTCTTGTTTTGGGGCGTGACCATCGTCGAAAGCACGGAGGATATCGCCGGCGTTCGCCTCGCAGTGGGCTCAAACTCAGGTTCCGTCTGGTGGGTGAATGGACAGGAAGTGATCGGCATTTACGGCGATCGACAAACCACAATTGATGATGGTGTCTCGCGGAAACTCATCCTGAAAAAGGGGCCGAACATCGTGCGCTTCCTCGTGGTGCAGAACGCCGGCATGGTTGATTGCTGCGCGCGTTTTCTCGACTCCAAGGATCAACCTCTCACCCGGCTCACGCAGACGCTTACGGCGCACTCCCCTTGATGATCTCTCATTTTCGACGCGCCTTCGTCGGTGCCGCTCTTTTCGCCAGTGCAGCGATGGCGGCAACCGGCCCCGCCACGCTGCCTGGCGCTCCATCGAGCACATGGATCAAACGACTGTTCGACAGCTGGCGTGCGCCCGTGCCACCGCAGCATCTGGTCGGCCCTATTTACTACGTCGGCGCGATTGGCGTGAGCTCGTATCTGATTACGACCCCCGAGGGCCACATCCTGCTCGATACTGGTTTTGAGGATACGGTCCCGATCATCCAGCGCAGTGTCGAACAGCTCGGCTTTCGGGTCGCTGACATCAAAATCATTCTCAGCAGCCACGCGCATATCGATCATGTCGGTGGCCATGCGCAGATGAAGAAACTCACCGGAGCGCAAATCTACGCGAGCGCCGGGGATGCCCGGGCGCTCGAATCGGGTGGCGCCGACGACTTCATTCAGTGGCCAAAGGAGACCATCCTTTACACGCCGGTGAAAGCCGATCGCATCGTGGCAGATGGCGATCGGATCACGCTCGGCGGTGTCACGCTCACGGCCCACCTCACCCCGGGACACACCCGCGGTGCAACCACGTGGACGATGGACACAGCCGATGGCGATGTGACGCGACACGTGGTCTTCTTCAGCAGCGCGAGCATCAATCCCGGCACGCGACTGCTCAACAATCCGCTTTATCCGGACTTCGTCCGCGATTTCGAAGCGACCTTCGCCAAACTGCGGGCGCTGCCCTGCGACATCTTTTTTGCGCCGCACGGCGGCCAGTTTGCGATGGCGGAAAAATTCGCACGACTCGAGCACGGCGAGAAACAGAATCCCTTCATTGATCCGGCAGGCTGGAAGACGCTGGTGGCCGAATCCGAAAAGGCCTTTCGCGCTCAGCTCGCGGCGGAACGCGGCGAAGCCGCCCCACGGTAGGGCGAACCGTCCCCGGTGAGCCGGATCGAGCGACTGATTGGCGGGAAACGTCGAGCCCGGCTCGGCGGGACGCCTCGCCCTACCACAGACTCCAGCCACTCGAGCGCGGCGAGAAACAGAATCGCTTCATTGATCCGGCAGTTTGGAAAACGCTGGTGGCCGAATCCGCGAAGGCCTTTCGCGCTCAGGTCGCCGCTGAACGCGGCGAAGCCGCCCCACGGTAGGGCGAACCGTCCCCGGTGAGCCGGATTGCCCGGCTGATTGGCGGGAAACGTCGAGCCCGGCTCGGCGGGACGCCTCGCCCTATCACGGACAGCGCGCGCCGCCTTCGCGGCTCAATCGATCTGCAGGATGCCGCGCTTGATCGCGGTGAGGAGCGCCTGGGTCCGGTCGGACACGCCCAGCTTGCCGAAAATATTCGTGATGTGAATTTTCACGGTGCCTTCCACCACGCCGAGCTCGCCGCCGATCTCCTTGTTGCTGAATCCGCGGCCCAGCATCTGCATCACGTCGAGTTCGCGGGGCGATAACTGCGCGGGCAATCGTTCGCCGACGCGCATCGCAATTTCAGGCGGAATGTATTGCTCGCCTTCGTGGACCGTACGAATCGCGCCGAGCAGCCGGTCAAGGGGCATTTCTTTCATCACGAAACCCGCCGCACCGGCCTTCATCGCCTGATAGATTTCTTCACCTTTCGCGAAACTACTGAAAATCAGGACGCGTGCGCTTTTGAATTCTTCGCGTAACGCGCGCAAAGTTTCGACGCCGCTCAGACCCGGCAAGCGGAGATCCAGGATCACGATATCGGGGCGGTGCTTGCGATAGGCCTTGATCGCCTCCGCGCCGTTTTCGACGTCCGCCACCACTTCCATGTCCGACGCATCGCTCACCACCGTTGCGAGTCCCATGCGGATCACGATGTGGTCGTCGACGAGTAGAATGCGGATTTTACTGGGGGCGGAGGGCTTCGGCATGGCGAGTGATAATTTTTCCGGGTGTCAACGGCACCACGACACGGATGGACGTTCCCGCATCCAACGCGCTGTGGATGGTGAATTCTCCGCCGAGTTTTGTCGCGCGTCCTCGAATACCACGCAAGCCGAAGTGCCCGCGCTTGTTCAGCGCATCGTTCGCGTCGAAACCGATCCCGTCGTCCGTAATCGTGAGCACGACGGAATCGGCGTCGTACTCGAGCTCGAGCGTGATCCGGTCTGACTTCGCATGACGGACGGCATTCGCCGTCGCCTCCTGGGCGATGCGGAGGAGGTGATGCGTCGTAAGCCGAGGGAGCGGCACAGGGCTGCCAGAAATCACAACGATCGGGACGACGGTGCTCAAGTCCGTGAACGTGGTAAGTTTCCGCAGGGCATCGCCGAGATCGTTGCCCTCAAGCAGGGGAGAATCCAAATCCCACACCGCGTGCTGCACTTCCTGCCGCGCGTACGAAACCATGTTGCGGACGACATCCAGGCGCGCCCGCAAATCACCGTTGGCCGCGGGCAGTTTCAAGGTCGTGTCGAGTTGGAGGATGGCGCCGCTGAGGCCCTGCTGAACGGTGTCGTGGATTTCGACCGCGAGCCGATCGCGTTCGGCGAGCGTCGCCGTCACGCGCGTTTCCTCGTTCAGTTTCTTCATCGCCGACTCCAACTCCCCCGTTCGCTGCTGTACGATTTGTTCCAGCACGCGATACCGGCGACGCGCGAGGTGCCCGGACCAGCGCGTGAACCCCAGCACCGCCAGCAGGCCGAGCACGGAATAGCCGACGTAGGCCCGTGACGTCCGGTGCCACGGCGGCAGGATTTCGAAATTAAAATCCAACGGCGTACCCGGCACCTTGCGCCGGCCGCCAATTCTCACCTGGAGGTGATACTTTCCCTCGTGCAGGGCGGGAAAGCGCAAGGACGAGCCGGTGTCGATCGCGGCCCACGGTTCGTTGGCGCTCAGGCGATATTCGTACGCGGGCGCCCGCCGCCAGGCATAGCTGCCCGAGAAAAATTGGAACGACAGGCTGTTCTGCGCGAACGGCAGAACCAGCGGAGTGGATTGGGGGGATCGACTCGGAAGCAGCGATTGGTTCCGCCTCGTATCGTTGAGCGACACGAGCACGGGTTTTGGATACACCGGGACGGCCGGGCTGGCCACCGGCTCGACATGATGCAGCGAATTGCCCGCCGTCACCCAAACATCATTTCCCCCCAGAATCTGAACGTTGGGGTAGCGGGCGTTGATCAGATCGAAACTTGAAAAATCGATGTCGTAGTCCCCGCCCTTGGGCGTGAAGCGCACCAATCCTTCGATGTGCGTCGCCCAAATCGTCCCGGCCTCGTCGTTCCACATGCGATTGATCCAGTGCGGCGGTCGCTCGAGCAGACGCACGAGTTCAGGTCGTTCGCACCACTGCTCGGTGCGCTCGTCAAAGAATCGGCGTTTCTCGCGCGCTGGACTTAACACCACCGTGTCGTTCACGACGCCAATGTTGACCCACAGTGCCTGGGTCCACGGCTTGTTCGGCAAGATCATCGCGTGGAGTTGCCCGTCTTTGACTGAAAGGCGGGCAACGCCGTCTCCGGCCATTTCAACCCACGCCGATTGCCCGGCGCGGTGGGCGAGCGCTGGATTGCGCAATCCCGGAATGCGCGGAACCGGCTCGGTCCATTGTTGCCCGTCCCACTGGAGAAACGCGATTTCAGCCTTGCCGATCGCGTAGCACCGATCGTCACCGATCATCACGAGTTGGCGCAAGTCGCCGACGCGCGCGATGGGCCGCCAGTTTCCGTCGGGGCCCAGCGAATGGATTTCCGCCCGGTTGCCGATGAGCAAGTGGGGGCCCGCTGCGGCTAGAACCCATGCGCCTCCGGGCGGCTGCGATTTCAACGGCTGGAAGCGGGTCGTTGCACCGCGCGTCCCGGAAATTGCTTCGTAGAGGATCGTGCCCGAGACCACGAACAGTTGATCGTGCCAGGTCGCGACCAGCGGCCCGGACAAGGGCAGACCAAGTCGTTGTCCGAAGGAGGTAAGTCCGCCTTGATAGAGGACTTTTTCGACGGAGTTTTCGGTGAGCAGCCAGAGGACGCCGCGCTCCCTGCTCGCGATGCTGGAAACCCGGTGATATTCCGGAATCGTCAGCGACAACACCAGGTTACCCTCGGGCGTTAGGACAAAGACGCCTCTGCCGGTGACGGCGATTGCGATGTTGCCGTCGGGGAGTCGGGCGAGCGCCGAGATCCTTCCCGTTAAATCAACGGTGTCCTGCGTGTGCCACGGCGTGACGCTCACTCCATCGAAAATTCGCGGCGGCCCTTCCATGAAAGCCACCAGCGTGCGCGTCTCGTCCAGCTTGGCGGAAAACGTGGCGACGTGTTGATCCAGTTCCGTGCCCGACGCCGGCTGGACGCTGTGCCCCTTCACGTCGATCGCCCGCAAGCCTTGATCGAACGAGGAGACGTACACCTTGTCTCCGACGGCGATGGCCGCGGCCATCTGCGGCATTTCGAAAAGCTGACACTGTTTGGTCGCAAAATCCCAGAAGGCGACGCCAGCTGGGCTGGTAAAGTAAACGCCATCTGCAGTGACGATGATAGTGTCGAAGGTTGTGGTCTGGGTCCAGGTCGGCGGGTCGACCGGCACGAGCGATTTCGCATGCAGCTTTCCGTCCGAACCAAATTCGGCCGAGCCCCACGACGCCCGCCCGCAATAGTAGGTTTGTCCCGGCCCGGCGTGGACCACTTCGGAAATGGGGTAGTGGGCGGGATCGTCGAGGTTGGCGAGATTGGTCCACGCGGTGTCGTTGAGCACCGCATAGACGCCTTCGTGAATCACGGCCACGCGGCCGAATGAATCAAAGTTCAGCCGCGAGTCCCGCGGCACATAGCCCACGTCTTCGAGGGAATAGATCCGGGAGAACGGCAGCCCGCGAATGTTGTCGATGCCCCGCGCGGTGGTGGCGCCGAACAAGAGCTCACAGCCAAGCACGATCATCGCTCCCAGCGGCCCGGGCCTCAGGAGCAAACACCGCGTCCATGCTCCCTGACGAGCCACGGCTCTGCCGGATTTGTTGCCGTTGCTCAACGGCTCGATGGGGGTGCTCCAAATCGCGGGGTTCATGGGGCCGACAGACCTCCCTGGGGTCAGCAAACGTGTCGGTGCTGGTGCCGCAAAAGGCAACCTGGAAGCGCTATGCCTTAAGGCATAACCCCGCCTAGCACCAAAGGCGGTTTGATCGTTTCCGGCGTGTATCCATCAACTGAGCGCGTTGCTTTCGCTTCGGTAAAACGAGCGGGGAGCAACGCCACCCCATCGACTCCGACTGACCCTGCCGCCAGCTCCGTCCCCCGTATCCCGCCCCTCGTTACCGACCGCGCTGGCGCTTCCCTCGCGCGACGCAAGCGCCGCGAAGTGACGGTGCGGCGCCCTTTCCACCCTTTGTCGCGACCGAGCTCAGCCGGCGCCCACCCCAACCAGCACACCCCACCTATGACCCACCCAGCCGTCTCCTTGGCCGCCTCCGGCCCCCGACTGCTCCTTGCAATGAGTATGATCGTCGCTGCGCAACTGCATGCGCAGACGACTACGAACGCCCCGAAGCCAGTCCTCACCGCTCCTGCCGCAACGAAAGACGATGAGCCGGTGCAGCTCACTCCGTTCACCGTCAACACGAGCAAGGACGTCGGCTACGCCGCCGGCAACACGCTGTCCGGCGGCCGCGTTGACACGCCGCTCGCGATCACGCCGGGCTCGATTTCAGTCATGACGAAGGAGTTCATGGATGATTTCAACGTCACCAACATCAACGGCGCCGGCGCGTGGACCATCGGCTATGATCTCGGTACAGCGGTGCCGAATTCCAATCCGTCGGCGATCAGTACTTATCAGGTAATTTTCCGCGGCGCGCCCTCCGACCAAAATTTCCCGACGCGTAACGGCAGCATCTATTTCGGCGTGGCCGACAGCTACAACACCGAGCGGTTTGAGTTCAATCGCGGCCCGGACACCTCGATGTTCGGCGACGGTGGTCCAGGCGGCCGCCAGAGCAGCACCAGCAAACGCGCGACGTTCGGCAAGACCGCGACGACGCTGAGTGCACAGATCGACAGCTACGAAGGCTATCGGGGCACCTTGGACTACAGCATCGGCTTTGATCGTTTCGGGGTGCGCGTGAACGCGGTCGGCCAGAACAACAAGGCCTACCAGGATGGCGTCGATAAGCTCAAAAACGCCGCCACCATCAATGCCGTGGTCAAGATTACCAACAACACGCTGTTCATCGCCGAATACGAGCGAGTGGGAGAGTTGAACAACCTTTACTCCGTCACCTTGGGAGACGCGCACAATATCTGGGATGGCGTCACGGTGAACAACGACAACACGCCCATCGCAGGGAACGTCGGTGCTGCTCTGACCGCGCTCGGCGTCGAGCAGCTCAGTGCCACCAACGATTACTTCGTGTGGAATTATGGCAGCAACAGCTTCCAGAACTACAAGGGCAACCAGTACCAGACGCGTGGCTTTGTCAGCCTCGCCAACTGGCGTATTCCGTTTAACGGCAATCCCTACAATCCGCCGACGAGAACGCCCACCGTCCCGGGTGTCAGCAAGCGGTTCAATCTCGCGACGAAAGACAACGTGGCCAACCGCGACACCGATCTGACTTCTTTCACACTGGAGCACCACGTGGGAAACCTGTTCGCGCAGCTCGGATTTGTGCAGAACCACTATGACACGATTACAACCATTTCGAACACCAGCCCGAATCAATATCGCGTCGACCTCAACCGGCTGCTGCCCGACGGGAAAACGAATCCGGATTTCCTGCGCGCCTACACCGATGTCCAGCAGAGCCGCATCTACAACGAGGACCGCATCCGCGAATTCAAAGGACTGGTGACCTACCGGTTCTTCGTCCCGAAATTCCACGACTACAAGCAGCAGCTGAGTTTCAACACCGGCTACCGGGAAACGCACAACGAAGCGTGGGGCGATTCCTGGCGCCGCGTCGACAATCCGCTGCAAGCCGATCCCTTCAACGCCGCCAATGCGATCCGGTACCGTGTCTACTGGTACGATCCCCGGCCGGCTTTGGCTCCGATCTTCACCAATCCGAATGGGGTTCTGCCCGGAAAATGGGTTGAGGCGCAGGACAGCGGCATCGAGACCGATCGATCGGTCAAATACGCGGGACTGATTTCACAGTCCGCATTTTTCAATGAAAAGTTGGCGATCACCGCCAGCATCCGGCGTGACGATGTCGGCGTGGACAACTTGCCGCGGTTTGGGTCGTCGGGTGCGCCCGACTATCAAAACGTGCTCGGCAACGGCGCTCCCGGGGTTCGTTTCAAGCGATCCGAAAAGGCGACCTCCACGTCTTACGGTCTGGTCGCGTATCCGGTGCCGGAACACGTCAGCCACTGGGTAAGTCCCATCGGCTTCGTCTTCAACTATGCGGAAAACGTGCAGCCGCCCGGTGCCACCTCGGCCGCGCCGCTCATCGACGGAAATCCGATTCCCCTGACGCACGCCAAGACGATGGACGTTGGGCTGCGTTACTCGATGCCCGGAGGCAAAGCTTACATGACCCTCACGCACTATAATACGGATTCGCGGGGCATTATTAATACGTTCGGTAATCAAGCTGAGATCCAGACCATCTGGACCAATCTTGGTTATTCGGATCCCAAGTTGATTTCGAGCGGCTTCAATTATTCGGACACCGCCTCGCGCAAGCTCGAGGGCTGGGAAATCGAGCTGACGGCGAATCCCACGCGCAACCTTACCTTCACCGCCAACTATTCGCACCCGCTCGTGTTCATCCAGGAAGACAGCCCGGGCCGCCGAGCCTACGTTGCGGCGCACCGCGCCGAATGGGCGGCAGGTGGCAACGCGCTGACGGGAACCGTCCTCAATGGAAAAACCATCCTGGACCCGCAACGCATCAGGGACTCGCTGCTGGCCATCGACAACAGCCTCGATGGTTTCGCCGTGGGGGCTCTGGCTAACGATAACGCGAAACACCGGGTGAACTTCGCCGTGGCCTATCACGTTCGCGAAGGGAAGCTGAAGGGCCTCGGCGTCAACTACGGCTTCAACTATCGCGGCGTCACCAAGTCGGCCAGCCGTGATACCCGGCTCAAGTTCGGTATCCCCGAAAGCGTGACGCCGACGGCGCAACAGGATCGGGAAGCGGCCTTCGATTACCTCTACGCGCCATCGACGATCGTGCAGGCGGCGGGAATCAACTACTCGCATCGCTACGGCAAGTATCTCACGCGGTTCCAGCTGAACATCGAGAACCTGACCGACAACGACAAGCCGATCTGGGGTCGAAACGGCGCGGGTGACACTGGCTACATCACGCTGCCGGCCAATTACCTTCAGAACGGAAATCCGCGCATGCAGGTTCTGGCGAACTTCGGCCAATACGATCCGCGTAAGTTCATCTTTACGACGACGGTCAGCTTCTGAGTCTCAGTTCAGATTTCCTTGATCAAGAGCCCGGTGATGTCCGCCGGGCTCTTTCATTTGGCACGTGGACCACGAACATCGATACGACGGGAGTTAGTTGGCTGGGACGGCAGATTCAGCCGGAGCCTGAAACGTGGGAGGGTGTTGTTCTTCTCGCAGCTTTGTCGTGACGACCCGGTGAAGTCGTGTTGAGCTGGTGCCTCACGCAACGGTCGCAAAGGACGCGATGGCAATGGCAGGCGAACCCATGTGAAAATCAGGAACAAACAGGTGAGAATCGAAACAGGAATCCAGTCCTTGGCGTCCTCTGCGACCGTTGCGTGAGGCAGGTCAGTGCTCGACCACCTTTGAATCCATGAATGCTCATCGCTTACTTTTCCCGCTCGCAGTCCTTGC
>JBDSSD010000041.1:0-4632 GCA_039928945.1 Opitutus sp. | reverse complement strand
GAGGATTACGGGCAACTTTGGTGCGAGCATTCGAGCCGACCACGGATTTCGCCGATGGACACGGATGGGGACTCTGACTGTAGCCCGCTCGCTCCGACGTGGCCCACTCCGGAAGGAGCGGAAGGTCCGCCTCACGCAACGGTCGCAAAGGGCGCGATGGGGCAGACGCTCGAGATCGACCCTCAATGGTCGGAGTAGCCCGAATGATTAATCTGGAACTCAGGAACGCTGGAACGAAGCGGAACGGTACGGTTTGAAGATCGCACGTAGGCCAGCGCGCTTGCGCGCGCTCCGGATGATCGCCTCACGCCAAGGCCGCGGGTCGATATGGAGTGCGCGCGGCTCGACGCCGCTTTCTCGCCACGAGGCTCGACTCGTTGGCCCCTCCCGATCGGGGCGGCGCGTCGAGCCGCGCCGTTCCCGCTTGAGCGGGACGGTGTCGAGCCCACCGCACTCCATAGATAGAGCCCGGACGGGTCGTCGGGTTTGAAGATCGCACGTAGGGCAGCGGTCTGGGGTTCACGGGCGACGTGCTTCTGCCTTCCTCAGGTCAGTATCAATTGACCATCAATTCCGGCGCGAACCTCTCGCTCAATGCGAGTACGACCGGCGCCCTGTTCACCGAAGCCACCAGCTCGTATACGATCAGCGGCAAGATCAGCGAAAACGCCACCAGCGGCGGCGGCAAAAAGAAGTGATTGCCGCACTGCCTTGAAACGAACCGTAGCCATGAAGTGCAGGAACGTGACGATGCTCGGGTCGATATGGAGTGCGGCGGTCTCGACGCCGCTTTTCCAGTGCCGGCTTGACGGCACCGATCGGGGCGGCGTGTCGAGCCGCGCCGCTCCCGCTTGAGCGGGACGGTGTCGAGACCACCGCACTCCCATATAGCGATCACCGGACGGGTCGTACGGTCTTAAGATCGCACGTGGGCCAGCGCGCTTGCGCGCGCTCCGGAATGATCGCCTCACGCCAAGGAAGCGTCTCCGTCTTGTGGATTCCGCCGCCTTATCGCACTGCCCTGCGTTCACTCAATTCCCCGCGGGCGGTTTTTTCGCGGCAGCGTACTCCAGCACCGTCGCCATCAACACACCGCGGCCCGAATTATCCTGATCGTGGAAGCACTGGCAGGCCGCGATCACCTGCCCCTGGCCGTGCATGTATTCGACAAAGGTCGGGCGGTCGTTCAACCGTTCGCTCCCTTTCGATTCCACCGCGAGCACCAGCGCTTCACTGGGCACGCCCGAAAGATAACCGTGACTCGCGTAGTTGGCTCGAATCGACCGCTCGCTCCCGAAGGGCGCGAACACCGGATGATTCACCGCCACGATCGCGTTTTCGCGCGCGCCATTCGGCGTCATCGTCACGCCGCGCGGCAGAACGATGGACGTGCCTTCGGCACCGTTAAGCTCGAGGAGCAACGTGCCGCCTTTCGCGACGTACTCGTCAAACCGCGCCGCGTGGCGGATGTAGTCGGGATAAAAGCCGTCACGCGGCTGCGCCCCCGGCACGATGATCGTGGTGTACCGCGAGAGATCGGCATCCGCCATGGCGCTCGAGTTTTTCACGTCCACTTCGTACCCGAGGGCGCGGAGCACGTGCTCAAAGTCAGTCGGACGCCGCCACGAAGGAGCGTTGCGAAACACCAGGAAGCGACCAGGCGCGCGCGGCCCGGCCTGCACATTCGCTGCGGACGCCGGCTCGGTCTTTGCCGGCGTCATCAGCCAAAGTCGGTTTTGCGCCCACAAGGCTTTTTGTCCGTTGACGGTGAAAAACGTGGCCAGCGATTCGTCATCGACGACGCGAAAGCGCTGCGGGCCCTCCGCGATCAGGTCACGGCGCTCGCCGTTGGCTTCAGCGACCAGCGCATTGTTGTCCACCCTCAGATTAACCGTCGGTCCACTGCCATCTGGCATTCGATAGGCGCCGACATACCCCGCGAGCACCGCGGAATCGACCGGCACGGATTTCCATGCGAGCGGCCGGAAATCGGGCCACTCGTATTCGCTGGCGATGGCGCGCTTGATCTCGGGGATCAAGGCCCCGCCGCTGTCGGAGTTGGTCATGATGACGCAGCCGCGCCCCGAGGCGTACGCGACGAGCTCGCAACGAAAGCCTTCGTTGGCGCCGCCGTGCTCGAAGCGCAGCGTCGAGTCGGCTCCCGCCACGACAATCCCCAGACCCATCGAGCGGAGCTGGCGCGTCAGCATCTGTTTGGTCATTGCCGCCGAAATCACCTTGTTCGACTCGCCGCGCAACGACTGCTGGAGCTCGATCGCGAAGCGCGCCAGATCCGTGGGCGTCGTCCACAATCCATCGGGCGCGACCTCCGGGTACGTGTGCCACTTGCCGGTGATCGCTTTGCCGTCGCCGCGATGAGCGCGCGCGGCATTCGCGTCCCACGTGGCCGGTAGCGGCTGCTCGAAGGTGCTGCGCGTCATGCCGAGCGGGTTCAACACCGACGAATGCAACACGGCTTCGAACGGCTCGCCGGTGACGTCGCGGACCAGCTGATGCATCACGACGTATCCGCCGCCCGAATAACGCTCCTGGGTGCCGGGTTTGAGGTCGACGCGGATGGCGCCGGAATTGGCGGGCCGCTCGCCATCAAGCATCTGCTGCAGGCTCGGAAGTGCTTCGCCCGCGGCGTAACCGCGAAAACCATGCACCGTGAGCCCGGCGGTGTGACTGAGGACCCGGCGCACGGTCACCTTTTCCTCCGCCGTGAAGTTACTCGCGGGGACCTTCCACGCTTTGAGCACCTCGTTGACATCCTGATCGAGCGAGAGCTTGCCCGCCTCGACCAGTCGCAGGATCGCGAGCGCGCTGACGGGTTTGCTGATCGATGCCGCCTGAAAAATCGTCTCGGCGTTCACCGGCGCCGATCCGCCGGTCTCGAGCGTGCCGTAGCCGCGGGCCCATTCGACGTTGCCATCGTTGATCACGGCGATGCTCACGCCTGGCACGTGGTGGTGCGCCATCCGTTCCTGCAGCGTCCATTTGACGGGCTGTCCCTCGACAAAGAGCCGGGGCGCGAGACCCGATTCGACGCGCGCGATGCGCTCATCGGACGCAGCGTGACCAGCAGTTACAAACAAGCCGGCGGCGCAAAAAGCCGCGACTGACCGAAACGAATTCAAAGACGGAAACGAGAACGAATTCTTCATGGGGTAGCTGGAGAGTAACGTTTGAACCGGCGATTCATTAGCTCGAACGGAATGAATCCTCTATATTGAAGGGGGAGTCAGGAGACCAAAACAACGCGAGCTTTGTTCAATGCTTCCATCAAGAGCAGAAACGCGACCACGCGCGCGGTCACGCTGCGAATGCCAGGTGAAAGGCTGGAGCTGAAAATGGAGGGACGAGCTCTCCGTCTCGTCCGTTCCGACGCACGTAGGCCAGCGCGCTTGCGCGCGCTCCGAAGGACTGCCTCACGCCAAGGCCGAATGTGGAAATCACGAAATCAGAAACGGAGGTCAGAGTGCATTGACGTTAGTGCCATGTGGAGTGCGGCGGTCTCGACGCCGCTTTCGCGCAACGAGGCTCGACTCGTTGGCCCACCATCCGATCAGGGCGGCGCGTCAAGCCGCGCCGTTCCCGCTTGAGCGGGACCGTGTCGAGACCACCGCACTCCCATATAGCAGCACGGACGGGTCGTCCGGTTCTAAGATCGCACCTAGGCCAGGTGCGCTTGCGCGCGCTTCAGCGTTACAGGCCGCGGAGAAAGTCAGCCTTCTCCTGTTCCAATAACTCGTCGAGTCCAGCGGTGTAGAGTTGCGCGAAAGAAACAAATCCCAACATCGCGTTCAAATTGGAATCGCTCTCAGATGCCTTGCGCAATCTGGCCATGAGGGACTGATTGACGTTCTCGAGCGATTCGTAGAGCGCACGGAGGTTTTTGAGTTCCCAATCAGGATCGCCGCCGCTTCCTGCGATGAAATATTGCTTCATCAAATACGCGCCCACGACGCGAGTCATCGTTTCTTCCACGGATGCGAAAGGTAAATGACGCAAAGCCAGGGGCCGCATTCGACCGGCAATCGGACATCCGCTCAATGCCATGCACAAGCCGAACAGCGAACGCAGGCCGGTGTTCATGTCGCAATCGGAAACGAAGGTGCGATGTCCCACCACGACGGTTATCCGGGCGCGCGCGAAGGATGCGACCGCGGCAAACTTGGCGGCGGCTGCGCTGAGATCGACGGCCGCAGGACAATACTTGTGCTCCGCGGAGGAGAGCGGGCAAACGGTGCACTGGTTCACCTCGAGCCGGGCCCAATCAGGCGGGACATCGCGCGCCGTGACCGCCGACTCGGTCCATCCGCGAGTCGGAACTTCGAAGTCGAAGCAGGCGCCTGACTCGAATTCAAATTTGTAGCTAATCTGGTCGGTCATTTCCGGTCCCCAGATAACGGCTCATTGAGGCGATTCATTAGCAATATGGCCTCGGACGCGGTCTCGAACAGCGGCCGCTTCGGCCTGCCTCGACCGCCCCCAGTCCGAACGATAGGGGTAGGAACGGCGCATTGAGATGCGCCGCCCCTCCCTCCGAACCGGACAGGCGGATTTCCCGCATCCGGCTCTCCGGTTGGTGAGTTTCTCAGGATAGAGACTGAAGGGACGAGCGATGAG
>JBDSSD010000040.1:0-36708 GCA_039928945.1 Opitutus sp. | reverse complement strand
TCACCGCTCGACCTGTCAGTCTCCTTGAGAGTCACTCACCTACTGGAGAGCCGGATGCGGGAAATCCGCCTGTCCGGTTCGGAGGGAGGGGCGGCGCAGCGATGCGCCGTTCCTACCCCTATCGTCGACCCAATGATCGCGGATGTGCAGCAATCGTCGGTGTAAATTCCTGACCAACCGAGCCGTAGGTGCGCCCCCTTCGCACAACCATACGCCTCGGAAGCGCGGATCTGATTCGATCAGACGCAACGTGGCTCCCAATTCGGCCACAAAAAAGGCGGGCTGAAAGGCCCGCCTCTGCTTGAAACCTGATGTGGCCGCGATCGCCTCAATAATGCTTCACGTAGCCGTTCCGACGAAGCCGTTCCAACCAGTGTTCCTGGCTGTTGCGTGACATCTGCTGGAGCAACACGCGTTCGATTTCTTCACGGACGGTGTCGATCGGCTGAATGCCGGCAAACTTGCGATCCTCGGCATAGAGGACGAAGCAGCCTTCTGGCAGAATGATCGCGTTGCTGACTTCACCCTTGTTGAGCGCAAACAAGGGTTCGCTGAATTCTGGCTTCAGGTCGGAACGCTTCTGCCAACCCCAATCACCGCCCTTGGCGCGACGGGAATCCTGGCTGTATTCCTTGGCGAGGTCTTCGAACTTCTCCCCGGCCTTGAGTCGCGCGAACACCAGATTGGCTTTGGCCCGGAGTTCGTCGTCCGTCTGGTCGTTGCGCGAAAACTGGATCAGCCGGAGATGCACGCCGTCTTCCTGATAGAAGCGGTCTTTGTTCTCCTTGTAGAACGTCTCGATTCGGACCGGGCTGATCACGCTCTGCGACTTGCGCTGCTGTTGGCGCATGTAGTTGTAGATGATATCCTCTTCAACTTCCTTGCGATACTCGCGCAAGGTGGTGCCTCGCGAACGCAGGTAGGACAGGAATTTTGAGCGATCGTTATCGAACTGCTCGCTCTGAATATCGGAGATCCGGTTGTCGACGAAGCTATCGGGAATGTGCTTTTTCTCATCCTTCCGGAATTCCTTCACGATCAAAACCCGATCGATCAAACTCTGGATGACGTCGTCCTGCAGCTGCTCGAGCTTTTCGTTGAACTCGCGCTCGCTTCGCGCATCGCGCTGCAGCTGAGCCACGAGGGGGGCGATTTCACGGCGTACGTCATCAACCGTGATGACCTTATCTTCGGCGATGGCGGCGATGCCGTTCGCGAAGCGGAGGTTCAGGCCAGCGTCGTCCGGAGCAGGAGTAGGGGTCTGTGCGAGTGCGAGGGTGCCAAGACCAAGGGTGAGAAACGCGAAACAGAGGCGACCATGCATCATGGAGAGGGCGGAGTGGGCAGGTTGTTTAAAAACGATATGACTTCTTTCAACCGTAGAAGCGGCTTGGCAGCGGTCAACCTTGGAAACCGGGTGCCCACCTGCACCCAATCGTCGCGGCTCCCACTGTTTCGCAGACACTTCAGGCGGCTCGATTCCGTTTCGACGGAAAGGATGCCTTTTTGTTCCGCTCGAATCCGGATCTCCGTCACCAGCAACAACGCCCGCACCTCCTCGCCAAACTTCCCGAATCGGTCGCGAAGGGCCGCTTCGATCTCCTTGAGCTTCGCGGTGGTGTCCGCCATCGCCAGCTTGCGGTAAAAATCGATGCGCAGCCGGGTTTCAGGGATATAGGTCGACGGTAGCCGCGCCTGAATCCGGTCTATCACCGCGCCATCGGCGTGGTCTTCCGCGTCTCGAATCGCGGTATAACCATCTGTGTGCCGCCCTCGTGCATTGGCTCCGGTCGGCCGCTCGTTCGAACCTTCGCCAACGAAAACGAAGTCGATTTTCACGTTCGCCCGGATCGCCGCCGCCGTTTTTTCACCTTTCAAGCGGGCCACGGATTGGCGCAGCAACTGGCAATAAAGTTCAAATCCCACGCCCACGATGTGACCGCTTTGCTCCGCCCCCAAAAGATTACCGGCGCCGCGCAGTTCCAAATCCCGCATCGCAATGCGGAAGCCGGCCCCGAGCTGGTTGTGCTGACGCATGGCCGTCAGACGCTGCCGCGCCACTTCCAGCAAGCGTGTGTGGCGGTGCAGCAACAGATACGCGTAGGCCTGATGCTTGAACCGTCCCACCCGGCCGCGCAGTTGGTAAAGCTGGGAAAGCCCAAATCGATCCGCGCCTTCAATGATGATCGTATTGCAATTCGGGATATCCAGCCCGCTCTCGATGATCGTGGTGCACACCAGGACCTGGTACCGACCCGCGACAAACTCCGTCATCTCACGCTCCAATTCCTCCGAGTCCATCTGCCCGTGACCCACGCCGACGGTCACATCCGGCAACAGTTCGCGGAGTCGGGCGGCGACGAGGTCAATCGTCTGCACGCGATTATGCAGGTAAAACACCTGACCGCCGCGCCTGATCTCGTAGCCAATCGCCTCCACCACGAGTTTCTCATCGTAGGTTTTAACGATGGTTTGAATGGGATGCCGATTGCCCGGTGCCGTTTCGATGACGCTCAGGTCGCGCGCTCCCGTCAGCGCCAGGTAGAGCGTGCGGGGAATGGGCGTCGCGCTCATGGAGAGTACGTCCACAGTCTCGCGCATCTTTTTAAACATTTCCTTGTGCTTCACGCCGAAGCGCTGCTCTTCGTCGACGACAACCAGCCCGAGGTCTTTGAACTTCACGTCGTGCTGAATCACGCGATGCGTGCCAATCAGAATGTCGACGTGCCCAGCGGCGGTTTCCTCCAGGATCTTTTTCTGTTCCTGGCGCGATCGGAACCGACTGATCATTTCAACCGCGATGGGATAGCCAGCCATCCGCTCGCGAAACGTATTCAGATGTTGCTGCGCCAGCACCGTCGTCGGGACGAGCACCGCAACTTGCCGGCCGCCCTGCACCGCTTTGAACGCCGTCCGGATCGCCACCTCCGTTTTGCCGAAGCCCACGTCTCCGCAAATCAGACGGTCCATGGGACGGGTTTTTTCCATGTCCGCCTTGCTCTCGATAATCGCCTTCATCTGATCCGGCGTTTCGGTGAACGGGAACGACGCCTCAAATTCCTTCTGCCACGTGTTGTCAGGCGGGAACGCGAAACCTGGCTGCGCTTCCCGCGCCGCGTGAATGCGAAGGAGCTCGGCCGCGAGATCGATGGTCGACCGTTCGGCCGCCTGTCGCGCTTTCTCCCACCGTCCCGAGCCAATCCGGCCGAGTTGAGGCTTGGTTTTGCTTAGCCCGACGTAGCGGCTCAAGAGATGCGACTCCTGCAGCGGCACGTGCAGCGTCACATGATCGTCGAATTCCAGTGAGATCACCTCCCGCAAGCCCTGTGCCGTATCGAGTTTCGTGAGTCCTCGAAACAGCGCGATCCCATGCTGCAGGTGAACCACGAAGTCGCCCTCGACCAACTCGGCGAAGTCGAGCAACTGATCGATCTGCGCTTTTTGCGCGACTGCTCGCGTGTTCAGTGACGGCCGGCGTTGACGCTGCCGACCGAAAATTTCCGTCTCGGTCACCACGACAAGTCCGCGGGATGCTTTCGCGGCCAGCTGCAGCGTACCGGGATGCGAGCCCGGCGTGTGCGGCCGATAGGTCACGCGAAAGCCTTCGTTCAACGTCCCGCGCAGAAATCGCGGTTGGAGCGACTTGAACTTCGGGTTTTCATCGAGAATTTCCCTGATGCGTTGTTCTTCGCCGTCCTTCGTTACCACGAACGCGGTGCCGTAGCCTTCCTTTTTCCAGGCCACCACCTGCGACAGGAACTTTGCCCGCGCTTCTTCTTCCACTTGCAGACGCTCCTGCGCGACCAGTGCGTCCTCGGGATACGTGCGGTGGTGCGACAGGCTTTCCGTATCCCACGTCGTTTCGGTGGGAGCGTCATCAAAGAGCGCGCTCGCTTCGTCCAGATCGCTGATGCCAAACGCGGCGGCACATTTCTCGAGCAGTGGCGTCAGGCCATCTGTTCCCTCCCGTGCGGCGGTGCTGAATTCGTGATCAAGCGTTGCCGGTTCCACAAACGCCAGATGCGCGCGCGCCGTCAGGTAATCTGCCAGTCCGGTTTTCGACGGATCGAGTTTCACCCGCGAAGACGCTGAAATCGTGATGCTCTCCACGGTTTCGGCCGAGCGTTGCGTCACCGGATCGAATACGCGGATCTCTTCGAGTTCGTCGCCGAAAAAATCCAGCCGATAAGGTGCTGTCGCCGTCACCGGGTAGACATCGATGATGCCGCCGCGGATCGCATAGTGGCCCGGAGCTTCACACACCGCTTCGGAATCGTAATCAAGCTGCTGCAGTCGCTCCAGCAAGCCTTGGAACGACTGTTTGTCGCCACGGCTCAGCTTGAATTCGCGCGTGGCAAACTCTTCGAGTGCGGGCACGGGCTGCAGGAGCGCGGCTGGCGTGGTGACGACGACGAGCGAGTCGGAGAGATGTGGAGTGCTCCTCGACGCGCGCAGTTTCGAAAGCACCGTGAACCGATCATTGGAGGCGGCGAACGCCTCCCGCATGTCGCGCGTGTCATGCAGCGACTCGGGGAACACGAGCGTCGTCTGCGAGCGCGCGCGGTCGGTTGCGTCATGGAAAAAGGCCAAATCCTCTGCGAGTTGCTCCGCGGCTTTAAGATCACCCGCGACAACAATCCAGACCGGCGAGGGATGGGTTCGTGTCAGCTCTGAAATAACGGCCCCGCGGGCCGGCGGGCAAACCCCGGAAAGCTTGAAACGTTGAGCGGCAAGAGCGGGCATGTTGAATCAGCTGGAACGCACACCGATCGCCGAAAAAATGGGCACGATCTTCCCCGACCGGGGTCCCCGGCGATGGGTGAAGGCGGACGAACATAACGACATGGACTGATTGAGCAGCCGCCTACTGAAACGCGAAATGCGCGAAGTACAACGGCCAGTCCCAGATTCCGAACTCACGCGCTGCGGATCTCTGACTTCAACGTGCTGAGGGCAACGCGAGCAGCCGCTTCCTCGGCCGCTTTCCGCGGGGTGCCGCGACCATGACCCAGCAGGCGGTCGTTCAGGAAAACCGCCACTTCGAACACCCGAGCGTGATCTTCGCCCTCGATGGCCGTGACGTCATATCGAATGGCGTGATTGCCGTGCTTGGGCTGCACGAGTTCCTGCAGCCGGCCTTTTGGGTTGTCGGCTTCTTCGCTGGACGCGAGGTGCGAGGGCAGATCGCCATAAATCGTGCGCACCAGCTCGCGGGTGCGTTCAAAACCGGCGTCCAGATAAATGGCTCCGATCAGCGCTTCAAACGCGTCGCCGAGAACCGACGTTCGCTCGCGACCGCCGGATTTCTCCTCGCTCTTGCCGAGCCGGAGGCAGCGATCGATGCCGATGTCACGAGCAAGCCGGGCGAGGAAGTGTTGGTTCACCAGCAATGAACGGCGTTTGCTCAGCACGCCCTCGCGATCGAGCGGGAAAAGCTGAAAGAGCGCTTCGGCGAGCAGGATTTGGAGGACTGCGTCGCCTAAAAATTCGAGGCGCTGGTTGTTTTCGGCCTCAGGCTTTTCGACGCCAAGCGACGTATGAGTGAGCGCTTGTTCCAACACGGAGCGGTCGCGAAACGTATAGCCGATTCGAGCCTCTAACTGATCCAGCGGTTCGCTCATGAACTGGCGCTCGAGTAGCGGCGAAGTCCGCGATTGAAAACGAACACCGCGACGCTGAACCAAATTATCGCCAGCGCGCACAGCCAGGCGGCCCATTTCCAATCAAGGTGCCCAATCAGATTTTGCGCAGGGACATTGCTGATCACAACGACCGGAAGTAGCCAGACGAAGAGGACCCCGGTGATGCCTTTGAACGCTTCCCGCGGAAGGCGGGAGAACTCAGTGAGCGTGAAATAAATCCCTTCGACGCCTTGCGCGCTCGTGAGCCAAAAAACCAGCGAGATCGACAGAACGAGAATGCTGTAGTGAATCGCGAGCCCGCAAATCAGCATGAAGCCGTAGAGCGCGATGTCGGAGACGCTCGGGTGCAAACCGAGTTTATGCGCCGCGTAAATGACCACGCCACTCGCGATGACGGAGTTCAGCAGGCTGTCCGGGTCGAGCTTCCGGGTCGTGGCCATGAACATGACGTTGCCAGGCTGCGCCAGGAAAAAGTCGAAGTTGCCCGATCGCACATTTCGGCCGAGTTCGAAGATGCTGCTCCAGAAAAACCCCATCAAGAACCGTTGCACGAGCAGCGAGGTGCCCACGAGGAGCATCATCTCGTACTTGGTCCAACCGGCCACCGACGAGGTGTGTTGATAGATGACGGAGATGAGGAGCAGGTTCACACTCATCCAAAACAGTTCGACGAACGACCAGACGAGGAAGTCGCCGCGGAACATCATCATGCGCACAACGGAATAGCGTGCGCTGGCCAGCCAGATTTTCGCGTAGTGCAGCATAACAGATCAGCCTCCGACGGCGGTATGTCGCCGCAACCCACGGACCCACAGAAATTGACTCAAACCCAGCAGCACGATCGCCCAGCACAACTCGATGCCGAGTCCCTGCATCACTTGTTGCGGATCATTGAGCCGGCCCGTGATGATCGCTCCAGGAAAATACATTTGATAATAGAACGGCAGGAACTGGGCGGCGCGAAACGCCCAGCCGGGTAGCAGATCGAGCGGAAAAATCTGTCCGCCCAAGACGGATTCAACCGCCATCGAAAGGATGACGAAGCCTTGGATTTCGAGAAACCAAAAGGTCAGCATCCCGAAACAGTACGCGATCGTGAATTGGATGACGGCGGACAGCAGGAGAGCGGGAATTCCGAGCGCGATGCGCCAGAGATCGGTGGGGAAGATGAGTGAGTTGTGCAGCAGCGGCATCAGCACGAGCAGCGGAACGAGGATCAGGGCTCCGGATACGAGCCGCGCCGCCGTGAAAATGCTGAAGCGATAGGCGAAGTAGTTGATCGGTTTGAGTAGAAACTGGTTGATCAACCCGTTGCGGATTTCCTCGCTGATTTGATAGTCTTCGTTAAACGCGCTGATGAAAAACTGCAGCACCAGCAACGTGACGAAGTAGGTGAGCGTCTGTCGGAGATCGAACCCGCCAATTTCCTTCGTGCCGGCAAAGACCGCGCCCCACAGCACGAACACTGCGGCAAGGTGGAAGAACGAAAAGAAGCCGCGGATCGCGAAGTTCCACCGGTAGACCAGATTGCTCTGCAGACCGACGAGGAACGAATGTCCGTATTTACTGAGGATGGAGTTCATCGCGAACGACTACCACTAATCAACGCAGTGCAAGCGGCTCACGTGGCGGACTTGAGATCGAAACGCTCGATCACTTCTTTCGCCAGTTGCCGATAGGCCGACGCGCCGGGATTGGTGTTGTCGTACTCGAAAATGGTTTTACCGAAGCTGGGTGCTTCGCTCAACCGCACGGTACGAGGAATGACCGTTTTGAAAATCTTGTCGGGCAGATGTTCTTTCACCTCGTCGACCACCTGGCGCGAAAGCTTGGTTCGCATGTCGAACATGGTCATGACGACGCCACCGAGTTCGAGGGCGTCATTGATGTGCGCCGACTTGAGACGTTCGACGTTCCGGAGGATCTGCCCGAGGCCTTCGAGCGCCATGTACTCGCATTGCAACGCGATCAACAGGTAATTGGCGGCCGCCAGGCTGTTCATTGAGAGCATGCCGAGAGCCGGTGGGCAATCGATGATGATGACCCGGTATTTACCGGACGAGCGGATCGGTTCCAACACGGCCTTGAGCCGAAGGAGGTAGTTTTCAGTTTGCGCGAGTTCGATCTCCGCCGCCGCGAGATCCTCTTCGCTAGGCAAGAGGGCCAGGTGCTCGTAGGAGGTCGTAGTCACCATTTCGACCGCTGTGCCTTCGCCGCGGAGCGGACCGTAGAGGCTTTTCCCCGCCTGTTTTTCCACACCGATGGCACTGGTCGCGTTCGCCTGTGGATCGAGATCGATCAACAACGTCGAAATCTTCTTTTCGGCCAAAGCCGCCGCCAGGTTGACCGCGGTGGTGGTCTTGCCGACGCCGCCCTTTTGATTGGCGATGGTGAATACGGTGGTGGGCATGTTCGCTTATGGCTAAGGGCGAATGCTCCGGCGGCAAGCGCCGTATCACGAGAAGCGCGAGGGACCTTTTGCTCTTAGCCGGCGTCTCGGGCGGGGCCCACCGAAACGACCCGCGTGAACGGTTCGCGAGGCCGATGTGTCCCGATCCGCAGCTCGATCTGGTTTGCGCCCCGGCTGCGGTCAGGGCTGCGTCCGTCGCTTCTGCTGATCGTTCCCGGTCAACTCGGATCGCTCGGTGCGATCCTCACGGCCGGTTCCTCTGGTCGCCCCTTTGGCCCGATGCGTCATCAGGCGGAACGCCGCCCAGAGAGCAAGAAGAACGACCGGACCGAGGAGGAGCAGCAAAAGAGGGTCGTTCTGATCATTGTTCATGAGTCACGGTGGCTTCGATGAGGCCTTTGAACAAGCGACCCGTCCACGGCTGCATCTGATGGGGAGGATGGGGAAGATTCGGACATTCTATTTGTTCGGGAACGCGGGGATGCGAGGTGGGTCTGTGCGGCCATGGGGATCGATAAAGACAGCGATGGAGTACCCGAAGTGGATCTCTCGCGTCGCACGACCAAGGTAAACCTCTCGATGATCGTCGGGGTGGCCTTGTTTTTTGTCGTGACCGGTCTTGCGGTCTATTACTTCGCTCGCTGAGTGACGCGGGTCTGCCGGACGATCAGCCAGATGGATCGGGTCACTCAGGCGGCGACTGCGTGCATTGCAGAAGAAACGGCACGCTAGCGGGCCGCGTCCGCCAGGATACGCACCGGCCCCAGCATCCCGGTTGAAATCGGCGGGGCCCAACTGGCCCAACGCTGGGCGGCCCGGTCGCTCACCTTGCTGCGCATCAGATTCACCAGTACGGTCGCCACTTTGATTTGGAGTTGGTTCACGCCTGGCCGGAGGTTGCGCAGCTCGTAACGGTGACGACCGAACCAGCGCGTGCCGAGCGCCACGCCATTCAAGGTCACCTCGGAAATGTCACGGACCTCGCCCAAGTCGATCGCGCCACCCGCCAGACCCGAGCCGTCGAACTCGATGGCGTACGTCGCAATGCCGCCGAAGGTGCTAAGTTCCGGGTCGTCCGCGGGGCCAAGATCAAGGAGTCCCGACAGGGTGCGTGTCTTGCGTTCGGCCGAATTGGCGGGGGCAAGCTCGAGTTGCCACGGGCCGCTGAGCCGACGCAACTCGCGCTCCTCTGGAGCCGTGCCGGTGGCAACGTCCACCGTTACGGGCGCTTCCGCCGGATCGAAGACAATCAGAGCTGATCCCACGGGTCCGAGGTTAATTCTGAGGCGGCCGTTCGCCGTCACATTGAGTGAAGACCGTTCGCCGGTGAGTGGATTCCAGAGGTACGGCCGACCTTTCGCGCCAGGAAAGGTGGCTGATATGTTGGCCGCATCCCGGGCATCATGGTTGGCCAGGAAATAGATCGAGCGTTCACCGTCCCGTTGCGAAATCTGTGATACTTCCGGCTGCAGGGTATCAAATACCACATCGGGCGTCAGCCCGGTCCGACGGAGCAACGCAGCGGCGAATTCCAAAAGGAGTTTTTCTTCGCCGCCCTCGGTGGCAGGAAGCGGCTGGGCGGGGGAGATTGCGTCCCGCACCTTGCCGGTAGACAGACTGCGGATACGAGCGACGGCGTCGTTGACCTGTGCGTCCTTTTGTACCGCGTTAAGCAGGCCGGGCGACCGCACGGGGGCCGCACCGATGAAAACCACCTGGCCGCCGCTTGCGGCGAAGTCGGCGAGGGCCGCGGCGGCGGCCGGCTCCATGGACGTAACGTCCTCGAGTACCAGCACATCGTACGCGCAGGGACCGAAGCGCAGCTGACCGTCACTTTTCTTTCCTCGGGTCAGGATTTCTTCGCTGACGTAGTCCACGTTGTAGCCTGCCTGCTGGATCGCGCCCATGAGTTTGTATTCATACCACGGATCGGCGAGCTCGGGAAACGGTTGGTAGAGCAGACCGTGGCGGGCCCATTCGTCGGGCCGTGGCGCCAGCACGGCGATCCGGGCGTGGGCCGTGCTGCTGCGCATCACCGTTCCCAGTCGAGCGGCGTATTCGGTGAACTCCGGGAAATACCGCCAGAACGGAGTGCGTTCGTTGAGGTAGCTGCCGAAGCGAATCCAGCCCGGGAAACCGACGTCGAGTGGCGTGTAGTTAAAGCCATGGAGGATCGGCTGGTTCAGTCCGTCGAGCAGAGTGGCATCAAAGCCTCGCTTGAAATCCTGCAGCGTCTCGCGGAAGACCGGCACCGCATTCGTCATGGCTTCGAACGAGCGAAGCCGCTGGCCGGTCAGGTTCGCCGCTGAGGACACGTATTTGTTGACGACCGCCGATTCGACGCGGATGCGCTCGGGATGGAAACGGTCGAGCCATAACCAGGTTTCGCCTTCGGGCAGATCCACTTTCATGCTGCCGTGGAGCGGGTGGGTCTCGCGACCGTAGGCTTGAATGCGCGCTTTCAGGCCGTTGGCCTTGGCCCACGCGACGTACGTGGAAAGGAACCGCTCATCGAAAAGCTCCAGCAGCGTCCGATCGAAGTCGTACCGGGCGCGCCGCACCGTTTGATTGAAGGCTGTCGTTGAGATCGGTGCGTCCGTGTCCAGGACGAACGGCAGGTAGGGTTGAACGTCGTAGCCGCGGCGTCGCGTGAACTCGGCGGCAAAATCGCCCGTCCAGTTGGCGTGATCCAATTCCAAGCTGTCAACGAACGTAGCGCGAAGGGCGCCGCCCAGGTGACCACCGAGCGCCGGCGCGAGCTGGGTCGACATATGGTCGAGGTACTTCTTCACCGCGTGAGCGTCGAAATGGTTAACGACCGGGCCGTCGGCTCCCGGGGCGCCGAGCTTCACGTGCGTGAAGCCCATCTGCCAGGCGCCGATGTAGAGCAGATGCTCTCCGGCGGGTACATCGATCACGACCCGGCCGGCGGCGTCGATGTCGGTCAGCAAATCGCGACCGGCCGAGAATTCACCCGACAGCGCGGTGGCGGGGAGAAGTCGGAGAAAATAGAGCTCACTGCGGGTCGGCGGCTGGGATTCCTCGGGCGATTCGGCTTTCTTCGAGGGCGGACGAAGGGCTTCGAGTTCAGGCCGGGTGAAGGAGAGACGCACTGGGCCAGTCACCACCCGCTTCGTTAGCAGCACGCGTTGCGTTTGCTCGGTTGGAGCCAGGAAGCCTCCGCCGAACGGCCAACCGGAACCGACGATCAAGTCGGCCGTCATCCCGCGATCGTGGGCGGCTTGGGCCGTGATGCGCACGAGTTCACACCATTCAGGTGACAGCCACGCGACCTCGGGATGAGCCGCGAGGCTGGCCGCGCTGGCACCTTCGGGCATGCCAATGGTATTGATCTCAACGCCACCGATGCCCGCGGCTTTCAGGACGTCGAGTTCCCTCACCAACTCCGTTGCGTTTACCCGGCCGCCGTTCCACCACCAGCGGACCATGGGCCGGGTGGTGGCCGCGGGATTGCGAAACGCTTCGTAGAGGGGATCGGCTTTCACTTGATCGCCCGCGGTGGCAATCGAGGCGACAATGAGGAGAAGCCGGAAGTGATTCATTGCAGCCCGTCGTCGGGGCTTTGAATCTGTGGGGAAAAAATGGCTACACGCCGATTCATGGTTTAGTCACCCCGTCTACTGGGACCCGCGCGCAACGGAGGACGAGGACCAGAGCCGCGACCGTCCCGAGTGTTTCGAGTAACCACAGGCTCGAGTATTGGCTGACCGATTCGCCCTGCCAGCGCGTCCACGCGTGGACCCAGTAGCCGCCGAGGTTGGCCAAGGCATAGGTCAGAAATGCACTCAGCATTCCGAACCCCGAACTGACGGTGCCGAATTTTGCGGGGGGGATCTTGCTGAAAACCAGAGGCATCGTGGCTACCGACGCCGCCAGCCCGAACGTTTTGGCCAAGGTGAGAAAACCTAGCCAGGTGGAGACTGGCAGGACCTCCGGGGAGGAACGATCAAAGTGCGTGCACGCCCATGCCAGCAGGGCCATCGCGGCTTCGGCCGAAAATGAAACGATGATGAAGCACGTTCGTCGGCAGAACGTGCGCGCGTGTTTTTGCAAGGTGTTGATCGAGGCAAGGAGCAGGCACACACTCGCAAGGCCGAGCGGCAGACAGAAGGCGAGCGATGTGCGGAGTGGCGGTAAATCGCCGGAGGGAAGAATTTTCGGCAGGCTCAACCAGCTGGCCGTGACCATCAGCAGGGACACCAACACGAGGAGCCATCGGGGCAGTCGGTCACCGCGGTCTGCGCCATAGCCCATGAGGGGCGCGAACACGATGATGCCCGTCAACGAAACAGGGAGCCCGATCCGCGCCATCTGAGCCATGTTGTAACCGAACTGCTCCACGAGCATCAGCGAACGGAGGCTGCCCCAGACGCCGGCCGCAACGGTGGGGGCCAAGTATATGCCGTACACCGGCCACCACCGCCAATCGGCAAAGACGTCCCGCGGAAAAGACCGCAGCATCTGTCCCAATTTGGGCCGCCTGGAACGGCTGCCTGGTTCATGGAGCAGAGCCGGCTCGCGGCCATGCGTGGCAAGATAGACTGCGCTGAGGAGGAAGAATCCCGCTCCCGCCCAGAAGGCGAGATGCACGCCGGTCACACCTCCAGCTGGTGCAGCCCATCGTGGGAAGTTGGGAAACGTTTCGGGAAATTGAAACAGAGAGATCTGGAAGAAAAAGAGGACACACGCATCGATGAAGGCGGTGCGGACGGCTTGGGAGCGCCCCTGTTGCGCTGCTGGAATCAGCTGCATGTAGAGCGACTCCATGGGCGAAGCAAAGGCCAGCACGCACGCGTAACCTGCCACCGCGACCATGAGCACGGTGATCGAACCGCTCAGGGGAATGATGCAAAGTCCAGCCGCGCTGAGCGTGTAGGCCACGACCACGAAAGGCCGGCGTCGGCCCCAGCGGGTTGAAACCCGGTCCGTGACATAGTTCACGGCCGGACCGATCGTGCCTTTGAACAGCAGGCCGATGGTCGAGGCCAGCGCGATCAACCGTGGATCCGACGTGAATTGCCGCGCTACAAAGGTCAGGCCCACGCTTAGGAGAAGGGCGGAGTAGACTTCGCCAAACCAAACGAAATTCAGCAGCCCGATGCGCAGCCACGAGATTTTGGTCGGCGCGTGTTCTCCGGACTGGTTGGTTCCAGGTAAGGAATTTTTCTGGACCGTCTCGGGCTGGGTCACGCGGGGCGTCGGTAGGGGAGGGCGAAGCAGGCTGGAGACCCGAAATAAATGCGGGCGTGACGTCAGGGGCGACTGTTTTCCAAGGACCAACTTCGATCAACAGCACGCGCGATGAACGGATCCGATCTGTCGTCGTAGCGGGACTGCCGCTGAAAACGTCGGGTCCGCACAGACGGAAAAAGGGTGCGATGCCATTCAGCACCGCACCCCCAAACCTCTGAACGATCTAAGAACAACGACCGACCGGTCTGAATCAGAACTCGAAGCGATTAGAGATCTGCCACGACATGCCTTCCTTGATCGAGTAGCCGGTGGCCTTCATCGGCACCACGGTGGTCGGTCCGATATTCTTGAGCGCCAGGGCCCGGACGGGATCAACACCAGCGGCGATGGGCACGAGCTCATTTTTGCCGCCGACGTTGAACACGTTGAGCTGGATCTTCCAATTGATCTTGTGGGTCAACCTTCGGCTGTAGCTCAGCCAAAGGTCGAACGTCTCATCCTTCGGTGCGTAGAAGGGAGCGTTGATGTTTACACGCAGAGAGCCGTCCGGGTCCATAATCGGCGCATATCCAATCACCGACTTGTCTTGGTACCGGTAGCCGACGCCCGCGCCGAATCCCTTTAGCGGCCCTTCGGTGAAATCATAGCTGTTGATGAGGTTGGCGTGGTATTTGCGAATTTCTCCCGCGGATTGACCGTTCAGCGCCTGGATCTTCAGCCATTCCGGACGATAGAAAAACGGATACGGGCCGACCCCACGGACGCCTGCCGTATTCTGTGGCCACCAGATGGGTGCGAGTCCGACGTCCGTCTTCTGGAACGCATTATCGACGAAGGCTGCGACCTCCGCAAAACCTTTGCCCGGAACATTGCTTCGGACGGCTTCCGTCTTCGAAGCGTTGATCGCGATCCGCCAATTTTTCGTCGGATTTGCCGTGAATTCCACCTCGTAGCCTTTCGAGATGGAGTCCTCCGTAAACACGCTGCCTGCGGGACGAGTGGCCTGTGCGTCAGGTCCGACCAGTGCATCAGTACCGAAGATCGTATTGTTTCCCATCCATGCGTTGACGAAGTCAGGAAACTTGGTGCGGAATTCTTTTTCGAAGGCCATCCACTTGGGGAGAATCGATGTTTTCAACTGATTGATGTCGCCACCTGAACTGCCCCATCCGGCGTAGTCGATTTCGCCGCGGAGATACTGTCGCACAATCGCCCCTGGCCAGGGGAGAGATTGTTGCAACGCCCAGAGCGCACCAATTTCAGCGTCGGTCGAGGTGGCATTCACCAGCGCCGTCTCATATCGGGTGACTCGCAACGTGAAGCGATCGTCTTTGGTGGAGATCATTACGCTCTTGTCCGTCGTCGTACCGCCGGGAGGTGGGAGCGGCCGGCCCAGCATGTCCGTGCGTCCCGCCGCAGGCTGAAAGTTTTCTCCCTTGTTGTAGTAGAGCCGAAGATTGAACGGCAGAGGGTCGAATCCAGGGATCAACTTGTTGATGTGAGCCATGACGCTCCAGTTTTTGGTTTTCGATTCGAGAAAACCCGTGGTCCCCTGGGGATTGCTGTAATTATAGGTGCCGGAGCTGAGATCAGCGCCTCCGGTCAGCGGGTTAGAGTTCTGATATTTGTTATAGTAACTCGTGTTGTAGTTATACGACCGTGACCGGTCCGTACGCATGCCGTAGATACCGACGATGGAATGGTGCCAGAACGAGCCCTGCCAAACCCCGACGGTCGATGACACGCGTGAGTCGGTCAGCGTTGCGGATTCGGTGAGGTAATCTTTGGCTGTGAGGGTAGTCCCGGGCGCGATGAGCTTACTGCGAAACGTCAGCAGAGTTGCGGTATCCGTCGTCCAACCCTTGTAGTTCGCGGGGTTGTTGCTTTGGAAGTAGGCCGAGTGTTGAGCGTTGTTGGGGTCGAGCGGATTGGTCCAGGGAGCACTTGGATTCACGGTCGAGGGTGCGGTCCACGTATTGTCGAACCGGGTGAATTGAGTGGTGCCGCCGGCCCAATTGATGAACGGCATGTCGAGAGCAGAGGCTTGGATTCCTTGGGTGCCATTCTTGCTTCGCAGGTCCGGACTCACGTAGTAACGAAAAGCGGAAAGACCGTCGGCGGTGTCCTGCCCAATGATTCGGGGATTGGGCGCCACCTTGGCGCGGTAGCTTCGGTCCAGGTCGAACAGGCGGTACCCACGATTGTCATTCTTCGCGCGCTCATCGGAGTAGACTCCGGTAATCGTTTGAGTGCCGACGATTTTGGCCCAGAGGGAGTCCCGCTTGCGTTCAAAATCGTGAGTCCCGAAAAGTTTGGCCCGGTATGCTTCGCGATTCGCGACGTTCGACCAAGCACCGCCGCCGGTGCGAGCTTCGACGTACGCCCGTCCGACGTTGGCGTTGGCGGGACCACTGGCGAGTCTCTCGTTGATGTCCAATTTGAGGGCATTGCCTTCCCAGCCGAGGGCGGACCACGCGCCCGATTTCATTCGTTCGCGGTAAGCGGTGAGATCGTAGCCGATTGAATCGTTGAGGAAGGTGTGCTGGATGTTCAGCGTCCCGGCGCGCCACCGGTTATATTCCTCCTTGTTGGGACCATCCAGGAGCTTGTGATAAAAATCGAAGACGCTCGGATCGGTGATGTAATCATTGCGATAGGCGCCAACTCCAGCAAACGGCAGTCCAGCGTCTGGAGCCCATTGTTGCGTCGTGCGCATCACCAAATTGTCGCTCAGCTGATTGCCCCAGCTTGGACCAGGATTGTTGGCCGATGTGGTGGTGATAGTGCTACCATCAGGGGCGCGCGAGCCGAACGTCGGGATGCCGTAACTGGCTAACCCCGGCTGTCCTGATCCGTTGACGTAGAACTGGAGTCCGGGTCCAAACTGGCCATACGTCACGATATTATATTCAGCGGAGTTTTGGCCTACACTCGTACTGTCCCGAAATACATTGAAGGTGCGCTTGTTCACACCGCCTTGCGCGAGGGGGCGCCAAAAGTTCGAGAGTTGATCCTCGGGTGGCACACTCCGGGGATTGTTGGAACGGATTTTTCCGAATTCGGCGTTGGCAGAGATTTCGAACCGCATGCCGTTTTGGTTCATCACGCCCGGCGCATATTTGACGACGGCGAAGGCGCGCTGGTCATGACGGTACGCGGGCCGCTGCTGAAACTTCTGATCGCTGTCGAGCAGGTTGATCCGGAGGGCCAGTTGCTTGGGAATGAGCATTCGATTCACATCGAGTGAAGCGCGTCGGGTGCCGTGTTCGTCGAACATGACTTCCACCACATTGTGGTTCCGCCACGTCGCGGTATTGGTACCCGCATTGATGATACCTGCAGGGCTGCCCAAGCCGAAGAGGATCGCGTTCGGACCCCTGAGGAGATCAACGCGAGAGATGTTATAACCATCCCACGGAATGTCGGTGAGGAAGTAGTCGCGCGTATTATCAGCCGAGGTCAGACCGCGAACGCGGGTATTCGCATTCGGATTGTTGAGGTTGGCGGCCTCGGTGACGTGGCCCTCGGAGCCGTTGCGGTTGGCTCCCGAGAAATTGCCGCGCGGTCCGCCGACTTCGGTATTCACCGCGTAGGCGAGAACCGTCTGATTGTTGTAGGCGCCTACGTCAGTGAGGAATTCTTTCGTGAGCACGGAAATCGCTGAGCCGACGTCGGACAGGTCCGTGCGAATTTGGGTGCCAGCCAGAGTGCTGGTCGCACGATAACCGCGATCCTCTTCGCCGGAAACGGTGAACGGGCTGAGGACGACAGTATCATCCTCATTGTCCCTTTCAGGGGTTAGGCCAGAGGAAGGGGCTACTGTCTGGGCGAAGCAGAGGCTTCCCCCGAAGGCGATGAGTGAGATCATCGCTGATTTGACCGGGTGCAGGCGTGTTGGGTGTTTCATGCTAGTGGGTGTGTCAGGGCAGCAATCACCCGCCGTTGGGGGTGGGCATTGCTGAAAGGTGGGGTGCTCGAACGCGGCAGGAGGGTAAAACGGCAGGCGAATTTCCGACGCGGCGCCCCGAATTGGGCTCATGCGTATATGGGAACGCGCCGCACAGTTTACGCGACGAGGGTGGTCAACCGTGGGTCGAATTAGGCTGTAGCATCCGACTAAGGGGGTTTCTCAAGCAGTGGGGTGATCTAGATCGAGTGGTGCGTCTCGACGGCCGTTCATGGGGGCAGAACGCCGGCTCATTTCCTGACCGCGGACAGTGATAGGAATCGCACCGACACTGGAACGCGCCGTTCAGTCGACGCGTTGACTAGATTGGTAGTCCTTGCAAAGCCCGATCGCGGACGCGTTCGGCTTCACCTGTGTGCAGCATGTGAGTTGAGCAAACGTGCGTGCACTCACTTGGGCTTTCACCGATAGCGGTTTTAGGTAAACCCGGGCGAGCCCCGTGAATCCTGGAAGATCCGCCTCGCGAAATAGGAACCGGCCGGCGGATGGTCGGACCCGCCAGACTGGCCGGCGTACCAATGCTTCCATTACGCGGTGACGATGAGAACAGTGGTGCGTCGACGAGCGGTATGCAGGCACACGCCTGCAGGGTTCTCGCTCTCAAGGTTGCCTCGTTAGGCAGCGACCGTGGATCCAAGGACCTTGGCAGCGCCCGCCGCGCGTCGCGGAAGCGTCGATCCAGGAATCCACTGAGATTCAGTCATCAGTGTGGAGACCACCTTGGGTAGGCCGTACTGATTGGTTCGCAAGAGGACATCGAGCTGGTCGAGGGCAAGTTGACCGATTCGCCCGAGGTTTTCCGCCAAGCGGGTAAGATCGTGTTTTGGATGTTCGCCGGCCATTAATGCAATGAAGCCGAACTCTTCCGGTATCGCATGACCCAGGCGCGTGATCCGATGGTGGATGAAGCCGTTGAACCCCAGAATCACGTCTGGGCGTTCCAATTTCAGCCATGTTTCCAGACTTTCGTCATCGCCGGGATCGAAATGGCAGACCGTCAGGCGGTCGCGCGGGCCGAGAGAACGTTGGTTGAAAAGATACGCGGAGACTTTGTCGAAGTAGTCGACGGCGGTGTATTCTTTGAACAACACCAAACCGATCCGGCGGTAGCCCATGGCGGCGGCTTCTGCCCAGGCCCGGTGCACGGCATGGGCGTGGTCGGGCATCACCATTTGGAGCGGTGGCCGGACGAAGCCGCTGTCGCAGGCAATCGCCGCGAAATGTTGCCAGGGAAAAGCTTCCACGAAGCCCTCGACGCAGAGTTTGCCTAGGATGACGCCCTTGATGCCCCGGCTGTAAATCACGTCCGCCAGTCGCTTCGCGCTACCGTAGTCCTCAAAGCGGAAGTGATCGATCCGGTAGCCGAACATCTCGGCGCGCTGACGTGCCCCGGCCAGCGCGTCGACATCGAGCAACCCTCCATCGGGGTGGTTCGTCGTGATGAAGGCGATCGTAGTTACGTTCGGAATACGGCGCCACCGGTTCGCCGCGATTCGGGCCAGCGCGGGATCAGGCCGGTAGTTGAGCTCGGCGGCCACCGCCTCGATCGCGTTTCGAGTGGCGGCGGGAATTCGGGGGTGGTGCCGCAGCGCCAAAGAAACCGTGCTCTTGCTGAAGCCCGATTTCTGCGCGATGTGTTCGAGCGTCGGAATATCGTCCATGTTGCGGAGGGGGTGCGATGAGGCCGGGCGAACAGGGGTCAAGAAAGCGAACCGCCGCTCGAGCGGAACAGCTTGGGGTCAACGCGTGCACTTTGTTTTCAAGCGCTCGATCAGGTCAAGTGCTTTGACGGGTCGATTGCTCATCCACCAGCGGGTCTTCCTTCCAGGCGAACCGCATCAAGGCGGTTGCTAGCCGTTTCAAAAACTGCCGCAAAGCTATCCCGCAGGCGATCGTTCCGTCGTGGAAACTGATCACGATCGGGTGTCGGAGTAAGTTCTTGTTTGTCGCACTGGTCCCGAGGTCGGCCGCAGGGGCGGCGCCGAGCAGAGGAAAAAGCGGAAGGGCGGAACGGTGTAATGCTTCGTTGGATTCGTTCTACGATCGGGCGGGGGTTCTCATTGGCTCTCTCCATCGACGCGGACGACGGGTTGGGTGGACGCCCAAGCTCGGCTGGAGACCTGGCCTGAGGCCCAATGGACGTTGATTTGTTTTGGCGCATTTCCGTCAGGGAAGCCGAAGAAGCAAACCGGGCTCGACTGGCTAAGATAGCCGCCGCCGGCACTGACTTCGGCATTCAGCTTTTTGCCGTCGGTCAGAACAACCTCGATTCGCGAACCAATCCCGTGTGGGTTTTGTTTCGATCCTCGCAGTTCGACGGCGAACGAATTGCCGCCAGTTCTCCGATTGTTATGGAAGCAGAGCGCGTGGTCGTTGTTCCGCGTCGTGATGAGATCGGGCCAGCCGTCCTGATCGAGGTCGACGAAAACCAGGCCCTTGCCGTCGCCTGGTACGATCAAGCGGCTTTCCTTCGCTGGCACGGCGACGAAATTGCCCTGACCATCACCCCGGAGGAATTGACCAAGGCCACCGTCGAAGCGACCGATTTCGGAAATCGGAGCATACGAATTTTGGACCGCGGCAATGTCGGCGTTGCCATCGCCATCAAAGTCGCACGCCACGAGTCCGTAAATCGGCGCGATCTGCGCCAATCGCGGGAGGGGAACGAAACGATACGTTCCATCCGGCTGGCTCAAAAAAACGCCCGATTGGAAGTTGGTGGCGCGAAGACGCGTGGCGCGGCTCAAACCAACTTCGCCCAACACCTCGGGAAGCGACGCGCTGGCGTAGGCTTTGAACGTGGGAAACTTCTGGCGCAGAGAGGGCACGCCTGCGGCCAAGCTGGTTCGTCCGCGACGCGGCACTTCACGACCCTCGACGACCAAAGCCTCGACCAGTTGGGGCCCGCCAGAAGAGTCGAACGTGCCACGGTAGAGTAGGGCGGGTTCGGTTGGGCTGGCTTGATATGGCGTATTCAAGCCGAGATTGCCAGCGACGTAGTCCATTTGTCCGTCGCCATTGAAGTCGCCGGCCGCGAGTGAATTCCACCACCCGTCGCCGGCCGTGCCGAAGCTGGCTTTATTCGTCCAGTTCTCGAAGCCCTTTCCGCCGCTGTTGTGCCAGTACTGCACCTCTCCCCAGTGCACCGCCAGCAGCAGGTCGATCCAGCCGTCTTGATCAACGTCCGTGGCAAGCGCGGCTGAGACCATGCCGGCGGTCGCCAGATCCGGTGCCCAACGCGTGGTCTCATCGGTGAACGTCCCGCCATGGTTGATCCACACTGCGCTGGATGGGGTCGCTCCGTACGCGCCAACAACGACTCGGCCGCCGAGAAATACGTCAATGAGTCCATCTCGGTCGAAGTCGGCTGCGACCGCCGGCCCCGTGCTTACGTGATGGCGAGGCAGGGCGGAAAGGGGCGGGGCACGAAAGCGGGCGCCGCCTCGGCCGAGGAAAAGTTTGGGCTGATACGCGTCGTTGCCCGCGGGGTAAAACGTGCCACCCTTGGCGAGCAAGAGATCGTCATGGCCGTCGCCGTCGGCTTCGATCACGAGGGGAGTCGCATCCGCGGCGCCGATGGTGCCCGCCGATGTGATCGGGCCGTTGAAGGTGCCGTCGCCCCGGTTAAAGACCAGCAACGCCGGCTCTTCGGCGCCGCCGCTGATTACGACATCAGCCGTTCCGTCACCGTCGAGATCACCCACGGCGATCCCGGGCCCAAACGGATTCTGGCGAAAGGGCAGGAGTTTCTGCGTATCCAATTCCGTGGGTGCGCGTGATTCCGCTGACACGAGATCCAGCCCGACTTGGTGGCTCACCTCTTCGAATTGTCCGGCAGCGGGAGCAGCCGGCACCTCCGACCCGACGGTCGAACTTTCAGTCTCGGTGATCGTATAACGGCGATCTGCGTTCAGATCGGTGAAAATCTGTTTCCTGCCAGTGGGCCAGGTCACGGTGAGCCGAGTGATCAGCTTTTCCGTCCCCAAGCCGAAATGCAGCACGGGTTCGCTGGAAGACATGTACCCTCGTGCGAGCACGAGCTGGCGGACCTGCGACCCGGCCGCGGTTTCGATGCGCACGGTTGCACCGACCCCAAAACGATTCGAGTTCGTGCCGCGCAGCGCAACGATCAGGCGGTGTCCGTCCTGGCTGTCGTTGCGGCAGACCGTCGGATGCCCCTGATAGTTGGTGAACACCAGGTCGAGGTCACCGTCGCCATCGAAGTCCGCGAAGGCCGCGCCGAAACTTACGCCTTCGTGGTCCAGACCCCACGCGGCACCGACTTCGTCAAACTTGAGATCGCCTCGATTGTGGAAAACCAGATTCCTTTCGGCCAGTACGGGCGACGCCTTGAGCGTTTGGATCAACTGCGCCCGAGGGTAATCGGCAGTCCGCGCGCGGAGGTCCGCGTCGAAAAAGTTGCGCACCATGCCGTTGGTCACATGCACGTCGAGCCGTCCATCGTTGTCCAAATCTTCGCACCGCACGGACCACGTCCAATCCGACGCGGCCAGACCGGCCAGGTGCGCCGCTTCCAGACAGCGCTCGGTGTCTGTATTCAGGAACAGAGTATTCTGGACGAGTTGAGTCGAGAGATCAGGGCTGGGGATATCTGGCAGCAGTCTCCGAAATTCGATCATCGTACGCAGATCTTTTGCGTGCGTCGTGGGCGCCATGTCGGAGACAAAGAGGTCGATGAGACCATCGTTGTTGAGGTCGCCCAGGTCTGATCCCATCGCGAAGAAAGGAAGGTGCGGTAAGGTTTTGGCCGCGACGTCAGTGAAGGTGCCATCGCCGTTGTTGCGATAGAGCTGGTCGGGTGCTGAGAAATCGTTTGCGACGTAGAGATCCGGCTGCCCGTCGTTGTTGTAGTCCCACCACGTCGCGGAGTGGCCATGAGTTTCGCCGAAGATTCCGGCGACGTTCGTGACGTTGGTGAAAGAGCCGTCACGGTTGTTGTGGAAGAGAAAGTCGCGCTGGCCTGCCGGATGCGTTTTCTCGTCGAGGAGATTGGTCTGCAGGTAGAAATCCAACCAGCCGTCGCGATCGTAATCGCAGAACGCTGCCATCCCACTGCCATCAACGACGGCGACGCCGGCAGCGCCGCCCCTTTCAACGAAATGACCGTTGCCTGTATTGATGAAAAGCAGGTTGGGAGCGCCCAACCGCGAGACGTAGAGATCGAGTTGACCGTCGTTGTTCACGTCGGCGAACGCCGCGGCCTGGTTCCATGGCCCCGCCGGAACCGCCACGCCGGCCTGTTCCGTGACGTCCTCGAATCGAAATCCGCCGAGATTTCTGAAGAGTCGGTTCTGTCCGCATTTGTCGACGACGTAGAGATCGGGTTGTCCGTCGCCATCGTAGTCACCGACCGTGACGCCCGTCCCGGTGGATCCGAGCGAGAAAAGGCTGTACCGCTCTCCCCAGATTTCGGGATCGGAATAGTTGTTTTCTGATCTGATGCCCGTTTGTTCGGGGCGAAGGGTGGTGAACATCGGCCCGCCGTTTGGCCCGGCGGAGCGCGATTGCAGAGAGGCTGACTGTAACGCTTCGGCCTTTCCGAGTGGTGCAAGAAGGAGCAGCGCCAGGAGCGCTACCGACTTACCTGAGGTGCGCCACGCTGATAACGGTGCATTTCCGGTGGTTCTGCTCACAGCGAAGTTGCTCAACAATGCGGACGTGGACGAACAGCGGAAGGAATTTGGGCCGGCGCGAACAAGTTTTCTGGCCGTTTGAAACCCGCCGTCATGGGACTCAGACAGATCTTGGCAATGGCGATCGTTCGCGCACTTCACGCCGCAGGCAACCCGTTGACCGGCGTTGCCGCGTGATGTTGGCCGCGCGTTTCGGTTCGGGGAACCGGCGTAAGGTCTCCGTAACCTCGCGCTCTCCCGATGTTTTCTCAAACGTGAACGGAGCCCCGCGATTCTGTTTTTGCTTTGGTTGCAACGCGCTTAAGCTGGTTGTGCCCCGAGCTGGCCGAATAGTTCGAGCGCGGCACCAACCCGGTCCGGCCACGGCACCGCTGCCAAGCGATCCCAGCTTATTGCGTTGATTCTCGCCGCAAATGAACGTCTAGATTGGCCACCGTCACGAATCTCTACGCACATGACGGTCAAATCCTCAACTCTCTCAGCCGCTTTTTTGCCGGGTCCGGAACCACTGGAAGCGGTGATCCGCACCGAGGAACTCCAGAGACGCGTCCGTCGGCCGCCCGATTTTGAAGTCGATTCGAAAGCGTTGATCGCGCTTGCGAAACATCTCGCGAATTTCCCAGAGACTATTTTGCAGAAGCTGACGGAAGTAGCGGTCGAAATGCTGAACGCCGGATCGGCCGGAGTGAGTTTGTTGGATAAACAGACAGGAGATTTTTACTGGCCGGCGATTGCCGGCGCGTGGCGTCCAAATATTGGGGCCGGCACGCCGCGGAACTTCGGCCCGTGTGGCACGGTGCTGGATCGGGATTCCGTTCTCCTGTTTGCCCACCCCGAACGCCATTTTCCCTATCTCCTCGCCGCTTCACCGGCGATTGAGGAGGCGTTGCTCACACCGTTTTATGTCGCGGGCAAGGCCGTGGGGACGGTGTGGCTGATTTCCCACGATGCGAGCCGTCGCTTCGATCTCGAGGATCAACGCGTCCTCAATACCCTGGGCGAGTTCGCGGCGGCCGCGTATCAGGCCCTCGAAGCGATCGAGGCCACGACGGCGGCACGCGACATAGCAGTGCGGGCCTCGGCAGCGAAGGATCGCTTTCTTGCCGCGCTTTCCCACGAGTTACGGACGCCGCTCAATCCAATTTTGTTGGTGGCCGGCGATGCCGCCAACAATCCCGCGCTTTCGGCGGATGCCCGCGCCGATTTCGAGCTGATTCGGAAAAACATTGAGCTCGAAACGCGCCTGATCGAAGACCTGCTCGATCTCACCCGCGCGACCCACGGGAAGATGTCGGTCAACCTGCAGCCGATCGACCTTGGCGAAGTTGTGCGCGACGCGATCCGCAACACGGCGGAGGAAACCGCGGCAAAGAACATTGTGCTATCTCAAAGCCTCCCGGCGAGTTTGCCCCGGGTAGCCGGCGACGCGGTCAGGCTGCAACAGGTGTTCTGGAATCTGCTCCGCAACGCGGTAAAGTTCACCCCCGCTAACGGATCAGTTCGCGTGGTGGCGAGCGTCGTGGAAGCCGGAGATCGCGTGACCGTTGAGGTGAGCGACACAGGGATCGGCCTGACACCCGCCGAGATCGCGAGCATCTTCGTCCCCTTTGCCCAAGGCGAACACGCCGATGGGCCGCGCGGCTCGATGCAATTCGGCGGCTTGGGGCTGGGACTCTCGATTTCCGCGGAGATCATGACGCTGCATGAAGGCACCCTTTCAGTCGCGAGCAGGGGACCGGGCTTGGGCGCGACTTTTACCGTGGCGTTACCGTTGCAAATGAACGGGCCGACCGAGCCGGGGGCGCACTCGCCGTTCCCCGGGCGCATTAATTCCAAGATCAAACCGCTGCGGATTGTGATCGTGGAGGATCACGAAACGACGCGCAGCGCCATGAAGCGGCTGCTCGAAATGCGGGGCCACCACGTTACGGTCTTTTCCAGCGGTTTGGAGTTTCAGCACAAGCCGGAGCTGGCCGCAGACTTGGTGCTCTGCGACATCGGCCTCCCCGACGTTAACGGCTACGATTTTTTCCGGGAAATACATGAGGAGCGTCCTGCGTTGAAGGGCTTCGCGCTGTCGGGCTACGGCACCAAGGAGGATATGCGTCGAGCGAAGGAGGCTGGTTTCGCGGAGCACTTCGTCAAACCCGTGGCGATGGCTCAGCTTGATTGGGCGTTGACGAAACATTTCTCAGCGTAGAGTTCGCTCGGGAAAGCAAGAAGCCAGCTCCCGTGCACGGATCTGTTCACGCTGTTCGCTTTGGGCGCAGCCCGCTCTTGTCCCTGGATCTCTGAAACGCGTTAGCCAATTGCGCAGCTCAAAATCGTCCGGCGCTTCCGGAACGTCCCGAGATCCAGAAAGCGCGAGAACCAATGCTGGTTCTTGCGAGAAGGATCCTTGAATGGTGTGGGTGCTTCGTCCACGCCCTGTTTCGGAATCCGACCAGACCGGAAGAGTGGGGAACTGGCCCGATTCGCATCGTGGGTCGCGCGCACGGGCACGGGGAAAACTTCCATAACGGCACTGCATATTCCCAGCGGAATTTTCGAAGGACTCGCCGCGGCGTGCAGGCATTCGCTGATTTCGTGGTGCTGATAAGGTCTCACCGGAAAATCATCCAGCGGGCGAGCGCATCGGGCATTTGGCACGTCTTACTCCGCACGGGATCCCAAAGGTTGAGGGATTCGACCCGGTGAGTACGTTCAACAGTGTAAGATGACGCCTGATCCTCTCGATTCCTTGCTTGCTGAGTATTCAGCTGAACCGTTGCCCCTCGGTTCCAACGCTTCGTCTGCGGAGATTTGGCGACGAATCGAATTGCGGCGGCAGCAGTCCGTCTGGCTGAGATTGACGGCTGTTTTTAGTTTCGGTGAGTCATTCGTCCAGCCGCGAATGACGCTGGTGGCTCTGACGATGGCACTGGTCGTCGGAATCGTTCCCGCTGCAGTGGCCAGCCGCACGCAGAACGAGCGCAGGATGGCCCGTCACTCGATTCACTTCGAAGTCTTCGCCTTGGATTCACGGTTGCCTGGCGCCTTGTTTTTGAAACCGGCCGCGGAAAGTGCGGGCACGAGGCGATGAAAAGGACGATTCTTTTTCTGAGCGCGATCGCATTGGTCGCGGCGGTCGCCTGTCTCTTTACGCTTCGCTGGTCGCAGCGACGTGCAGCGGCGGACGACTTCTTGTCCCATGACTGGCTGCATCATGAATTGAATCTCACGCCGGCACAGGTGAAAAGTCTCGAACCCATCGAAGCGAGGTTCGCCGGCCGGCAACGCGTGCTTGCGGCGGAAATGGCGGACGCGAATCGGCAACTCGCGCGGGCGATGGCGGAGGAGAAGGCGTTCACGCCGCGGGTCGCAGGAGCGGTCGAGCACGTGCACCACTGCATGGGCGACCTGCAAAAAGCGTCCATCGAACATGTGTTTGCCATGCGCACCGTGCTGTCGCCTGAACAGGGTGACAAGCTGCTGGACCTCGCTCAAAAAGTCCTCGAGCAAGCGCCCTGACTCTCGTGGATCCCGACCTGCCGCTGATGGAGGCATTGCAGGGCGGTGATGAAGCGGCCCTCAACGCGCTGATTGAACGACATCGTGAGCCGCTGTTCCGTTTCGTGTTCCGGTATCTCCGGAACGAAACCTCAGCGCGTGAAGTCGTGCAGGAGACGTTCGTGCGGTTGTATTTCAAGGCCGGAAGATTTGAGCCGCGTTCGTTGGTCAAGACCTGGATCTACGCAATCGCGCTGAATCTAACGCGCGATGAGCAGCGCAAGCTCTTCAAGCGCGACCGGCTTGTCTCCACCGACGCACTACCGGCGCCCGATCACCGACCGATCGAGGTGACAGATCCGGGCCCTCGGCCTGATGACGACGCCGGACGGCGAGATCGCTTCACGCTCCTCGCGCAAGCGATCGAAAAGCTTCCGCACAAATTAAAGACCGCTCTCATCCTTTTTTCGCTGGAAGGGAAATCGCAAAGGGAAGTGGCGGAGATACTCGGTACGACGGCCAAGACGGTCGAACTGCGCGTGGCGCACGCGCGGCAGAAGCTCCGCGAACTGCTCGGCGACACGCTGCGACGTTAGCGAGACCGCGGCGGTGAACCACGGAGGCGCAGGGCTCACGAGATGGGACATGGAATTCGCTCCGTGCTCGGTGGTACTATCTCAACGATTCTTCGCACGCGGCGCCGAAGTTGCGTCACGCAAAGCTCGCAAAAATCGCGAGGTATCCAAGCCGAGGGTCACGGGGCGGATGCATAGGTCATCAATCGACGCTTGGCGGTCTTGGCGGACTTAGCGTGAGGAAATCATGCGCTGGCGCTGCCTTGGTCCGCTGTGCGCAGCAAGAATTGCGCGTTCGTTCGCAAGAAGCGATCGAGGGATACGCACGGTGGGTGAGTATAACGTGAGGTAACCATCAAACTCCAATCCTGCCTCCTCATGAATATCTCAACTCTTACGAAAGCCGCCGGCGTCAGCGTCGGTCTGCTCGTTTCACTTCTCATCTCCGCCGCGTCGGCAGAGACCTATTCCGGGACGCACGCTTGTTCCGGCGCCACCACCGTGGCGGGTAAAACGGTCAGACCCCAGTTTCCCAATGGTCGCGGAGCAATGGTCACCGTTCAAACCGGCAGCAAAACCACCTGCCGCACGTGCCCGGTCGTGACTGAGGTCACGACGAATGCGCTGGCCAACGGCCGCGGCGCATCGAAGCGGACCACCGTCGTCCAAACCGGTGCAGAGCATACCTGCACGGGCTGCGCTTCGACCGCCAAGTTATGAACCACTGAGTTCGAACTTAAGCCTCCTGGCCGACCGGGGGGCTGGGATCGAGCCGGGAGCGTTTCGCCCGGGGAGAGCGACCACAGTCTGTTCTGGACGATCTGCTCGCCGACTTGAAGTGGCGGTCGCCGAAATCGTGAGTTATCGTCAAACATCCATCGGCCAGAGCGGTCCCTGTTCGCTGGGGGACGCATCGGACTTAAATAATCTCGGGATAACCATCCCGCTGCAGCGCATCGCTAAACACGACACAACAACCCATGAAAATCAAAACCATCAGATCCATCGTCGTCGGGCTCGCGCTCGGCCTCTTCTCATCGCTCGCCCACGCTGGCCCCGGGCTTCAACATTGGACGACGCTGCGGTCATCCAATGAATTCAGCGAACTAAAGAAGGGCGACCAAATCGCCTATGTCTGCAACCAGTGCAAAACGGTGTCCGTGGCCACGGTCGAGACGACCGAGCAAGCGATGGCGCTGTGCAAAGAAGGGCAGGAGGTCGCCTGTCCATCGTGCAAGATGAAGACGAAAGTGGTTCTCAAGCGTCAAAGGAACGACCCGCCGTCCCGCACCGAGGTTAGCCACGTGAACGACAAGGGCGAAGACTGCATGTTCATCGCAAAGGTGACCGACAAGAAGTAAGTGCCTGTGCTCGTTTCGGGCGGACTAAAACGCGCCGGTCACCGGGATGACGGGAGTGGGGTGCGCCGAACCCTTCTGTGACGCGCTCGATCCGATGCCGGCCGCACGTGGTGCGGCCGTGCATCGTTTCTGTAGGCGGGCGAGTTTTCTGCGCGGCTGCGCGCAGGTAACGCTTGCTATCTTCAACACTGCGCATTGGAGCGCGCGGAACGCACCGCTTGAGAATAAATGTGAGGGAACGCGGCCCGTTTTGACGTTCAATCGATGAATGAAAACCTCTCGCTCCCTTCTTTTGCTTCTCACTCTTTTGCTCACCGGCACCTTCGGCAGCACCGCATTCGGAAATGACGGACATAAGCACGATACGGCAGACACGTCTGTCGCTCACCGTAGTCATTTGGTCAAAGTGACCGACAAAGACGCAGCCTGGTTCGCGAAAGCGAAGGCTGACTATCCGACGGATGTCTGTGTGGTCTCCGAGGACAAGCTGGGTGGTGAGATGGGAGGTCCACAGGACTACATCTATCGCGAAGCGGGCAAAGCGGACCGATTGGTGCGTTTCTGCTGCAAGGACTGTCTCAAAGATTTCAATGCGGATCCCACAAAATTCCTTGGAATGATCGACGCAGCAGCAAAGAAGAAAGCGGCTAAGTAAGATCGAGACGCATTTAGGGACGGGTCTGCTGGCCTGGTGAGAGGCTTTGTAAGATTCAGCGGCGGGCTCCGTCTTCTAATCGCCTGTGACTCCCTTTCAACAGACCATCATCATTCCGCTTCTGGCCGTTGGCCTGCTCGGCGCGCTTGCCGGATGCGCGACCGTGCCGGCATCGTTGCCGAACGTTCAGCAGCACCTGACGTCGCGCAGCGAGGTGCAAGCAGCCTGGCCTCAATCGGAGGCGGAGAAAGCGGACGCGGATCATCGCGTGCAGTCGCTCCTCGAACAGCCGTTGACGACCGACTCGGCGGTACAGATCGCCGTGATCAACAATCGCACCCTGCGCGCGACGTTTGAGGAGATTGGTCTGTCGCGGGCTGACTTGATGGCCGCCAGCCGACTTCACAATCCGACGCTCGGCGCGAGCGTGCGCTGGCCTGATCATGCGCCGCGCGGTCCAAACGTGGGGCTTTCGTTGGCCGTCGATCTGCTCGACAATCTTTTTATTCCCCTCCGGCGCAACGTCGCTGGTGACCAGCTCGCCCAAGCGGAGCGGCGTGTGGCCTATGAAGTCCTCTCACTTTCAGCCGAGGTGAAAACCGCCGTGCTGACGGTACAAGCTCGTCAGCAGTTTCGAGCGCGAGCGTCGGCCATCGCCGAGGTGAACGACGCCGCGGCTGATCTCGCGCAGCGGCAGTACGATGCCGGAAACATCAACCGTCTCGAACTCGCCAACGTGCAGGTCTCAGCGCAGGAGGCGAAGCTGGAGATGTCGCGAGCAGAAACGCAGGCTGGCATCGATCGGGAAAAACTCAATCGGCTGCTCGGCCTCAGTGGTCCCCAGACAAACTGGACGCTCGCCGCAGAGCTGCCCGCACTGCCGGAACACGAAATGGATTTTTCCCGGTTTGAAGAACTGGCGCTCGATCAGCGCCTGGATCTTGCGGCGGCGAAAGGGCAGGTCGCGTTGGCTGAACGGGCGCTGACCCTGAAGCGCAACACGCGCTTCCTGCCCGCGTCCGTCGATGTCGGTGCAGAGACCGAACGAGAAGTGGACGGCAGCCGGATCACCGGTCCGACGCTCGAATTGGGGTTGCCGATCTTTGATCAAGGACAAGCCGATCTGGCGCGATTGTCTGCTGAACATCGACGCGCGGTCGCAAATTACGAGGGCATGACGAATGACATTCGCTCTGAGGTGCGTGAGCTTCGCGATACGCTGCTCGCCGCGCGTGCAACGAGTGAGTTCTACAACTCGACCCTGCTGCCACAGCGGCGACTCCTACTGAAGGAAACGCTGCTGCACTACAACGCGATGCAAAAAAGCAACTACGAGCTGCTGGCCGCCAAGGAGCGCTTGCTGGCCGTCGAGCGTGAAGCGATTGAGGCGCTGCGCGACTATTGGATCGCCCGGGCGCAGCTCGAGCGCGCATTCGGCGGCAAGTTGCCGCCGATCGAAACCTCGGCGCCTCCGGCTGAAGTGGCCCCGACCTCGGAGCAACCCGAACATCATCACCTCGCACCATGAATCCTTCCGGAATATCCCGCCGCAATTTTCTCGGTCTCGCGGGGGCCGCTGCGCTCGCGATGCCCGCGGCGCGTCTGCTCTCCGCGGACGCCAACGCGCCGAAGCCTACGAGCACGGGGGAGACGCAAACCTTCGTGCCGAAGGGCGGCGGCACGCTGGCATATAGGCCCGTCGTCACTCCGAACGGCGTAACCTTGCCTTGGAAGCTCGTCGACGGAGTGAAGGTCTTCCATCTGATCGCTGAGCCCGTGGTGCACGAGTTCACGAAAGGCTTGGTGGCTGAATGCTGGGGCTACAACGGCCGCGTCCACGGACCAACGATTGAAGCCGTCGAAGGCGACCGGGTGCGCATCTACGTCACCAATCGCTTGAACGCGCCGACCACGGTGCACTGGCATGGGATCCTTTTGCCGAGCGGCATGGATGGCGTCGGTGGCGTATCGCAAAAAGGGATCCAGCCGGGCGAGACGTTCAAATACGAATTCACGCTCAAGCAGCACGGGACGCACATGTATCACTCACACCATGATGAGATGACGCAGATGCAGCTCGGGATGATGGGGCTGTTCATCATTCATCCGAAAGACCCCAAGACCCCGCTTCCGGATCGCGACTACGCGATGCTGCTCAGCGAGTGGAAGGTCGAAGTGGGCGCGCGTCGCCCCGATCCCAACGAAATGACGGATTTCAACACGTTCACGATCAATGGGCGGGCATTTCCGGGAACGCAGTCGATCGTCGCGAAACGCGGTGAGCGGGTCCGCATTCGTATCGGCAACCTGAGCACGATGAGCCATCACTCGATCCATCTGCACGGCTATGTCTTTAAGATTGTCGCCACCGACGGCGGCGACATTCCGGAGTCAGCGCAGTGGCCCGAGGTCACGGTGCACATGCCGACGGGGAGCACGCGCACGATCGAGTTCGTCGCCAACGAGCCCGGAGACTGGGTGCTGCACTGTCACATGCTGCATCACGTGATGAATCAAATGGGCCACACGTTCGGAAATCTGATCGGCGTGAACGGTAAAGGGCTCGGCAAAAGCATCGGAGCTCAGATTCCTGGTTACATGCTCATGGGCCAAACCGGCATGGGTGACATGGGTGAGATGGGAATGGCTGTTCCACCCAACAGCGTCCCGATGGTCGGCGGACCGGGACAGCACGACTACATCACGATGGGGGGCATGTTCACCATATTCAAAGTGCGTGACGAACTCCCCGCCGACGGCTCCGAACCCGATTGGTACAAATCGCCGGCCGGCACTTTGGCGTCGCCAGCGGCCGATGATGATCTCACTCGCGACGGGATTGCCTTCGTGGCCAAGACGGCGCAGCTCGAAGCGCGCGGAAAGCCGGTCGAACTCTGTGATCCGACTACCAACCGCACGCAACTGGCCGCGTCCGCACTCAAGGCCACGGCGCGAGTCAAAGTCGCGATGCGCTAATTCCATTTCTCCATCCCTTACTCTCATGAAAAATTGCCGATTCCTCCTCTGTTCTCTCGTCGCGTTCTTCGCTTCCTTTGCGCACGCGCAAGAAAAGCGGACCGCGTTGTCCGCGGATCAAAAAACCTTCCTCGAACGCTACGAAGCGGTACGCGCCGGGCTTGCGGCGGATGATCTTGGCGCCGCCAGGAAAGCTTCCGCTGCTATAGTTGCTGCACCGGGTGTTAATGCGGATGCCGCGAAACAAATTTCCACTGCCGATTCGATCGATGCGGCACGTGAAGCGTTCAAAGCGCTGAGCAAGCAGGCGGTCGCTGTCGCCGAGGATCACCCAGGATATTTTCACGCGCACTGCCCAATGGTGCCGAAGGAGGAAGGCGATTGGGTGCAAACCTCGAAGAAAATCAGCAACCCGTATTTCGGTAGATCCATGGCTACGTGCGGCAGCATCGAGCAATAGTTTAATCAACACGCGCTTTGCGAAAAACAGTCCAACCACGGATTACACCGATATCACGGATGCAGCAGGATTGTCTGGAAACCGAGCCGAGCGATGCATTCAAGCCTTGGGTGAAGGCGCACGGATCGCTTAATCATCCGTGCTCCATCCGAGAAATCCGTGGTTTCAGTACTGTTCGGCTCGTCACGCTTACCCCGCGATACGCCGAGTTGCTCCGCCGGATTGATCTCGATGGTGAAGAGAAACGGGAAGTCGGTCGCCAGATGAAACTGAAACCTGCCACGCTCGACGTAGTGCTACATTGCGCACGTTATGCGTTGCGCGCGAAAATTGTAAATTTGGTGCGTCGCAGGGACTCGGGAGCAGTGCTTCGCTTGTGTTTCCAACCGACGCGCGCGAAGGTAAGGCTGGCGCTGTAAGAAACCACGAACGTCTCCGTCTGCGTGGTATGGACAACCCTCAAGGCCGCATGAAACACGATCATCACCCTCACAACGACGAGCACGATGATCGTGAGCACAGCCATGGTGAGCGAGCGGACGCCGAGCATTCCTCCGAGCATCACACGCATCATCATCACGACGCGAACGTGAAGCCATCCAACGGGGCAGCGTACTACTGCCCGATGTGCGAGGGAGTTGAATCAGACAAGCCGGGCGACTGCCCGAAATGTGGCATGGCGCTGGAGCGCAATCCGGCGCACGCGAGCACGGCAAAAACCATTTATACCTGCCCGATGCACCCGCAGATCGAACAGGATCATCCTGGGTCGTGCCCCATTTGTGGCATGGCGCTCGAGCCGAAAACCGTCAGCGCCGAGCCGGAGGACAACACCGAGCTACGCGACATGACCCGGCGCTTGTGGATCGGCGCCGTGCTCGCGTTGCCGGTGCTCGTACTCGGAATGCTGCACTTCGCGCCGTCACTGGCGCACGTCGCTAACGCACCGTGGAGTCGTTGGGTGCAATTTATCCTTTCAACGCCGGTCGTGCTCTGGGCGGGCTGGCCCTTCTTCGTTCGAGGCGCTCGCTCTTTCCGTTCGGGACATTTGAACATGTTCACGCTGATCGCCGTCGGCGTGGGCGCTGCTTGGATCTATAGCGTCGTGGCGTTCTTTCTCCCCGGAATATTTCCGGAAGCAATGCGCGGGCATGGAGGCGTGGAACTCTATTTCGAGGCCGCTGCCGTGATCGTCGTACTCGTTTTGGTCGGACAAGTCTTGGAGTTGCGCGCAAGGGCTCGCACCTCCGGCGCCATCAAAGCTCTGCTGAATCTTTCCCCACCGACCGCGCTGCGAATTGGTGTTCAGGGCGATGACGAGATCCCTTTATCCGAGGTAAAAGCGGACGATCGGCTGCGTATTCGCCCTGGCGCCAAGGTTCCGGTCGACGGTGTAGTCGAGGAAGGCGCGTCGTCCGTCGACGAATCGATGCTCACAGGCGAATCGATGCCGGTGGAGAAGAAGCCGGGCGATCACGTGACCGGGGGAACGGTGAATGCCACGGGTAGTTTGGTCGTTCGCGCCGAAAAAATCGGAGCCGACACCGTGCTGGCGCGCATCGTCAACATGGTCGCTGACGCGCAACGCAGTCGTGCTCCGATCCAGGGACTCGCCGACAAAGTAGCCGGCATTTTTGTGCCGACCGTTCTCGCGCTATCGGCGCTCACGTTCGTCGCGTGGTACTTCTTTGGACCAGAGCCGCGGCTGGCTTACGCCATCGTCAACGCCGTCGCCGTCCTGATCATTGCGTGCCCGTGCGCGTTGGGCCTTGCCACGCCCATGTCGATCATGGTCGGAGTCGGTCGTGGCGCGCAGGAAGGCGTGCTCATGAAAAATGCGGAGGCCCTGGAGCTGCTCGGGAAAGTGGAGTGGCTCGTCGTCGACAAAACCGGAACGATCACGGAAGGTCGTCCTCAACTAGTAGACGTGATAGCGTTCGAAGGCGTCGAAGAAAAATCGCTGGTTCAACTCGCGGCCTCGCTGGAGCGCTCGTCCGAACATCCGCTGGCGGCTGCGGTGGTCCGCGGTGCGGACGCACGAAGGTTTCCCCTGTCGGAGACGTCGGACTTCCGCTCCGTCACGGCGGGCGGGGTCGCGGGAACGGTGAGCGGACGCAAGGTGCTCGTCGGCAAACTCAAGTTTCTCGAGGCTGAAAATGTCTCAGTTCCGCGCAGCGGTACCGATCAGGCGACGAAGCTTCAGGCGGAAGGGAAAACCGTTCTGTTCGTCGCGATCGATGGGCGCGCCGCAGGATTGTTAGCCGTGGCTGACCCCATCAAGGAAACGTCGCGAGAAGCCGTGGCGGCACTACATCAACTCGGCATCAAGCTCGTGATGGCGACAGGCGACAATCGGCGAACAGCGGAGTATGTCGCCCAGCAGCTTGGGCTCGACCGATTCGAGGCTGAGGTGGAACCAGCCGACAAGATTCGTCTGGTGGAGTCTCTAAAGGCCGGCGGAACGCACGTGGCGATGGCGGGAGACGGCATCAACGATGCGCCTGCACTCGCGGCGGCGGACGTGGGCATTGCCATGGGCACGGGCACCGATGTCGCGATGGAGAGCGCCGGCATCACGCTTGTAAAAGGCGATCTGCGAGGGATTGCGAAGGCGATTCATCTCTCCCGCGCGACGATGAAGAACATTCGCCAGAATTTGTTCTTCGCCTTCGTCTACAACGTGCTCGGTGTGCCGATCGCGGCGGGCATCCTTTATCCGTTTTTCGGCCTCCTGCTCAGTCCGATCATCGCGGGTGCGGCGATGAGTTTGAGCTCAGTGAGCGTGATCACGAATGCACTACGGCTCAGATCGGTCCGCCTCTAGAGGCTTTCTGCCGAAGCTGTCCTCGTGTCGAGAGGGGAGCGATCCCTCTGTGTCGTCTAGGTTTGCGGGTGCTGCACGCGGAGGCATTGCTCGAGCCGTCGATTTCGCCATTATCGCCGCGATGAAAGTGCGTGATAGCGGCATGCCCGAGCAAAGCTACTGGGATACTCTTTTCGACGTTGAGGGCGTGCTGAACGGCCTGGGCGTTGATGCAACGGTCCGGGATGCCGTTGAACTTGGGTGTGGCTACGGAACGTTCACCATTCCGGTGGCCGAAAGAATTTCGGGCACGCTCTACGCTTTCGACATTGAACCTGCGATGATCGCGGCCACCCAGGCGCGGTTGAAGTATTCCAACAAGGCAAATGTTGAAGTTCGTTGCAGAGACGCGATTGCTCATGGATTCGGCATGGCTCCGGCATCGGTCGATGCGGTTCTTCTTTTCAATATTCTTCATTTGGAGAACCCGATCGAGTTGCTCGAGTTGAGCGCAAAACTGCTGACGCCCGGCGGACGCGTGCTGGCGATTCATTGGCGTTCGGATATCCCGACACCCCGCGGACCGGATCTTTCGATCCGCCCCACGCCTCAACAGATCAACGATTGGGCGGCCGAAACGGGCCTGCTCGTCCCAGACTCCGCTCCTCGAATGCTGCCCCCGTGGCACGTTGGCCTGATCCTCCAGTCCCGCCGTTGATGGACGGACGCTGCGACCGAACGACAGCCTACTCGCACTCGCAGTTGTCCAAGCACGAACAATCGCCGCAAAAATCGACGAGCTTCGTGCGCAGTTCTGCGCGTGCGCGATGGAGGCTCACGCTCGCGTTGTTGGGGGTGATGCGGAGCGCGCTCGCAGCTTGCGTGACCGATTCACCCTGGAGTTCCACCCGCCGTATGAGCTCGGCGTGAACCGGTTTGAGGCTTGGGAGCAGTTTCTCGAAGCACGCGCAGAGCTGGCGCTCGGCGTCTTTGTCGTCGGCAAGTGCGATCGTGTCTGAGGCCCATGCATCGTCGCGGCGATTTGCCGCCGTGCGGCTCCGCACGTGATCGACAATGACATTGCGCAACACGCGATAGAACCAAGCGACCGATTTCTCTCCGTCCTGGATTTCGTTGCCATGCTCCATCGCCTTCACGAGTCCGTTCTGCAGCAAGTCTTCCGCGTCGGCTTCGTTGCCCACGCGCGAAGTCAGGAACGCTTTGAAGACGTTGCGCTGGGCGAGAATGGTTGCGGTGGCGTCCGATGGGCCAGGATTAGGCATTTCGGAAAGTTAAACAGCCCGCGAGGACGCGCAAGAAATGAGGTGGGTGCCCCTGACGGCAGAGACCGGGCTGTGAAAACAATCAGCGTGGAGTCAGACTCGTGGCCCGCTCCGGGAAGCAGCGGGAGGATCGAATGGATTGCCCGTAGGTCAGCGCGCTTGCGCGCGCTCCGAAAAGTCGACCGAGAACTACGGAGCGCGCGCAAGCGCGCTGACCTA
>JBDSSD010000039.1:0-33354 GCA_039928945.1 Opitutus sp. | reverse complement strand
GTCTTGTAATGGCCGTCATACAGCTTGGCCATATCGACCGTAAGAATCTTGGGTGCTGGCTGCGCCTGGGCGAAAAGCGCGGTCGCGCCGAACGCTGCCAATGCGAGCAAGGATTGGATGGATTTGTTCATGGATGTTTAGTGAAGGGAGATGGGGAACGAATACGAAAGCGGAATCAGTAGCGCGTGCCAAAGGAAAAATTGAACTGATTTCCCTGCTTCGCCCGCTTGTCGCCCGTCAGCGGAATACCGAAATCGAGACTGAGCGGCGAGCCAGCGACAAAGAGCCGTAAGCCGAAGCCGAAATTGTCGGTGAAGTTCACCGGGCTGAAGTCATAGGCACCCTTGTTCACAAAGCCCGCGTCGTAAAACACCGCAAACCGGATCGGGCTCACGATATCCACCGAGTATTCTGCGCTGAAGAAGGCGTAACTCTTACCGCCGATGACCTCGCCGAACTCATCCCGCGGGCTGACTTCACGGAATTCGAAACCTCGCAAGGTCGTCGGACCACCCAAGTAAAACCGATTGTACGGCGCCACCGTGGTGCTATCGCCAAAGTTCTGAATCACGCCACCGCGAGCGATCAGACTGAGGACCTGCGCTTGCGTTTCGAAGACCGGGAAAAACTGCGAGCCCCGCAATTCCAAGCTGTAGAAATCATCTTTGCCGCCCAATGGGCCGCCGGCGATCGCCGTGTTGAACTCGATGCGATTTCCGCTCGTCGTGTTGATAATCTTGTCACGCGTGTCGCGGAGAAGCTGCAGGCCAACTTTCGAGACCGGATTATCACCCGCCAACGCCTGGAGGATCGGAGAAGCCGAGGGCGAAACGTTCTCGATCGAGATAACCTGATACGTGTACGAGAGCCGGCCTTCGAGCAGACCGAACAACCGTTTCCGGAGGTATACTTCACCACCCGTTGCCACTTCTGTATAGAAAGTACTATTATACTCCGAACTGGTTCGGAACAGATTGAAGCCCAGCGCGAGCTGCTGCTCAAACAGGTACGGCTCTTCGAAGTTCATCGCGATCTCACTGGAGAGAGATCCAAGTGAAAGCTTCAGCCGGAACTTTTGACCGTCGCCTTGGAAGAGTGAGTGGCGGTTGAACAAGTCGAAATTACCCTGCGAGATTTCCGCGAACACCGTCGCGCGTTCCAGCGAGCTGAAGCCGGCACCGAACGAAAGATTTCCCGTTCGGCCTTCTTTCACGGCGATACGAAGATTTCGACGGCCCGGAATGTTGGTTTCCTGCGGCGTTACGCTGACGTCTTCGAAGAACCGCGTGTTCTCCAAACGCAGCTTGCTGATCTTCATGCGGACCGTATCGAAAACGTCGCCGGGCCCGAGGACCAGTTCGCGCACAATGACGATGCTCTTGGTCTTCGTGTTGCCCTCAATCGCGAGCGACTCGACGTTGAACTTCTCGCTCTCCGCGATGTTGTATTCGATATCGATGTTGCCCGTCGCGACGTTTGGTTTCCGGCGCAACGTCACGCGCGTGTCGAGATAACCATCGTGGCCGTAAAAGTCCTCAAGCCGCTCTACATCCTTGTCCAATTTTGAAGGCGTGAAAATGGCGCCGCTCCGCTGACGAATCACGCGCCGCAGGATCGCGGTAGGATGCAGCTTGTTGTTGGTAAAAGTAATTTCGCCGATCCGGTAACGACGGCCTTCGTTGACGCCAATCGTGATGACCAGGCGATCTGGCTTTGGATAATCGAACGCGATCTTTTCCGGCGCAATTTCGACGTCGAGATAACCCTGCTCGCGATAGTAGTCCCGCAGCTTGTCCAAGTCGTCATCGAACTCGTCATCCTTGAGCCGACCTGTTCCCAGCAGCCAGGAGAACATCCACCATTTTTTCGTCTCCATTTCCTTGCGGAGACGTTTGCTCTTCACGTGCTCATTGCCGGTGAAGCGAACATTCGCGATCTTCACCTTCTCGCCTTCTTTGATTTTGAAGATGACCGTGCCGAAACTCGTCGCGCGATCACGCTCGATTGTATAATTGATCGAGACCTGATTATAGCCGGACTTCTGGTAATACTGACGGATCTTTTCCGCGTCTTCCTTCACTTGTCGCTCATCGAGCGCGGAATTCGGGCGGGTCTTGATCTCTTTTTCCAGACGGCGCGACTTAACTCGCTTGTTGCCCTCGAACCGAATCGAGAGGACGCGGAACTTCGGGGTGACTTCAACCACGAGGTTGAAGACCTTATCGCTCACCGCTTCGCGTTTAATTTCGATGAACTCGAAGAGACCCGTTTTATAAAGTGAACGGATGTCGCGGTCCAACATGGCGTCGTCGAGCTCGCCTCCTTCGCGCACCTGCATATTGGCCCGCACTACCTGCTCGTTGACGATAGGCGTACCAACAAACTTTACCGTGACGGTACCGACTTGGTAACTAGGCGCCTCCTGCTGACCCTGCGCCGGTGCTGCTTTCGTTCCCTGCGCCGCAGCTGGAACTCCGCTCAAAGCCAGCCACCAGCAAAAGACAATAAAGGAACCGGTGACCCGGCGAAGCGGGTTACTGAGTGAAGTTTTCAAAGCGGGTGATGTCTCGTAGGAACGTAAGCTTCAATTCTCCTACCGGGCCGTTTCGTTGCTTGGCAACGATTAACTCCGCCGAGTCAGCGGCGACTTGGAACTTTTCGTCAGCATCTTTGGGTCGGGCGAGCATGAGAACAACGTCAGCATCTTGCTCAATCGAGCCGGATTCACGCAGGTCAGCCAAACGCGGCGTGCGGTTCTCCTTCTCGGAAGAGCGGTTGAGTTGGGATAATACAAGCACCGGCACGTTCAGTTCCTTCGCCAACGACTTTAATCCACGCGATGCCTCGGCTACCTGCTGTTCGCGTGGTACCTTGGCGTCGGTCGGGCTAAGCAACTGCAAATAGTCGACCACAATGAAGCCAAGGGGTGTCCGGGCGTGGATACGGCGCGCCTTGGCCCGCAGTTGCATGATCGAGAGCGCGCTCGAGTCATCGATGAAGATCGGCGCCTTGGAGAACTCATCCGCGACGTTCACGAGGCGGGTTTGCTCGTCGCCGTTCTTCGACAGCAGTCCATCCCGCAACAGTTTCATGTTCACGCGGGCGCGTGAGCACAACATACGCAGCGCCAGCTGCGAGGCACTCATTTCAAGCGAGAAGAGCAGGACAGCCGCGGGGTCGCCGCGCTTCGGCATCGCCGCGGCTTCAGCGAAGTTGAGCGCGAGGGACGTTTTGCCCATCGATGGGCGGGCGGCGAGGATGATCATTTCCTGCCGCTGAAAGCCCCACGTGAGCGCGTCGAGATCCTTGAACCCCGAAGTGATGCCCGTCATCTCGCCCTTCTTCATCATCATTTTCGTGATGACATTCATGGCCTCGCGCGTGGGCTCGCGCATCGGCTTGGCGCTTTCGCTCACGCGGTTCTGCGTGACGGTGAAGAGGCGCGCTTCCACCTGATCGACGAACTCGTCGATCCCGCCGGTGAAGTTATAACATTCCTCCACCGCGCCGGTACCGGCCTTGATGATTTCGCGCAGCAGGTTCAGCTCGCGAACCTTCTCGATGAAGTAGCTCGCCTGGGCCGTGGTCGGAATTCGACTACTGACCTGCGTGAGGAACGCGTAGCCACCGATCATATCGAGCTGCCGCGCGGTCTTGAGCTCCTCGGCGAGCACGGAAACATCGATCGGCTTCTGGCGATTGTAGAGGTCAAGCAGGCGCTCGAAGATGACGCCGTGCGCAGCCAGATAAAACGATTCGGGCCGCAAGCGCGCTTCCAGGCAGCGCGAAACCACGTCAGCCCCATCCAGCAAACAGCAGGAGAGCAAGTACTCCTCCGCTTCGATGCTATGCGGCATCGATCGGCCAACCGAACTGGGTGGCGGCGTTCCCTCAAAGCGACGGAATGGAATGGGTGCTTCGTCAGCCATGCACAGCAGGCGATTCAGGGCGTCAAGCGCGACAGCGGCAACAGCGGGTTCTTAACAAGTTACTCGGAAAGCACGAAGGCCGCGTCGGGACAGACGCGGCCTTCGAAATTCAACCCTTCGAGAGTTACTTCTTCTCCTCAGTGGCGGCCGTCTCGATTGGATTCTCGGAGACCACGTCAAAGTTAAGGTCAACCGAGACGTCTGAGTGCAACTTGATCTTAACGGTGTGCTGGCCGAGCGTCTTGACCGGTGTGTGCAGGTGGATGCGACGCTTTTCGATGGTGAAACCAGCGGCCACGAGCTTCTCGTGGATATCCGTTGCGGTGATGGCGCCGAACATGCGGCCGCCTTCGCCCGTTTTGACGGCGAACGCCAAGCTGGTCTTCTCGAGCTTCTTGGCGAGATCCTGAGCTCCATTCAGCTCCTGGGACTCACGCTCGGCGCGACGCTTCTTGAGCGCCTCGACCTGCTTGCGATTGGCACCGGTAAGTGGAACTGCAATCCCGCGCGGGAGGAGGTAGTTACGGGCGTAGCCAGCGCGGACTTTTACTTGATCGCCTTCGCCGCCGAGGTTTTCGACGGGCTTGACGAGGAGGATTTCACAGTTGGCCATGGGAAGGTTGGTTAAATGGATGTCGGTGACAGCGGATTTCGCCGCCAGAGTTCAAGAGAAAGGGGCCAGAATTCGCCGGAGAATCTCCCGGGTGTCAATACCTCAATGGGCGCGTCGTGCCGGAATGCGCCCGCGCCCCGCATCTCCTTCGCCCCTCCCCTCATTTTTCAGACCGGACACTTGTGTCATGCCTGCGCGGCTCAGTCCGAGCGTTCGGTCAAAATCAACGTTTTATTCACACCCGCAGGACGGATCTCAAGTCGCCCACCGCTTGGCCAGAGAACCACCACTTTCCGCACCCGTGCATCGTCGCCCAACCCAAAGGTCAGCGTTGAAGTCGACTGCGCCATATAACTCATGGCCGGCGCCACGGTTTGCACCCAAACGCGGCTGGGCGTGTGGACCTCAACCCGCGCTCCTCCCGCATCCCGCGCCGTGCGGGTGGCGACCAGATTGACCTTCAGCCACGGCAGCCCACTCCTTTGATCATTTCTCAGGAGTTTGGGCGGCCCGTCATTCTGCGCGACGATGACGTCCAGGTTCCCATCTCCGTCGAAATCAGCCGTCGCGACGCCTCGGGCTGAGGCCAGGACCGGCCAAGTCTCGTTCGAGGTGGGTGGCCGTGCGTCGACCCAGCCGTTTCCTCGGTTCCATCGGAGTTGAGGGGGCGAAGCGAAGTTTCGATCCTGATCAAACCGGTTCACGTCGGGCTCAGCTCGCCCATTTCCAACAACGATGTCCATGCGGCCGTCCAGATCGTAATCGAACACCGCCCCTTCCAGTTTGGTCGTGAGCTGCGTGATTCCTTCGAGGCGCTGTTCACCCGCCGCGATCATGGCTTGGAACGCAGCGAACCGTTCGTCTGTTCCCAACAGCTGGGCGAACGGCAACGAGCTCGCCGACGCCAGTCCGGCCGACAGACCTTCGCGGCGTTGGTCCACGCCTGCGACCCACCGCCGAAATGTGCCTGTCCCTTGATTGAGAAACAACGCCGCTTCGGTCGTATGGTAGGTGAACAGCAGATCGAGCTTTCCGTCCCCGTTCACGTCCAAGGGCACCACCGCAAGGGCCTTCGCCATGGGAAACCCACTTTGCGGATCGATCGCTTTCAGTCCCGCAGCATCGCGGACCAGCTCGAACTTTCCGTCACCAACATTGCGGTACACCGACGGAAGCGCGCCAATGAAACCGGCCGGCGAGCCATACGAGTGGCCCACGCGTGCGACGGTGAACGCCATTTCCAGCGGCACTTCCCGGGGCCACCGCGCATAATGGCAAACGACCAAGTCCAATCTGCCGTCGCCGTCGTAATCGATCCACGTCGATCCCGTACTCCAGATGTTCTCCTCCCCTCCCACGCCCGCGCCATCCGTCACATCTTCGAACCGACCGTTGCCGCGATTCCGGAATAGGTGATTCGAGCCCACGCAGGTAACGAACAAATCCGGCAAACCGTCGTTATCGAAGTCGCCCGAAGAGGCGCTCATCCCTTGCAGTTCGACATTCAACCCGGCCAGAGCAGTGACGTCACTGAAATGTCCCTTCCCGTCGTTATGGTACAACGAGCAGCTGCCGCGACTGATTCGTTTGGCCAGCGGCTCCTCCCACGGCCAAGCCGTGCCTTTCACAAAGAACAGATCTGGATGACCGTCCCCGTCGTAGTCGAAGCAGACGACGCCACCTCCAATGGTCGTCGGTGATTCGGCCGTTGGCCGTTCAATCTCGGTGGGAAGTCCCGATTCAGCCGTGACGTCAACGAAGCGCACCACGGGAGCGATCTGCCCCGGTGCAATCGGCGGGAACAGCCATGCGAACAGCGCTCCCGTGACAATTGCCGCCAACACGAGTGGCAGGAGCACGGGCACGAGCGGCGGAATCGTCGGCGCGCGGTGTGTCGACGCCGAGCCGGAAGCGCGGTTCGCAGGTGCAGACTGGAAAGCTGGGGGTTCAACCAACATCACGAAGACATTGCCGAAACTGGCACGACGCGATTGAACGAGCGAGCAACGCCTGATGTAAAACCTTCTCTCGATGCCTCGTTCGTCCCCTATCCTTCGGCAGCTGCTGTCAGTGTTGGGCTTCATCGTGTTGTGGTCTCTCATTGGCCTCGCGTTCGCTGGACAGTTTTATCTGTCGAGCAGCTTGCTGGGCCGGTCGATCACGTGGGGACAAGCCATCAGCTACTCGCTCGCTGACTGGTACGTTTGGGCGCTTCTCTCAATTCCCATCGCGGCGCTCGCACGACGGTTTCCTCCAGCGCCTGAATCTCCCTGGCGAACCGCGGGCATCCATTTGCTGGCAGGCTTATGCTTCGCGGTTCTTTACGTGATCATTCGCGCGCTCGTAGGCATGCTTCATGGTTGGTTGATCGACGAAGAGGCGACCTTCTACGAGGTGTTCCGGCCCCTGTTCGTGAAAACCTTTCCATTCAATCTCATCATCTACGGTGTGATCGTATCGGTCAGCCACGCGCTCGACTACTACCGCAAGTACCACGAGCGAACCGTGCAAACGCTCGAGCTCGAGAAACATCTCACGGAAGCCCGACTGCAGTCGCTGCTACGGCAGCTCAAACCTCATTTTCTTTTCAACGCCCTCAACGGCATCGCCTCGTTGATGTATTCGGACGTGGCCGCCGCCGAGCGAATGCTCGTCCGGCTCGCGGAGTTATTGCGACAAACGATGTCGCAGACCGGCGCACCGCTGACCGCGCTCAAAGCCGAAATCGCCTTCCTCGACTGCTACCTGGGCATCGAGCAGATACGGTTCCGAGAACGTCTCACGGTCCAAATGGACATCGATCCGACCACTTTGGACGCTCAAGTCCCTAGCTTGATCTTACAGCCTTTGGTGGAAAACGCGATCCGTCACGGCATCGAACCGCAGGTTCGCCCAGGCATCATCAAGCTGACATCCCGACGGGCGGGGGAAGACCTCGTGTTGACCGTCACCGACAACGGCGGCGGCATGCCGCCAGCCGGATTCACCCGCGAGGGCATCGGCATTGCCAACAGTCGCGCGCGCCTTGCCGAACTCTACGGGAGTGACCAAACATTTGAAATGAGCAACCAACCGGAAGGTGGACTTTGCGTCCGGCTGACTTTTCCCTACGCCACCTAGTCCGTTCACATGACCAAGCTGCGTATCCTGATCGTCGATGACGAACCTCTCGCTCGCGAACGTCTCCGCGCGATGTTGCGCGTGAACGCTTCCGCCGAAATCATTGGCGAATGCAGCAACGGTCCTGACGCAGTTGTGGCGATCAACCAGGATCGTCCCGCCATTGTATTTTTGGACGTGCAGATGCCGGGCGCCGACGGTCTGCAGGTGGTGAATCAGCTTCCGATCGACGATCGTCCCGCCATCATTTTCGCGACAGCACATGACCGGTTCGCCGTCGACGCGTTCGGCGTTAAAGCGGTCGATTACCTGCTCAAGCCTTTCACGGCGGAACGTCTCGACTTGGCGCTGCAGCGCGCCACCGAATATCTTCAAACCCGTCAGGCTGGAAACCTGAATGCCCGTCTCGAATCGCTGCTGACGGACGCTGCCATCGCGCCGAAGAAACCGGGCCGACTCGCGTTCAAATCCGAAGGTCGAGTTGTGTTCCTAAAGCGCGAGGAAATCATCTGGGTGGAAGCTGCCGACAACTATGTGCTGGTTCACATTGTAAATTCCCCCCGACTCATTCTCCGAGACACGTTGAGCTCGGTTGAGGAGCGATTGGGCATGACGGAGTTTGCTCGCGTGAACCGTTCTGCTGTCGTTCGGCTCGACCAAATCAAGGAACTGCAGCCCACATTCCATGGCGACTATACGGTGGTGTTGCGCGACGGCACGCGGCTCCCACTCAGCCGTGCTCAGCGGGGCCAACTTGAGAAGTTCGCGGCGCCCGGATCGTAGTTCGCTGATTCGTCGAAGTTGGAGCGGCAGGGCAATCCGCCCCCGAATCCTGGCAACTCGCCCCAATGAGCTTTGCAGCGCATCAGCTTAGCTGCTTCCCTGTACTTCCCCTTCCGGGGCCTTCCCGTCCGCTTGCTCATCTATGCGTGCCCTCCGCCTCCTCTTCATCGCTTTCACCATCACGCTGGCGTGCGCGATCAACGGTCGCGCAGCGACCAACGCTGTCCTTTATTGGAACGAGCAAGCGCTCAATGCCACCCGTCTCGCGCGTAATCCTCCGCCACTCTCATCCGTCTTTCTCGCGACCTTTCACGTTGCAATCTTCGACGCTGTCAACGGCATCACTCGCACGCACAAGGGCTGGTTAATCAATGATCCTGCACCGGCGGGCGCCGACGTGGATGCTGCGATCGCAAGTGCTGCGAACACGGTGATGGTCACTCTTTGGAGTTCGACGTCAAATCCCCGTAACCTTCATTCCGCCTACGACAAAGCCATCGCCACTATCCCGGACGGCCAAGCAAAAATCGACGGGCTTACGTGGGGACAGCATGTCGCCGAAGCCGTCCTGGCTAAGCGCGCCGACAGCGGCTACAACAAGCCGATCCCCGGACAGTACACGAGTAACGAGCAGGGCAAGTGGCGCGAGACGCCGTCGCAGTTTCGCCCGGCGCTGCTGCCGTTCTGGGGCAAGGTCACGCCGTTTGCCATGACGTCCCAAGCGCAATTCCGGGCCCCTCCGCCCGAGTCGCTGAGTTCGGCCGCCTACGCGGAGGAACTCGCGTTCGTCGCCAAAAAGGGTTCGCGGGATAACGCCGACCGCACCGAGTACGAAACTCTCAGCACGCCGTTTTGGAACGATGATCTCGGCACCGCCACCCCACCCGGCCACTGGAACGTCGTGGCGCAGGATATCGCCCGGCGAATGCAGCTCACGGTCCCTGCCGCAGCCAGGCTATTCGCCCTGCTGAACATTGCCTCCGCAGACTCGGCAATTTCGTGCTGGGAAACGAAGTTTTACTACAACACCTGGCGGCCCGAGACGGCCTTGCGCGAGCAGGATCCCACCGGGAATCCTCACCTTATCAATTATCCCGACTTCATTCCTAACATGCCGTCACCGCCGTTTCCGTCCTACACGTCTGGTCACAGCACTTTTTCCGGCTGCGCCTCCCGCTTGATGGCACTATTCTTTGGCACGGATGATATCGAATTCAGCCTGACGTCCGATGGTCTGCCGGGCGCCGTGCGGACCTTCAAAAAATTGTCCGAGGCACAAAAAGAAGCCGGCATGAGCCGTGTTTGGGGCGGAATTCATACCATGTCCGACAACCTCGAAGGTCAACATGCCGGCATGAAGATCGCAGAGTGGACGTTTGCCAATGTGCTCCAGCCGTTAAAATGAAACCGCGGCGATGCTCCGCCACCTGCTGAGAATGAGCCTGGTCATTGATCACCCGCACGGCGTCAGTTTTCGCGACGACAGAATTTTGTGGATCCTGCGGATCGGCGTTGCCGGATGCTTCATCGGACACGGCGCATTTGGCCTCATCACCAAGGCCGCTTGGGTTCCGTATTTCGGCGTTGCCGGTATCAGCGAATCCCTGGCGTGGCAGTTGATGCCGTGGGTAGGCGGGATCGACGTTACGATTGGGCTGCTCGCCCTCGTCTTTCCTTGCCGCAGCTTGTTCGTGTGGGCAGCGCTATGGGCAACGTGGACAGCGTTGCTGCGTCCATTGGCGGGTGAACCCGTGTGGGAATTACTCGAACGCGCGGGCAACTATGGCGTCCCTCTCGCAATCCTCGCGTACGTCGGTCTACGCCGACCCATGTTCAAGCGCCTCACGGGTCAACGGTCGATCTCCGATGAGTCGCTTCACACCCAGTTGTCGTCGGCCCTCAAATACGCTACGGTAACTCTCTTGGTCGGCCATGCGGGCTTGGGCCTGTTCACGCACAAAGCCGGATTGGCGGCTCACTACGCCGCGCTGGGCGTGGTTGATCCAACCGCGCTCGTTCCGGCGATCGGCGCATTCGAATTTCTTCTCGCCGCACTCGTGCTGTGTCGGCCGACGCCATACTTGCTCGTTGGCATTGCGGGTTGGAAACTCGCCACCGAGTTCCTGTTCATTTTTTCCGGATCTCCCGTTTGGGAGGTGATCGAGCGATTCGGTAGTTACACGGCGCCGCTCGCGCTGGCCATGCTTCTCACTCGCGCTGCTTCACCCGCTTCTTCGGTTCTTTCTCCCGCTCCGGGCTAACCTTCTCCTGTTTATGCTCCGGTTTCGAATCTTTGCCCTCTCGTTCCTCGCTTCGGCCACTGCCCTTTCGGCTGCACCCGCCTTTACTTCGCGTGCCTTGCCCAAGCGGGTGGGCGGCGCTCCCGGCGCAAAAACGTTTGAGCGGCTCTCGGCCGAGGAAACCAACCTTAAAGTTCCGAACGTCTTCAACGACCCGCGCATGTGGGGCGAACGGTTCCGCGAGTTAACCCTCGGCGCCGTGGAAACCGGCATCGCTGTCGCCGACTTCGATCGCGACGGACAGCCTGATATTTTTGCCATTTCAAAAAATGGGCCGTGTGCACTTTACCGACAGGTGGCTCCCTTTAGATTCATGGAGATCGCCGCCGTGGCCGGCGTGATTTGCGATGAGGAAGGCAGCAGCAAAACGGGCGCAACCGTGGTCGATATCAACCAGGATGGCTGGCCCGATCTTTACGTCTGCCGCTACGACGCGCCGAACTTTCTGTTCGTTAATAACGGCGACGGCACGTTCACCGAACGCGGGCACGAATACGGGCTCGATCTCAAGGACGCGTCCGTACACGCCGTGTTCGCTGACTACGATCGCGACGGATATCTCGATTGTTATCTCGTCACCAATATCCTCGATTTTTCCAAGAGCCCCCAAGGCCGGCGCGATTTCCTTTTTCATAACGACGGCAACGGCCACTTCAGCGACGTCACGACGAAAGCCGGCATTTGGGGACTGACGCAGGGCCACACCGCCATCTGGTTCGACGCGAACCACGACGGTTGGCCCGATCTCTACGTCGCCAACGACTTCGAGACGCCCGACCGTTTTTATCTGAACAAAGGCGATGGCACTTTCACGGACGTCGTCGACGAACGGCTGCCGCACGTCACCTACTTTTCAATGGGCGCCGATGCCGGCGATCTGAACAACGACGGCTTGATCGACTTTTTTATCACCGACATGCGGGACCGCTCACACGCGGAATTCATGACGGGCATGGAGGAAATCGGCCGTGGCCTTTGGGAAATGGAACGCGTGAGCGAGCTGATCCCTCAGTACATGTGGAACGCCGTCTACCTCAACACCGGCACGGATCGTTTCGAGGAAGTGGCGCATCTGACCGGCATGGACGCGACGGGTTGGACTTGGGCCGCGCGACTGGCTGATCTGGATAACGACGGCCGGCTCGATGCCTTTTTCACGACGGGCATGATTCGCAATTTTATCGATGCGGATCTGGTTGATAAACAAAACGTCGCTCCCACCCTCGCGGCTCGAGCCAACGTGTGGAAGAATGCGAAACCGCGCACGGAGACCACCCTGGCGTTCCACAATCTGGGCGATCTGAAGTTTGCTAATGTATCGGCCGATTGGGGACTGAACCAGAACGGCGTCAGTTTCGGCAGCGTGCTGGCGGATCTGGATGGCGACGGTGACCTGGATATCGTGCTCGCGAACTATGACGCGCCGCCCGCCATCATCCGCAATAATTCTACCTCCGGCCACCGTGCCATCGTCAAACTCGCCGGACGTGCGCCGAATCTGGATGGCATCGGCGCAGAGATTCGCATCGAAACGTCGGCGGGTACTCAGATCCGCCAAGTTTATACTGAGCGCGGCATTGTTGCGAGTGAACCAGCCATCACCCACTTCGGACTAGGCGAGGTGGAGAAGATCAAGAAAATGACCATTCGCTGGCCGCGTGGACAAGTTCAGGTGCTCGAGAATTTGCCCGCCGATCAAACCCTCGTTGTCACCGAGCCGGCTCTGCCGAACGGCAGCAAGCCACCGGCAGCCGTGCTCAAAACGCCCGCGCAGCCTCACGCGTTGTTCACTGAATCAGCGTCCAGCCACGGCTTGAAACACGCGAACACGTTGAAGCCCTTCGACGAATTCAGTCGTCAACGCCTTCTGCCCCGACGGCTCAACGGCCTCGGACCGGCACTCGCAACTGCCGATGTGAATGGAGATGGCATCGCAGATGTTTTCGTATCAGGCACCGCAGGCGAATCTGGCGAATTGTTCCTCGGTCAAGTCGATGGCAGCTTCCGCCCCGCGCCGGATCAGCCCTGGTCGGCAGCAAAGGATGCCGATGACGTCGGCGCTCTTTTCTTCGACGCCAACGGCGATAAACACCTCGACCTGCTAATCGCGGGCGGTGGCGTCGAACGACAGCCTGGCGATCCGCTGCTGAGCGATCGACTGTACCTGAATGATGGACACGGCAAGTTCACGGCGGCGGCCGGTGACGCCCTCCCGACCGAAGAAGACAGCACCTTCGCGCTGGCGGCCGCGGATTTCGACGGAGATGGCAAAGCCGATCTGTTCGTCGGAGGCCGCGTGGTGCCCGGACGATATCCGGAGAGCCCGCACAGCTTCCTTTATCAGAACGTAGGCGGAAAATTTCGCGATGTGACGGACGAACTCGCGCCGGGCCTCCGCAATATCGGGATGGTCACGGCCGCGGCTTGGGCCGATATCGACGGAGACCACCGACCTGACCTTATCATCGCGCTGGAATGGGGTCCGATCGCGTATTTCCACAATACCGGTCACGGCTTCGAAGCTCTCACCGAAAAGGCCGGGCTCGCCGGCAAAACGGGTTGGTGGAGTTCCCTCGCAGTGGTGGACGTGAACGGCGATGGACGACTGGATCTCGTTGCCGGCAATGTCGGCCTGAACACCAAGTACCGGGCCAGTGACGCTGAACCGACGCTCCTGCTGGCCGGCGATTTCGAAGGTAACGGCAAACAACAGCTAGTCGAAGCGCAGTACGAAAATGGCGCGCTCTACCCGATGCGAGGGCGGAGCAAATTGGGCTATGCCTTCCCTTGGCTACCGAAAAAATTCCCCACGTACAAGGCCTACGCCAAAGCGCAGATCACCGATCTTTTCTCCAGTGACCGCCTCGCCTCCGTTCGCCGGTTGGCCGCCACGGAACTGGCCAGCGGCGTTTTCGTGCAGGAGGCCAACGGCACGTTCGTGTTCCATGAGTTGCCTCGGGCCGCGCAAATCGCACCAATCAACGCGATCATCGCCCGTGACTTGGACGGTGATGGCGTGATGGACCTCTATTGCGTGGGTAACAACTTCGGTCCCGAACCCAACACGGGGCGTTTTGATGGTAGCTTGGGCGTGTTGCTGAAAGGCGACGGGCACGGCAACTTCTCCGCGTTAAGCCCAAGTGATTCGGGCTTGATCGTTCCAGGCGACGCTCGTGCCGCCGTCGCGTTCAGCGATGGTCAATCGAAGCGTCCCTGTGTGGTCGTCGCACGCTGCGACGGTCCCCTGCTGCTGTTTACGCCGAAAATGTAAGCAGCGGCTGGTGGTCTGGTGCTGCGTTGACGGGCCTGATATCCGCTGGTCATGGAACCACGGACGCGCCACCCTGTAACAATCTACGTTCACATGACGTTCTCTTCGCTACCCCGATCACCGTCCCTCGTTGGGCTTATCGCCCTGTTCTGTCTCGGCCTCTCCCCGGTTCAGGCTGCCGGCCAGTTGAAAAACGAGGCGTCAGCGTTCCTCCGCAGCTATGCGGACGGCCCGGTGGACTGGATGCCATGGGGCGAGGCGGCCTTTGCGCGGGCCAAAAGCGAACAGAAGCCGGTGCTGCTCGTGATCGGCAGCTTCACCAGCGAGCTGAGCCGGGCGATGCATCAACAGACGTTTTCGAACGTTGAAACCGCTGCGTTCCTCAACAGCACGTTTGTCTGCGTGCTCGTCGACGCGAAGGAGCGGCGGGACGTGACGGCGTTGTATCAGCAGTACCTGCAGACCGTGAAGCAGGTGAACGGGCTGCCGATGAATCTTTGGCTGACGCCAGAACTGAAACCCTTCGACGGCGCGAACTACCTCCCGCCGACCGAGGAATGGGGCAAGGAAGGCTTCAGCACCGTTGCGAAACGGGCGGCCGCCGGCTGGAAAGCGGATGCCGCGGCTCAGCGATCCAAGGCCGACGACGCCGTGGCGTCCGTTGTTGCGGCCCAGTCGACCACGGCTCCAGAGCCCACGGATGACGCCGCGGTGACGCAGATCGTGGCAGATGCAACGGAGGCCTGGCGCGCGCGTTTCGACGCCACCAACGGCGGCTTCGGCGATCCGCCAAAATACCCTGAACCCGAACTCCTTCGTTATCTCCTGCGCGATCCGGCTTCGAAGGAACTGGCCGTCACCACCCTGCAGAGCGTCATCAAGGGAGCGTTGCGGGATCCGCTCGATGGCGGGTTTTTCCGCTACGTCGTCGATGCCGAATGGCATCATCCCTACTTCCAAAAAGCACTCGCCGACCAGGCACGACTCGCCCTCGCTTTACTTGAAGGTGCAAAGGTCACCGGCGATACCCAGTTTTCGGATGCAGCGCGCGACGCGCTTCAGTTTTGCCTGACTCAATTGCGGACGAAGGACGGCGACTTTGCCGCGGCAGAGGACTCCACCCCGGAACCCATCGCCGCGGGCTATCTTTGGACGTTCGACGAAATCCGAACTGCACTGGGCGAAGCCGCCGCCAAAGAATTCAGCGCGGCCTATTCGGTCACCGCAGAGGGCAACATCCCGGCCGATGCCTTTCCGGGCGCCACCACCACGGGTAAAAACATTCTGTATCGCAGCACTGTCGCGCTGTCGCCTACGCCGGCAAAGTCTCTGCGCGAATCTGCGGCCAAGCTACTGGCGCGCCGGCAGCAACGTCTCGCGCCGCTTCGCGACAACGGCGCGACCGCCGGAATGCATGGACTTATCCTGGAGGCCTTCTCGCGCGCCGGCGCGCAGTTGTCTGACGCGCAACTCACCGCCGCAGCCAGGGACGAATTCACGTTTGTTCAGCAGAAGTTGATCAAGACACCTGGACACCTTCGTCGTGTGGCGGGCCAGGAAATTGATGGTGCGGCTGAAGACTACGTTCTCCTCGCGCGTGGTCTGGCCGCCTACAGCGCTGTCGGCAAGGACCCGAAAGCCGCGACCCTCGCAACCGCATTGCTCGAGACCGCCAACACGGATTTCCTCGACCCGAAGACTGGACGCTTTTTCGCCACCTCCGCTGGGGCACAACCCGGCATGTGGGCCCGCGTGACCTCTCCGACCGTGGCGCGCGCTGATTTGCCGGCGCCCGAAAGTGTGCTGCTCACCGCGATCTCAGATCTCAGCCCAGCGCAGAACGGAAAACCCGAGCTGACAGCAACCTTACTTGCGGCGGTGTCAGCGGACGTCAAAGAAGCGGCCGAGGTCGCCCGCGGCGACTTGCTGCTTTCCCTTCGACCATCGGCACCCTGAGCGCAGATCACGCGGGAACATCGTTCCCCTCGGACCAAATTTACCGCCAGTTGCCCCGTAGACGCGGCGTTTTGCCCCTAAGTGGTTTTCAAGTCACGGAAACGCGCCCAACTTCCCTCACATACCGATCGACGGCCTGGACCAAGGGGTCATCCGCTGACCGGTAAGACAAATTTGGGTGTTGCAGGTATCTAATGAGTTCGGCCGCTTGCCCCGGGATGGGCGTGCGGCCGAAACCATTTATAGGGGCTTCGATCGATCGCCCCCGAGTCCGACGCGGCGGTCACCACGGCATCTCAAGGCGCACGTCCGAACTGCTGCTGAAATGCCTGCACCAAATTATTCAGTAACTCCGGCGGCGCTTTCGCCTGGCGACGCAGTTGTTGAAAACGCCGACGCGCCTCCGCTTCGTTGTGATTGTTGATTTCGATCAGCGCCAACGTCGCGAGCGCGCCGGGATGCTCCGGCTGCCGCTCGAGCGCCTGATTGAGTGACTCAACCGCATCGTTCACTCGCCCCGCCGTCAGATAAGTCGTCGCGAGTTCCACCAACGGCGACGCTTCCGTCGGGCGCAATTCGTACCCGCGGCGAAACTCCGTGATCGCCTCGTCGAGTCGGTTCACGGACTTCAGCCATCGGGCGTATTCCAAATGGAGCCCGGACGATTGAGGGCATTGCGCGAGACCATTGCGCATCGCGGCGACCACGGCCTGGGGCTGATTCAAACCACGCAGCGCATCCAGATAACGGAGCCAGCAATCAGAGTCCGCGGGATTGATCGCGAGCGCCTTCTCCAGCTGCACTTTCGCTGCACCGAAATTACTATCTTGCAGGTAGTACTGCCCCGCCTGCCGGCGATACGAGATGACCTCGGGTGCCAAACCGATTGCGCGATTGATCAACTCCAACGCCACCGCGCGATTGCTCGCGAAGTTCGCCACCGATGCCGCGACGCTGAGCAGATAGTCGTCATAACAAACCTCGGATAATTCATCGATCCACGGATCCGGCAGATCGGTGAAAACTCCTCCCGCCATCGCTGACCGCATGGCCTCTGCGGTGGCGGCATCACCCAAATGCTCGCTCACGGTGACCATCAAAGAAATGGCGCCAATGAAGTCGGGATGTTGTGCGATCGCCGTTTCCAGGTGCGCTTTCGCCTTGGCCCAGTCGTTCTTCACCAACGCACACCGCGCGAGACCAAGCAGCGCGTACGGCTCCCCGGGAACGCGGCTCAACACCTCCGCATAAACCCGGGCGGCATCCTCGGAGCGATTGGTTTTCAGCAGCACATCGCCCAAGCGCAACCGGCCCGGAATATACGAAGGCGCGAGCTTTACGACCTGTTCGCGCAACGGCAGTGCTTCATCCATCTGGCCGAAATTCGCGATGATGCTCGCGCGCAGGTGAAGCCACCGCGGATTGCCAGGCTCCAGCTGAGAGAGCCCTTCATAGCACGTGATCGCCTCCGGAAAAAATCCGTTGGCATGATACAATCGACTGAGCTCAACGAGCCCGTCCCGCGAATGCGACCAGCCTTGAGCTCGAGCCTCTGCGATCGCGACGCTCTCGACCAACACCGCCGGTCGATCCGCCAGTCCAGGACGCGCCGGAAGAGATCGCGCCGTCACCACGTGAGCGTGGTACATCCGATAGCCCCACCACCCGCCCGCGGCCAACGCCGCCGCTATAATCACCCTCAACCAAACGCGCCCCCGCTTCATGGTTGCGACGGCGTCACCGTGGGTCGCCAAAGTGTAATTCGGTCCATGCGGTCAAAGGGCGGATACGAATAGAATCCGGCCGTCACGATCGAGGGTTTGCCCGAGCCGTCGAAATTTCCCGCCGCGCAGGTGATCAGCTGAATCGGCGTGTGCGCCAGCACATGAAGGGTAAAATTCATTTTCCCATCGTTCTTGAACACGACCAGCGCCTTGGCTTCCGGATTTTTCCAGTCGTTGAACCCGCTCGTACAGACGATATCAATAATCCCCTTACCATCGAGATCGACGCCGAGCGGCGAGTACGCGCCGGGCAAGTCGCCGATGCGATGAAAACGAAACGAGCCGCCCCCCACGTTTTCGAGCCATTGCAATCCGTGCCACGGCCGCTTGCCCGGGTCAGCGTACGCGAACCCGTCGCCATTCGTGTACAGGATATCCGGACGGCCATCACGGTTGAGATCGCACAGACTGATCCCGCTGCTGCCATAATCCTCATTCGTCGAGCCGAACACAATGCGGTCGGTGAACTCGCCGGACCCGTTGTTCTCGAACACGTGAACCTCCTCCCACTGCTGCGAAACCAGCGCCGCAATATCCAGCGTGCCGTCGCCGTTCAGGTCGGCCACGCACACATTGATCGTGCCGGATAAATTCAACAAATTGCGGCTCTCGAATTTCCATCCGCCCACGTTTCGCATCCATCTGATCTCGCCCTGATCATACCCAAATTGCGCCACCGCCAAATCGAGCCGTCCGTCGCGGTCGAAATCCCCAGCGCGAACATCCGTCACCCGCGCAATGTGCTCGGCAATGACGTGCGAGGTAAAATTCTGTTTCCCGTCATTCTCCAAGATCAGGATGGAGCCGATCTTGTCGTTGTTGGGGAAAACTTCGCCCATGCACGCGACGAGCAGATCCAAATCGCCGTCACCGTCCATATCCACGGCTTCCACGTGAACCGGCGACGAGATCCCGGAGATCAGCGTCGTTTCCACAAATTTTCCGGGTGCGTTTTGCCGCAGCCACACCACGCCGTTCAGCCGGTCGTCACACGCGAGGATATCGTCCGCACCGTCGCGATCCAGATCGACGACCTTCACGTGACTCACCCACGGTTTGCCTTCAAACGGTGTGCCGATCGACTCCCTCGTGTACCGTTTCGTGTCCTCGACCACCGCCGGTTTTTCGATGCCGCTGCGGACCGTTTTTTCGGCCGGCCCGCAACCTGACAAGCCCGTGAGCGAAACCAAACCAAGCGCCAGGAGCAGCGCTGGAAATGTGTTGCGAGGGAGGGTGTCGTTGACTGCGGACTCCGCAGCTTTGAGCAACATCGCTCCACGCAAACTCGTTTGAAGGCGAATGCAAGAATTGGCTCCAGAGTGACGCCCATCCCGGCAGATTCGCTGCGAAACAGACTTCAAAGCCGGTTGCGCCATTCGCTCGGAAGCAGGTCGAGCGCGAGTCCACGTAAACGCGTGTCGGTGATCTCGACGCCAAACGCCTTTGCCAAAACCAGCAGGCGGTACAGCGAGCTGGTCGACAACGTACGCAGCCGCTTTTCGTCAACTTCCGCCAGACAGCGCCGCACCTGGTCACGCGCGAGGTCCGTTTGCTGCCCTTGGGCCAACACCAAAGCGAGGGTGACCCGTTGATCCCATCGTAACGTGCGTTCCGCTCCTGCGGCGACTTTCGGCGTTATAAACTTCAGCGCCTCCGTCAGCGTCGATCCATCCTGACGCGCCACGGCGACTTCAGCCCGGGTGACCCACGCGCCCAAATCCGCCCGGAACCGCTGCAACGACTGGCTGATCGCCTCCGCATAGTCGAGTTGTCCCATCTCCACAAAATAGTCCGCCTGCGCGCTCAAGACCGCCGCCTCGTTCTGCTCGTCGACCACTTCGAACACCGCGACCATCTGTCCCTCATACCCGGATACCGCCGGCAATTGATACGGCACCGGCTTTAGCCAGGGAATGGGCGCCCAGTTTCGCAGACCCGACAGGAACGCGTTCTCCACATTGACGCTGCCCACGCGGAAATATTCATCCAGATAGCGGTTCCACGAAGGCAGAACGATATGCGTGACCGCGCGGCGTTGGACGCGTGCGGACGCTTCCTGCGGCGTGGTCGCACCGAAAATGCGCACGGCCGCACCGATGCCCGGTTCATTGCCCCACGCCACCGAACCAATGCCACGCAGCCCGCCGTAGTACTGCAACGCCATGGTCTCATCCGGAGGAGCCAGCACGATCGGCTGCTCCGTGGCAGTCCGCTTCGCCAACCAATGCGCCAGGTCGCGCGAGATCAAGCCACCCAGCTCTGCGTCGTTGAGCGGCACTTTGTCGGCTGCACCGCTCGGTGGCCGCAGGCGAAGGGCTCCCGGAAGAAGAATCAGTCCGATTGTGGCCGCCCAGATCCAGCCGGTGCGCCGTCCGCTGGTCTCGCAAAACGCCGCGGTCACCGGAACGAGCATCGCCAGCACCACCGCGTCGAAGCTACTCCATCGTCCGATTTGCCAGCAGGCAAAACCCAACACCAGAAGCACCGGCCCCACTGCCAGTGCGATGGCCACACGCGTCGTTGCTGCTGCCCCCGGCCGCCACCAGCACCACGCGGCCGGCACAATCAAAAAGGCCGGCAGAAGCGCGGCCCGAACGGTCGCCGAAAATCCATCATGAATCAGCCACGCCCATAAACTCGCGGCCTCCGCGCTGCCCGGAATTCTGCTCAATCGCAATGACCACAGGTCCGGCGCGAGAAATCCCGCATCTTTCATTTTCCACATGACCACCGGCACCGCGACAATCGCCAAGGTCGACGCCAGCACGACGAAGGCCATGCGCAGTCTCGCGGGACGAACGTCACGGCGAGCCCAACTCGTCGCCACGGAAAGAATACCACCCAAACCGAGCCAGCCTACGCTGTAGAGCGGATGAATCGCGTGCAGTCGCCACGAGCCGAGAAAGTTCGGTGCGTACTCGATCAAATAGAACACCAAGCTCGCCGACGCGCCACCCAGTGACCAGTTGAGCCAGTCGCTCGCGTGCACGGGGGAATCGCCCGACTGGCGGCGCACCGTCATTGCAGCCAAGAATCCGCCCAGTGCGATGCCCAGAATCATCGGCACCTGGTCGGCGACGCTGATCCACAATCCGAACGCGCTCACGATTCCCGCCGCGAAAAACCACCGCCCCACTCTCCGCAAACCCGGTGGAGATTGAGACGGCGAAATCGATTTGAACCCACTGATCAGGAGCAGCACGGCCAAAAGTGAGCACGCTCGAGAAAGCGTCTTGTCATCCGGTGCGCCCGGAAAGAAACCCGCCGCAAACGGAAACGTGATGACGATGGCGACCGACAGCACACTCGCCGGCCAGGCGCCAAAGCGCCACGCGACGAGACCGACGGCGCTCAACAGCAGAATAAAATGACTCACCGGGTCCGTCAGCAGGGCTGCGCGTTCGACCGAAATTCCGAGTGGCCGATTTGAGAGGCCATGATCAATCGACGCGATCAAGCTGAGCCACCAGCGATACGGTGAAGGAGTATAGATTTCGCGACCATCCGGAGCATCTTCATACGCGATCCGGCGAACGCGCCACTCACCCTGCGCGAGCGACTGCTGCGTTTGCGCAATCCAGTCGAAGCTGTCGGCATTCTGCTGCGGAACGATCAGGTTCCGAACGCCACCGTCGTATCCGCTCGGAGAGCGGGCCGAAACGGCCGCCTCACCGGAAACGACGCCCGTGACATAACCGACTCTTCGCACGCGCCAGGCGTCGGACCACGCCAGATAGACACAGGCGAGGAGCGGCACGACCATCCAACCGCGTTTGAAAAACAAAGACCGCACGCTCATTCAGGTCGGTTCAGAATGGCGGGAGAGAAGATTCTGTAGCAAGGGGAGAAAACCACCCGACCGAGAGCTGCTGATCGACTCACCCGTCATTGTATCGAAGGTTCGCGGCATTGCTGTTTTTTCGGCTCAACGCCCTTCAACGACTTGTCCCGCTTCGTTCAAATAGATCGGCGGCGTCAGGTCAGCTTCGTAGTTTTTAGTCCAAAACTCGCGCGTCTTTCGGTACGTCGCCAAGTCAGTGAACGCCATTCGAAACACCACGATCCGCACGATGTGCGGCCGTTGATCAGGGAACGGATCGCTCTCGAACAACCGCATCACTTCCGGATTCCTCAGGATCAGCTTTCTGGCGACGATCGGAATGATCGGCGAGTTGCTTTGCAGGGCGAGTTGGAGCGCCGAATCGAAGCGGGCAAACCACGGCGCAATGAACGGTCCAATCCGATCTTCCTGCTGCGGCTTGTACCGAAACGGATAAAAGCGCCACGTCTGGCCATTGTCATTTGAGCCCGCAAACTCGATCTCGAATTTCCCCATCGGGAAACTCGCGAACGGGAAATAGGCATTCGCGCTCCTGAAATCTCGAAACAAATAATCGATCGGTCGCGTTTTCGCGTCGGGAATTCCTTGCACGGTCTTGCCAGTGCAGAGCACGCCCAGAAAATAAAGCGACAGCGCAAAATGCAGCCAGAGGAACGCCGACATGCCAATCGTTCTCCACCGGGGACGTCGCAGCGTCGCTGGTATTCGGAGGTTCGAAATTCGCTCCGCGAGTCGTCGCAGACCCAATCGCCTCGCTGAATCAGAGATCATCTGGTCGTCCAGTAGCACCAATCCCAACGCGATCGCCGCCGTGTTCAGCCAGCCGAAGTTTCCGGTCAACTGAATGCCGCCTTGCAGGATCACCCAAAGCCCAAGCGCAATCCATCGTCCACGTCGCCCGCCAAAAACGGCCAGGACCGGACCAACGATCTCGGCCATCAGCGTCAGGACGATTTCAAAGACGTGATACGCGTGCGGAAAATGCGCGTCGTAATAGCCCAGGAGCGTCGGCGATGGATTCGTCTCATACATCACGTCCAGTGCAGTGAAATCCCGCCAATGAGAATCTCCCGCAAACACCTTGACCAACCCGGACTCGAGCATGATGCGGAGCAGCAGCCAGCGCAGCATGAACACGGCGATCGCTCGCGGCGGAGAGTCGATCCCCAAGCCTGGCCGAAACCCCGCCGGCGCCCACGCAATGCACACGAGGGCCACCTCGAGCATCAACTGATCGATGATCGTCGGCGAAAAAATCTGCCAGACCGAGATGAACGACAGGAGAATCGACCAGCACGCGAAGAGCGCCATCCGTGGCCAGAGGTTCAACACCAACGCGATCGCTGCACCGAGGCCGCAATAGCCCAGGCCATGGATCATCCCAGGAGCGTTGCTCAACCAAAAGAAACTAGGCGCACGAATCAGTCGCTCGATGACGTTCGGGAAAATCTTCTCGAGCATCTCACAAAAGTGAGAAACCGGAACGATGCCCTCCGGCCCGATCAGCGCCGTGCCCTCGACCAAAATTCCGGCGAAAATGATCAGGTAAACGAGTCCAACCGCGCGCAACACCCACCAGCGTGGCCAAAGGTACGTGGCGCCGCCCTCGACACCCGCGAACTCCTTCATCCTCCACCACCCCTGTTTGAGAATGTTCATTGTGCTCACTGATTCGCGACGTGCCGGTGCATCCAATTCCTCATCACCCTGATCCTGCTCGAGGATCGTTCGACTGATCGCACGCAGCGCACGGCTTCAAAGTTGTTGTCGAAGTTCGGTCGGAAGAAGGTCGACGCCGAGGTCGCGGAGCTTGCGATCCCTGATCTCAAAGCCAAGGACCTTGTTGAGCGACAGCAGGCGAAACAGCGCTTGCGGCGTGAGGGAACGCAGACGAGCTTCCGTGATTTCCGCGAGGCAGCGTTGGACCTGACTGCGCGCGAGGTCCATGCGATTACCTTGCGCCAGCACCGTCGCAAGAACGACGCGACGGTCCCACGGCAGGTAGCGATCCGCGCCCGCAGCGAGCCGGCTGAGGAGCGGTTCGAACGCTTGGGTGAATTGGTCGGCATCGCCCACACTGGCCCACAGCTGCGCACGGGTGACCTGCACGCCGAGATCACCCGGGTATTTCAGCAGCGCCTGATGCGAGGCCTTGGCGTTCTCCAGCAGCCCCATGTCGATGAAGTATTCCGTTAAACGCGCGGCGGCGACCGGCGGCTCCTGGTCCTCCACCACCTCGAAGATCTTCACCGATTGTTTTTCAAATCCAGGAATTGAGGGGAGCTGAAACGGCACGGGCTTCAGCCACGGCGGAAGGTTCCACCGCTGCAAACTGGTGTAGAATAACTCACCGACCTGGACCGAGGCTGCCTGAACATAACCGTCGAAGAACGGATCCCACGAAGGCAGGACGATATGGGTCACTCCTCGCTGCCGCAGCAGTGCGGCTGTTTCGGGACGCGAGGTCGAAATGGCCGTACGAATCGCGAAGGAAAGTCCGTCCTGGTTTTCCCACCACAACGTACCAATGCCGCGCAAACCGCCGTAGTAGTTCAAGCTCGTGGTGAGTCGCGGTGGCGCCAGAACGAGCGGCGGTAAACCACCCACGCCACGCTTCGCGAGTCCATGCGCCAGGTCACGCTCCACCAATCCGACCGCTTCGGGCACGGACATCACACTGCTGCTGACCGCGTCTTTCGTTGGACGAAGCAGCAACCCACCCGGCAGTAACAAAACGACGACGGCAACGCCCCAAAAACCTCGACCGAGTGGCCTCCTGCGCTGCGAGACGAACACGCCCGTGGTAACCACCAACAGGGACAACATCACCGTATCGAGGAGCAGCCATTGCCGAATCTGCCCACACGCCATTGCTCCAATCAGCAACGCCGCGCCGAGCGCTAACGCGATTGCGGCACGCGCCGCGGGCTCGGAGCGACTGCGTAAGAGAAAGCCGACGGCGGGCACGAGCACGAGTGTCGGCAGGAGCGTCGCCCACACCGTTAAAGTCAGACCCGAATCCCGAATCCACGCGACTAGGTTGGGCGCCATCGCACCACCCGGCTGGTTCACGAGCCGATAGAACATCGGATCCACCGCTCGAAATCCCGGATTGTGCGTCACTCGCATCGCGACCGGCAACGCCACCACCGCCAGCAGTCCCAATGCGCTCATTACGGAGGCGCTCCGTGTCCATGGCGCTCCGCCTTGACGAAGCGCGCTGACTCGAGCGAGGAGTTCCCCCACCCCGATCCACGCCAGCGCATACAGCGGATGAACCGCCCGAAGCTCCCACTCACCCAGATACGCGGGGTAGTACTCGAATAGATACGCGACCACCAGCGTCAGGGCGCCGCTCAACGACCAAACGCGCCACAGGTACGGCAGATGGCCGCCGCCGTCTCCGCTCGTTGGCACGCGCAACATCGCCGCGACGAACCCGCCCAGCGCGATCCCGAACGTCAGCGCCGTCTGGCTCGCCGGGTTGATCCAAAAACCAAGTCCGCCGAAAACACCCGCGACCACGAAACCGGTCACCGCGGGTCGTTGCAGCGGGGATGATCCGTCGCCCGCTCGACGGTCGACGGCCGACGCCACCACGACGTTGAGCGACGGGAAGAGCGGGAGCAAAGAGCCCAGCGTGCAGACCACTTCAAGGACGGCGCTGTCGGGAACGCCCGGAAAAAACCGTGCAGCGAACGGGAAACAAAAAACGGCAGCCAAAGCGATCAGGCCAGCTGCGAAGGCGCCCGAGTACCACGCCGCGAAAACGGTCAAGCTGAGCACAATCAATCCATGCAAAACGGGGTCCGCATAAATTCCGGCGCGTTCCACGGCCAGGCCGATTGGCTGAGCGACACGCCCGCGCTCAATCTTCGCGACGAGTGCCAGCCACCACCGGTAGGCCGACGGCGCATACGTCACATGACCCAAGGGCGCGTTTTCATCCTCGACCCGTCGAATCTTCCTTTCACCCGTCGCCAACATGCGCTGAGTTTGCGCAATCCACTCGTAGGCACGGCTGTCGTGGTCCGGCAAAACCCGTTCGCGAATGCCACCTGCATATCCGGTCGGTGAGTCGGGCGACACGACCGATTCTCCGCGAGTCACCGCCGCGATGTGGTCGATGCGATCAATCCGGCGCGAGTCGTTCCAAACCAAAAAACATAGCGCCAAAAAAGCGACCAGGTACCAGGTCCAAGCGATGAAAGAGGAAGGCTGACGCATTCAGTTGCCGTAGGGATGAGTGACGACGGAAGCACGATGACAAAACGATTTTTCAACAACGCAACTCAGGGCTTCATACATTCGGTTTAGCTGTACTTGACTAACGAATGGCCGGTTATCGAATAAGACGTTAATGACCCTGATTGCGATGTGGCACCACAGCACTGTGGCCTTGCTGACTGGCCGGCCGCGCGGTGTCCGCGTGATTCTGATCTCCCTCGCGGCAACGTTCCTTTTTCACGCGGCCCAAGCCGCGGACGGACTGCAGGAAAGTCGCCTGGCCGACCGCTCCGGGCCGAACGCTGCCACGATGTTCACGCCGCTCCTGCCGGCCGCAACCGGCGTGAACATGACCAACGCATATGCCGATCCGAAGATGTGGAACGAGTACTATCACGAGCTCGAGATCGGCGCGATTGGGTCAGGCGTCGCAATTGGCGACTACGACAACGACGGACGGCCGGATCTCTTCATCGCGAGCAAGGTGGAGACCTGCCGGCTGTTTCGAAATCTCGGTGGCTTTAAGTTCGAGGACGTCACCGAGAAGGCCGGGGTGCGCGACAACGTCGGCTCAGATCCCGGTCCATGGAAGCAAGGAGTCGCGATGGCCGATGTGAACAACGACGGCTGGCTCGATATTTATGTGTGTCGGTTCAACGCGCCGAACCTGCTTTATATCAACCAGCACGACGGCACGTTCAAAGAGTCAGCTGCAGCGTACGGGCTGGATCTTAAAGACGCTTCAAACATGGCGGCGTTTTGCGATTACGACCGGGACGGCTGGCTGGATGTTTATGTTCAGACCAACTTGCTGAGTACGTCGCAACACCCGGCCGGACAGAAAGACCATCTCCTGCACAATAACGGCAACGGAACGTTCACCGACGTAAGCGCGCGCGCCGGTATGGGAAACGTCGAGAAACAAGGCCACTCCGCAACGTGGTGGGACTACGACAACGATGGCTGGCCCGACCTGTACGTCGCGAACGATTTTGAAACGCCGGATTTTCTCTATCACAACAATCGAGACGGCACGTTCACGAACCTGATTGATCAGGTGGTGCCGCACACGCCGTTTTCTTCGATGGGAGCGGACCTCGGCGACCTCAACAATGATGGGTTGATCGATCTGATGGTCGGGGACATGGCGACCACCACGCATCAAAAAGACCATCGAACGATGGTCGACGCGCGCGCGGTCAGCAAAGATCCGCCGGAAAACTCGACCGCGGCGCCGAGTTATCAGCGCAACGCCGTCTATCTGAATACCAATACGGGCAAAATGCTCGAGACGGCGTTTCTCACCGGACTCGCGGCCACCGACTGGACGTGGTCATTGCGATTCGAGGACCTCGACAACGACGGCCGGCTGGATCTGCACGTGACGAACGGCATGTATCGGGAAATCAATAATGCCGACTTGTTGCTGAAATTAATGACAGCCGAGAGCCCACAAGAACGGGTGCGGCTGGTCCGAAGTAGCCCGCCGCTCGCCGAAACCAACCTGGCCTTTCGCAATCTCGGCGATCTGCGATTCGAGAATGTGAGCCAAGCGTGGGGATTGGACCAAAAAGGCGTGAGCTTCGGCGCCGCGTTCGGAGATCTCGACGGCGACGGCGATCTCGATCTGGTTTACGTCAACTACCAGGCGGGGCCGACGATTTTGCGCAACGACAGCGATACCGGGCATCAGGTCGTGTTCGCGCTGCGCGGCACAAAATCGAACCGGTACGGCGTAGGTGCCACGGTCCGGATCGAAAGCGCCTCGGGCAGACAAGTCCGGCAACTGGTCCTGGCCCGCGGCTATATGTCGACGAGCGAACCCACGCTCCATTTCGGACTCGGCGTAGACACCGCGGTGACTCGCACCGAGATCGTTTGGCCCAGTGGTCTTCGCCAGATCTTGGAAAATTTGGCGGCGGATCGCCGCTACACGATCACCGAGCCCGGAACGACACCGACGCCGGCGAGCACGAATTCCGCCGAAGCGAGTCATCGGCAGTTCGAGGAGGTGAGCCAGTCGATGAACCTCGCGTGGACGCCGCGCGAGGTTGCCATCAACGAGACCGATCAACAGCGGTTGCTCCCCACCCGCTTCAATCGTCGCGGACCGAGCCTCGCGCTGGGTGATGTTGACGGCGACGGTAACGACGATGTCGTGGTGGGTGGAACGGTTACGGACCCAGCGCATCTCCTGCTTGGCTCTCCTTCAGGTGAATTTCACGAAGCGAAGCTCCCGCCTCAAGCGGCGAGCGGCTCGGTGAACGACGGCCCCGTCCTGATCTTCGATGCGAATGGTGATGGCAAGAACGACCTGTTGATCACTCGAGGTGGAAACAGTCAGCCCGCGGGGGCCCCGGATTATCAGACGCAGCTGATGCTGAATACGGGTACGGGCCTTCAACCTGCCCCTTCGGGAACGCTCCCGGAACTCTTCATCAGTGCCGGCGCTGTTGCGGCGGCAGACTACAACCGGGACGGACGACTCGACGTTTTCGTCGGCGGGCAACTACAGCCTGGAGAATACCCAACGGCACCACGCAGCGCTTTGCTCAATAATGATGGCGGCAGATTCAGCGATGGGACCGACGCGGTGGCAGCAGCACTGCGGGCGGTTGGGATGGTCACGTCCGCGTTATGGAGCGACGTCGATAACGACGGATGTCCCGACCTTCTGCTGACGCTCGAGTGGGGACAGGTGAAGTATTTCCACAACGAAGGAGGGAAAACGTTCGACGACTGGACCGAGAAATCCGGATTCGCTTCGGCCGGCACCGGCTGGTGGCAGTCCATCGCCGCGGCCGATTTCAACTCCGATGGACGACTCGATTACGTGGTGGGAAATGTCGGCTTGAATACGCAGTACCGCGCGAGTCCCGAACACCCAGCGCTGCTCTATTTCGGTGAGTTCAAGGAAGGCAGCGGTCCGGTCGCGATCGAAGCGTACTATGAAGGCGGAAAGATCTACCCATGGCGGAGCCGCAAGGATCTCGGGGCGGCGATTCCCTCCATCCTGCAACGCTTCCGTCGCAACGATTTCTTCGCGGCGGCAACGCTAGGCCAGATCGTCGGTGAAGAAAAACTAGCGCAAGCGCAGCGCTTCGCCGCCACCGAACTCCGGAGCGGCGTGCTCCTGAGTCAAACCGACGGGACGTACCATTTTGAGCCTTGGCCGATGGCGGCCCAGATCGCTCCGGCGCAAGGCATCGTCGCGGCCGATTTCGATGGAGACGGGAACACCGACATCTATGTGGTGCAAAACATGTATGCGCCGAGTCCGGTCGTGGGGCGATTTGATGGCGGCCTGAGCCAGCTGCTGCGCGGCGATGGGCACGGCCATTTTGTCGCCGTTCCTTCGTCGGAAACGGGTTTGATTGTTCCCGGTGATGCGAAGGCGCTGCTGATCTTTGACCTCAATCACGACGCCTGGCCCGATCTCCTCGTCAGCCGGAATGGCGGCACGACGTTGGCATTCCGAAATCACGGCCAGCCGGACCGCGAACCCTTCCGCGTGACACTCAAAGGTTCTCCAGGGAATCCAACCGCGATCGGCGCGCGAATCGAAGTCCAATTCGCCAACGGTGCGACGAGCCTCGCTGAGCTCGCCGCGGGTTCAGGTTATCGGAGTCAGTCGAGTGCGAGCGGATTCTTCGTTTCGTCGAAGGACAATCCGCCGCGACGCATCAAGGTACGCTGGCCCTTGGGAGAAGTGACGGAGCATGCCGTTTCAACACCCTCTCGCCATCTGACGATCTCCGCCCCGGCGCGATAGCACCCGTTGGCGGCGCGGAAAATCATCCGCGGCTCGCTTAGGGGCGTCGCTTGACGACGCCTGATCGTTTGTCGTTCGTGCGATCGGGCGTTGGCAAGCGACGCCCCTACGTTCGGAGGTCCGAGCGCGCTGAGCGGGCGCGTATCCTCATCGAGCACACACGATCGCGGTGACCATTGGCACCGGCCAACAGACCAACTGCATCCGAGCCGCAGTGATTTCCGAAAAAAAGTCCGGCGGCTTTGGGCCGCCGGACTTGAAACTAAAGATCGAGGCGCGCTATGGCCGCCTTAGAACTCGAAGCTGTTGGTCAACTGCCAGACCATTCCTTCCTGGATGCGAGAGTAAGCCACCGCACCGTTCGGATTGCGGACGATTGGTACCAATTTCTTGGATTCGCCGAGAGCACGCAGGTTCAATTGAACTCTCCAATTGATGCGCGGCGCCAACTTTCGTGAATAGCCGACCCAGGCATCAAAGTGACTATCACTATCCCCCTTCCAAGGCTTGGATACATCGAGCGCACCGAGGCCACCGTTCAACTTCTGGTCAAACTGGTAACCCAAAACCCGCGCCTGCTCCCAACGATACGCACCACCCACGAAGGCTCCTTTGAACCTGCCGTGATCGAAGTTATAGGTGCTGACGCCGTTGAACCGCCAAGGAGCGATTTCAGGAGCGTTGAGGCCTTCCTGAGATTTGAAGGTCTGATAAGGCTGCAGGATGTTATTCGTCCATTGGGTGCGAATGGCATTACCCACACCGCCGCCCCACCAACGATAATCACCAGCGGGGCCGGCGAAGAACTTCGTCATCGCGTCAATCTGAGCGACCATGGTGGGCGCGAGGTTGGTGCGAGTGGCGAAGGTCTTGGATGCGTTCACCGACACGTTCCAGTTCTTCGTGGGACGCGCGGTGAGCTCGAACTCGTAACCCTTCGACAAGGTGTCGACCGTGAAGACCGGGCCAGAACCACCAAAGCCGACCAAGCCGCCACTGGCAGGCTGGTTGTCGATCTTGGAGGACCAGAGCGGATCCGCCGCAGTCCAGTTACCGGCTTGAATCGCAGCGTAGTTCATTACGCCAACCTCGTTGCCATAGGCGTTGAAGAACCCTTGATTGACTGGCAATTGGCGCCAGGCATCGATGGCCTTGATCTGCAATTGAGTGCTTGGATGGGAGACCCAGGCTGGATTTAAATCACCGTTCGGCAGGCGGCGCTGCGGCGCAGTAGGATCATCGGTGGCCGCCCAGTTGCTACCAAGACTATCCGCGATCGGATTGCCCTTCACGAACTCGGCGTCACGCGCAACCATCGCCGTACCCCAGACCGGGACGGCCCAGAGGTAGTACGAATTGCCGCCGAGTGGATTGCCGCCGCCGAGTGACGCGTTCGCTACGACCGTTTCATATTTGGTCACCTTCAGCGTCAACTTGTCGTCCAGGGTGTTGACGGTCACACCGTACTCCTTGGTCTTGCCACTTGGGTTCGGGATCTGATTGCCCCACACGTCAGGCCGCAGACTGACGCGGTTGTTCTGGGACTTGTTGTAGAACACGCTGAACGTCGTATTGCCCGGGAGGGCGCTCGTCCATTTGGCGGGGACATGGAGGATGCCACCCCAGCTCTTGTTCTCACCGTACGTCACTCGCTGGGATTTTTCGTCGATGTTGTAATTGGTCGTGACGATACCGAGGGAGTTCTGCACGCCGCTACCGGAGGACGTCACCAATTTGTCACGACGCCAGCCGAAGACGGGGACGAAGGCGTCGTCGAAGAGGTAACCCTGCCATGTGACGGCCTTGGAAGAAATGACTTCCCGATTACGGCCAGAGCTGTACGTCAAAGCGTCGATGTCACCCGCGTCAGCGCTGAGGTAACGAACGTTGAGATCTTTCCAACCACCGTAGTTCGCAGGATTTTCCGACTGCGTGGAGACGTTGCTGTTGACGACGGGGCCATTCCACAGGCCCGCGTTCAGCGACGAATACGTGTAAGGAGCGGCTGGATTGACGTAATTCGGATCCGTCGGATTGAGCGGCTTCGCCCAGTGATTATCGAACACTCGCACCAGGGCGTTCTCGGGCGCTTTCACGATGTTGCGCACGCGATCGAGGTTCGCGCCAGCAGCGCTGGAACGACCGCGCAAGTCGCCGCTGATGTAGCTCACGAAGTTGAATGAACGGAAATGCGCGCCCAAGTTATCGCTCTCACCCGTGAATTGGGTGAACTCGGGGCTCGCAGCTGACGTAGCCCAACGACGGGTGAACGTGCGCTTGGTGTCCTGGCTGAGCAGTCCGGTGAACACGTGCCGACCAAGAATTCTGGCCAATGTGGATTCCTTCGCCAGGAAGTCATCAGCCCGAAGTTCACCGTAGGTGGTGAACCGGTAGCCGTCGCGATCGATCATGTTCAGGCTGTTGTTCTGCTCGTCTGAATTTGCGACGAACGCCCGGCCGACGTTCGGGTTCGCGTCGCCGTTAGCGAAGTTGGTGACGATATCGACGCCAATTTTGTACGTGTCGGAATTTCCAAGGAAGATCCGTTGCCCGTCCTGGTAGCGCTGGTAGTCGTACACGCCTTCAAAACCGAGACGGTCGTGGAAGAACGTTTGCGCGAGGGCGATGTTGGACGATTTCCATTTCTGCCACTCGTACTTGTTATTGCCGTCGATCAGATTGCTGTAGAAATCAAAGATCGATGGATCGGAAAGGCTGTTATCAGCGTAATAGGAACCGCCGGGGAGACCGGATGCCGTGTAGTAGCTGGAACCAACGGTTACGGTGCGAGCGCGAGCGCCGGGCAGATTCTGGATATCACCCGTGGGCTTGCCCGCCGCGTTGAGCGGCGTGGTACCGGCGGCGTTGATGCCCCAGCGTTGGCTACCGTTCGAGGTCTGCCGGAAGAGCGTTGGCGTCGAGTCGTTGTTGTTGCCGTAGTACGCGGTGGTATCCAGCCAGAACTGACGACCGATGGCGCTGTTGAACAGCCAGGCATACGGATAAGCACCACGGTTGGCGTTGTTGAACGGAGTCGATTGGGGATCCGTCGTCGCCATGCTGTACGTGTACTTGTTCAGGTTCAAATTCCCGTTACCATCCGTGCCCGTGTAAAACCACGGAGAGATGGTGTCGATCGGCGGCAGCGTGCGCGGCCGGTTCGCGTCCACTTTGCCGCTCTCGAAGTTCGCACGGAGGGACGTATTCGAACCTTCCCGGAAAATCTTCGGCGTGTAGCGCAGTGCTCCGAACACGCGTTTGTCGTGATTGTACGCCGGCTTCTGGCGGTACTTCGTGTTGTCGTCCAAGAGCGAAACCCGGACCGCGAGCTCGTTTGGAATCACCACGAAGTTGAAATCGCCTGAAAACCTCAGCGAGCCAAAGCTCCCCACGCGATTCTCAATCGTGTTCTTGTTCTTGAACGTCGCCGTATTGACCGACGTGTTGATGATACCGGCCGGACTGCCGATACCGAACAAGATCGAATTTGGCCCGCGCTGGAGATCGACGCGATCAACGTTGAATCCGTCCCACGGAATATCCGAAAGGAAATAGTCCCGCGTATTGTCGGCTGAATCCAGACCGCGAACACGCGTGGAATTATTCGGCCGCAGCAGCTGCCCATCTTGATTGTACGTCAGACCGCCACCGGTTGACGAAAAGTTACCGCCTAATCCACCGACTTCCGTATTCGTCGTGTAGACGAGCAAATCGGCGGAGTTCTTTGCGCCGGTGTCTTGGAGGAACTGCTTGGTCAC
>JBDSSD010000038.1:0-17786 GCA_039928945.1 Opitutus sp. | reverse complement strand
CCTACTCGCCGATTCCGGGTCTCCAGTTCATCGGTACGTATTATCACGGCAGCGTGAAGGATCAGGCCGGCAACGACGTTGCCAATTCCTACACCGGCCAGGTCAGTCTCGTCGGGCGTTACGAAATTCAGGCCGGTTCGCTCAAAGGATTCTCGTTTGGCGCTGGGTACGTGCGAATCAGCGGCCGCAAATTCTCGGTGGGCGCTCCCTATGTTACCGGGCTCACGCCCAACCCGACGTTCATTGTGCCTGAGCCTGGCAATCTTGTGAACGCGTTTGCCTCTTATCGCGTCAACGCTCACTGGTCGCTGCGCGCGAACATCGATAACGTGCTGGATGAAGCGTACGCGCTGGGGGCGCAGAACTCCTACTTCGTTGACCCGAGCCCGCCCCGCACGATTTCGGGTTCGGCAACGTACCGTTTCTAAGTCCCGGCGACGAAGTTTTTATCAAGCCGGGCCGGCCTGCGTCCGTCCCGGCTTTTCCTTCAGGTAACGAAAGGATCGATCAGACCAGCGTCAGCTGATCCGTTCATATTCGGAACCCAGCGGTGGAGCTCTTGAACATGGTTCCGAGTTTGTTTCGGCGAACGCTGCGCCCGCTGGTTGTGCGCTGGACGCTGTGTCTCTGAGCGCGGAGTCTCTTTGCGATGATCTACGACCATATCAAAAACGCTGCGCTCTATCGCGGCCTCAACGCGCGGTTTGCGCAGGCCTTTGATTACCTGGCGCAATTCGATCCATCCACTGTCGACGGCCGAGTTTCGCTGGATGGCGATAACGTGTTTGCCCTGGTGCAGAGTTACCAGACGGCGGATGCCGCCACCAAGCAGTTCGAATCGCATCGGGTGTATGCCGATATCCAATTTTTGGCTTCAGGCGAAGAGGTGATCTACACGTCTCCGCTCGATCGTCTCGAAGTCACAACGCCTTACAATCCGACCAACGACGCGGCTCTCTACCGTGGACTCGACGATACTCCGCTGCGACTACGCGTCGGTGATTTCGCGGTGTTATGGCCACAGGACGGTCACAAGCCGTGCTGCTCTGCCGCTGCGCCTCACGCCGTGAAGAAAGTTGTGATCAAAGTTCGCGTCTAAGGCAGCGATTTCAAACGACTAGAACCTGGTCGACCCAATCCGATGAATACGCGCCGAGCCTTCCTCCGCACCGCCGCTCTCGGTGCCGCCACCGCGGCGGTACTGCCTCAGCGTGTCACGTCCGCGGTCGCGACCTCGGAGCCGACGGGCTCGACGAAACGGAACCCGGTGAGTTCGGGCCATCGCAATCTGTTCAATGGCGACTCGTGCGTATTTTTCTACAATCCGGAAAAGTGGCAGCCGGAAGATTTCACGGTGGCCGACGTCGATGGGCGTCCGGCGGCGGTGGGGGGGCCGTTCAAGGCAAAGGCGATCCATCGGTTCGTCGAGAACCTCGCGAAGAGCGGCGTCGACACCTTTCTCGTCAACGCGAACGCCTCGCGTGCCTGGTACCCGAGCAAGGTGATTCCCACGATTCTCGACGGGTATCGTCGCGGCGACCGGGAATACTTTCGCGGTCACGCCATCTGTCAGGGCATCACCGAAAAGGCCGAGGAGGAGAAGTTCATCGATCGCATCATGGCGTTCATGAACCTGTATCAGGACCTGCTCGACGCGAAGGTCGACTGGCTGGCCGAAGCGGCGGCGGCGTGCCGCGAGCAGCGAATCTCACCCTGGGTCAGCATCCGGATGAACGATTTTCACGGGCATCGAAACATCGAAGGCAGTTTCTTCAATGCGCCGCTTCTGAAAAATCCGGCGATGCGGCTCAAGCACAGCGGCTATTCGCCGACGATGCGGGACCCGAGTTACCGCACCGCCCTGAACTTCGAGCGTCCTGAGGTGCGAGCCTTCATGTTCGCGCAGATCAAGGAAGTCGTCGAAGACTACGACTACGAGGGACTCGAACTCGACTGGTTGCGCAATCCCCTGTGTTGCGAACCCAACGCGACGCCAGAAACCGTCGCGATGATGAGCGACTGGTTGCGCGAAGTGCGTGCGCTCACTCAGCGTCGCGCCAAGAAAACCGGCAAACCCTACCCACTTGGACTGCGAATTCCGGGCGGGCTCGAGACGCTCAAGAGCATCGGTCTCGACGTCGTGACGCTCTGCCGTGACGGCACGTTGGACTTCATCAGTCCCTCCGGCTTTTGGTGCACGTCGTGGGAAATGCCGCACGACGATCTGCGTAAAGCCGTGGGTGAACGCGTCGCGATTTATGGCGTGGTCGAGGACGGAATAAATCATCTTCCCGCGCGATCTCTCACCCTGAACCGGACGGAGAGAGTTCGGTATTTGTCGTCGAGCCGCGAGGGACTGTACGCAAACGCGGCCGGCAAACACGCCCTCGGCATCGATGGCATCGAGTGGTTCAATTTCTATTGTACGGACCAGACGCGCATACCGGGTCTGATTTCAGACTACACGTCGTTGCACGATGTGCACCGGCCGGAATTTCTGCGGGGGAAGCCCAAACACTATTCGTTCTCCACGTGGAGCGATTTCGTGATTCATCCGCCGTTCGAGGTTCCGCCGCAACTGGCGATTGTTTTGAAGCCGACAGGCAGTCATCCGTTCCGCATTCCGATGATGTCGGAACCCGCCGATGCATCGCTCGAGCTGGTCGTGCAGATCGTCCTGAAAACCGACGAGACGATTGCGGCCTTGCCGGTTTCGTTCAACGGCTGCTGGCCAAAAGTAGATCAGGCCGCCACGGACCAGCTGCTGTTTCCGTGTGGATCACTGACGCATCACATTGCGGAAAACACCGGCTACAATTATCGGTTTCCGCTCTCCCTGATCCGCGAAGGCTGGAACCAAGTGGTTGTGGAGAACGGCGGCACTCAGCCTATCACGGTGGTCTGCATTGAGCTGGCCGTCCGCTCCGTCGATCGACGCGCGAGCAGCTGACCTGATCTCGTGGCCAACGTCGCTCAACCTTCTCGTGCTGCGCGCGAACTCTGGTTGTTCGCCACGTTGTGGTCGTTGCGGGAATATCCGACGAAGGCGCGGCAGTGGACGTGGGCAAAAAAATTCGCTGCCATCCGGACAGCCGGCTTTGATGGCGTATTCTCGCCGCCCATACCCGCGCTCAGTGAACGAGGTGACCTTCGCTACCTCGCCGTCACGAGTATCGACGAACCCTCCAAGATCGAACCGGCCTTTCAGGCGGCGAAGTCTCTGGGCGCGCTCGCGATCGATGTTCAACTGGGTGACTACGATTCGCCGGTGGTGGAGATGGTGAAACTCGCCGTGCGGATTCGGGATGTGGCCCGGGACCTGGCGCTCCCGTTCGCGATTGAAACCCACCGCGACACCTTCACCGAAACCCCCGAGGCGACGCTCGCGCTCGTGAACGGCTATCGCCGCAAAACCCGCGAGGTGTTGCCCCTGTGTCTGGATCACTCGCATTTCGCGGTGGTGCGACATCTCGCTCGCGACAAATTTTGGGAACGGCTGAGTGAACCTCGCGAATTGTTGGAGGCCGCGACGCAGTTCCATCTCCGGCCGTTCAATGGCCACCACTGTCAGATTCCGGTTCTCGACCGCAAAGGTCGGCGCACACCGGAATATCGCGACTGGCAGGCGTACTCCGCGGCCTTGCTGAAGTATCTTCGACAGCAGCCCTTGATCACGCCGGTGCTCGCGGTCCCGGAGTTGGGGCACGCCGCTCCGGCTTACGGCCTCAGCTGCTTTGGCGATACCTGGCTCGACGCACAAACCGTCGCCCGGGATCTGCGACAACAGTGGAAATCCACCCTTAAACAATCATGAACAAACTACCCCTACGTTTATCCTCGGTCCTCCTGTTCAGCTCGGTCTTCGGCTCCGCAGTGTTCGGCGCGTCAGCGACGCCGTCACTTGGTTCCGGATACCACGCCAGGAACACTCCCGAAGTTCTGTTGGCCGATCCCCGGGTTCACGTCTCATTCGGCGATGAAAAACTGGTCATCGAAGACGGCTTGCAGCCTTCGATGGTGATCACTCGTACCGGCGCGATCATTGTCCAGTCGCAAACGTCCAAGAAATCGTTTCCAGGTGGACGTTACGCTTCACGCTGGGCGATGGGAACCGTCATCTCACGCGACGACGGCGCGACGTGGACCGATTTGCCTCTGAAGCCGAATGAGATCGGTCTGAATCTGGAGGGCGGCGGCGTTCAATTGCGCGACGGTGCGGTCATCGCTCTCGACACGTACGTGGTACCCGGCAGCAAACCCGGTGAGGGGCTGGGCCAGCTGTACGTTTCCAAGGATGACTGGCGCACGGTTGAGGGTCCGATCGACGTGACGTTTAATTTGCCGCAGGTGAACTTCAGCGGCTCCTCTGACGATGGCGGGCGGCCTCACACCGCGATCCGGCTTCACCGCCGTATTCTCGAACTGCCCAACGGCGATTTGCTCACCACGCTTTACGGCTGGTTCGAGGGAGACACCGAACCGTCCGCGTACATGAAGACCATGCGCAAGACGCGCACGATGCTGGTCCGTTCCACGAATCACGGACGCCACTGGGATCTTGTCAGTACGATCGCAGTTGATCCAAAGGTTGGCACCGAGGGCTATGACGAGCCGGTGATCGCGCGAATCGCTAAAGGTCCACATGCGGGACGCCTGATCTGCCAAATGCGCACGGGCCAGGAGCAGCGTGAGACGTTTTCAGATGACAACGGCCGCACCTGGGCACCGGCGTATCCGCGGATCTATGCTGGGCTGGACGTCTATCGGACGGAGAACTGGGCTGAAATGTTCAAAGGCGTGAAGAACAAGCACGGCGTCGTCATTGAGAATGATCCGACCGAGTTCATCGGTGCAGTGGTCGATCCGGATCTGTTGGAATTGCGCAGCGGCGTGCTCGTTGCGTCCTTTGGCGTACGGGTGCCACCGCGTTCCTGCTGGCCCCATGCCGAGCATCCGTGGAACGGAAACTATCTTGCCGTCAGCATCGATCACGGGGCGACGTGGAGTCACGTCGTGCGGATGACGTCGGGCGTCCTCACGACTCACTACACGGCCATGGAGGAAACGATGAAGGACAACCGGATCTTCTTCGCGCACGATCTTGGCGACTGGGGCACGGGACGTGGTCGTTCCACCCACGGACGATTTGTTCAAATCACCGTCGATCCGAAGTAAGGAGGCCTGAAATGATTCGTCTACTTAGCCTAGGCCTTGCCGTTCTTCTGGTCGGCGTTGCGCAAGCGGCGGAAATGCCGTCCGGCGTTCGCAAGGTGAAGGATATCGTCATCTACCAGGACGCGAAATTCCATTCCGCCTTCCCCTCCGTGATCCGGCGTCCGGACGGCGAAATCGTGCTCGCGTTTCGACGCGCGCCCAACCGCCGCGCGCTCGGCGAGGAGAAGAACTATCACGTCGACCCGAACAGCTACCTGGTGCAGACGCGATCGCGTGATGGCGTGACTTGGACTCCGCCCGAATTGTTGTACGCCCATCCCTTCGGTGGATCGCAGGATCCCTGCTTGTTGCAGCTCCGCGACGGACCGATCCTCTGTATGACTTATGGCTGGACGTTCGTCCGGCCGGATGGCGTTCCGAAACTGAAGCCGCCGTTCCTGGAAAATTTTCCCGGCTCTATTTTCAACGGCGGATATTTTGTTCGTTCCGAAAACGGCGGCAAGTCTTGGGCCGGTCCATTCTATCCGCCGCATATCGCGCCCGAAGTCCTGCGCGATGCGTACGGTGAATTTGTGCCGGCGTATAATCGCGGGGCTTTGATCGAAGGCCGCGATGGCAGAATCTTCTGGGTGTGCGCTGCGTCCGATCAGGAGTTGCCGCGCAAAACGTCGACCTACCTCCTCATTTCCGAAGACCGCGGCGTGACCTGGAAGTATTCCTGTCCGGTCGCGAGTGATCCCAAAGTGGAGTTCAACGAAACCTCGATCTACGAAACACCGAAAGGCGATTTGGTCGCGTTCCTGCGTTCCGAGAAATTCGAGGATCAAACGTGCATCGCGCGTTCGACCGATGGCGGGAAGAGCTTTCAACCCTGGAAGGGGATGGGGTTTCAAGGTCATCCTCTCCATGCGCTGCGGCTGCCCGACCAGCGGGTCCTGCTCACGTACGGGTATCGGCACGCACCCCTGGGTATTCGCGCGCGGATCCTGAATGCCGAGTGCACGGACGCGGCCACGGCACCGGAAATCGTGTTGCGCGACGACGGCGGTACGACGGACCTCGGCTATCCGTGGTCGGTCATGCTCGATGACCGGCATGTTCTCGTGGCGTACTATTTCAATGTCGGTAAGGGGATTCAGCACATCGCGGGAACGATCCTGGAAATCGACGCTGCGCCATCGTCACCGCCCACCGCTGCGACCGACGCCAGGACCAGTCCGGGAAGCGTGCTGCGGTCGAAGTTGACGAGCTCCGTCGATCATGGAGTCCGCTACCTGCAGGACGATCTCACCACTCATTCCGCTGATCCGGCGCCTTTGTTGATTCGCACGGGGTTGGCCGACCCCGCGAATTGTGGACGGCGGGTTCACGGGTGGTCGGTGAAGGGCGGTATTCCTGATGCCTATACGCGCGTGGTGTTGCGCGATCGGCCGATGCTTGGCAACCGTTCGCAGATCGCGCAGCTCTCGTTTGCAAGCACCCAGACGGGCGTCGCGGAGGGAGCACATGGGTTGGTGGAGATGACGCTTTGCCGTGGAACGACGCCCGAAGATCTGCCCCTGCGGATTCGGGTGGAGGACGGCCGTTTTTATATTCTGGGCTTGAACGGCGACACGTTGCTCGCGGGCAATCGCGACGTGCCGGCGCTGACGATGTCGCGCGACACGGTCTATACCCTCAATGTTCTGCTCTTTCAGAAAGCAATTTTTGCACGACTCAGCGGCGCAGATGTTCCGGATGGCGCGATTGAGCTGACGATTCCCGATCGGCGACGGTTTGTGCCCGGGCGGCCAGGTTTCGGTCTGCGACCCAATTCGACTGCCACGGGAGGCGAATTGCGGGTGTTCGACTGGTCGGTCACGCCGGTGGCGCCGGCGACGCCGCCTCGTCTGGCCGTGATCGGCGATTCAATCACCGCGGGTCCAGATGGTGAACCCGAGGCGGAAAGCTATGCGGCCATCGTATCGACCGGCGTGGGACAGGAGCTGGTGTTCAACACCGGGAGCGGCGGATCGACGACGGCATTGGACCTCGATCGGTTTCCCTTCGAGGTCGCACCGTTTCGTCCGGAGATCGTGTGGATTGAAGGCGGAACGAATGACATCGGGACAGGCGTATCGGCCGAGGTGGCCTTCCGGAATATGCAACAGGAGGCGGACCTCGTCACCTGGGGCGGAGTCGTCGTTTACTCGACCGTTCCTCCACGAACTCTGCCCACGGCTGCGCATTACGCGGAACTCACGCACCTGAATGAATTGATTCGGGCCAGTGGCCGGCCGGTGGTGGACCGTTATGCGATCGTGGTTGATCCCACCGATCCAAAGCAGATCCGCCCTGAGTTTCGGCACACCGACGGCATTCATATCACCAAACCCGGCCAAACGCGGATCGCGGAGGAAGCGACGCGCTTGTTGCGGACCCTCACAACTCGACCGATTGGGGCGAGCGCTTCTCTGTCCGTGAGGCTGGAGGCAGGCTCAGCGTGCTCGGCGTCTCGTCAACTCGCGGTCGCGAGTGAATCACGCCCTGAAGCTCTCATCTAGTTTCGACCTTACTTTCATGACGATCACTGATGTTCGGACCACGCTCCTCACGGGCCCCTGTACCAACGATCCGTTTTTGCGCGAAGCGAGAAAACTGCGGAGCGCCGCCTTCATCGAAGTGCTCACGGACGGCACGCACACGGGCATCGGCGAAACCTATGCCGGCTATTTTTGCCCGGAGTCGGTCCCTTCGATTGTCGAATTCTTCAAGCCGATCCTGATTGGACAGAACGTGGACGACATTCCGGAGTTGTGGCGTCGCATGTATCAGTGCGGCAACTTCTGGTGCCGGGTGGGACTGGGTACGATTGTGCTCAACGGGATTGAGGCCGCGCTCTGGGATCTCAAGGGCAAGCTGCTCGGTCAGCCGGTGCACGCCTTACTGGGTGGCGCGAAGTTCGACCGACTGCCGTGCTACGCCACCGGCGGGCCGAGCAACTACCCCAAAGAGAAACTCGCGCAGAAGATGGATCATTATTTCTCGCTTGGATTCCACGGGCTCAAGGTCGGCGCCGGTAGTTTCACCGCCGGGAAAGGCTGGTACATGGCGCAGGAAGCCGCCGAGGCAGCGGACTTTGAGGCCGATAAAATCGCGTTCATGCGCAAGCATGCCGGGCCTGATGCGTGGCTGATGATGGACGCTCACATGGGCAATAGTCCACGCGGCACCTGGACGGTCGAGATCGCCACCGCTGTCGCCAAGGCCCTCGAGCCGTTCAACCTATTTTTCCTCGAGGAGCCGTTGCATTATACCGATCCGTGGGGTTACGCCGAACTCTGTCGAGCTACGACGGTGCCGATCGCCGGCGGTGAATGTCTCACGGCAGCCTATGAATGGAAGGTGTTCGCTCAGCAGGACAGTTTCGACATCGGCCAGCCGGATGCGTCGTTCACCGGAGGCTTGGGCGAGTTTCTGATCGTCGCGATGATGATGGCGGAGCGCGGTCGCAAAGTGGCCACGCACGCGTGGGGTGCCGGAGCTTCGCTGATGCAGAATATTCACGCCGGTTTCGCGGCGCCGAACACGTGCATCCTGGAGATTGCGCCAGACTACGCGGGCCTGCACTCAGATGTGATCGATGGCGGACTGCTCATCAAAGACGGTTACGCTTTTCCACCCGACCGACCCGGTCTTGGGGTGATTCTGACCGACGAGATCAAAGCCCGCTATCCGTTTCAGCCCGGCACCGGCGAGTTCAACAGTGTTCCCGGCAAGATTCTTTCGACCTAATGCCCATCAAACTTCTGATTGACGTCCCGGTTGAACCCGCCGCCCTTGCGGCCCTTGAAAAATCCGGCCGCTTCGCGATCGACGTAGTGACGCCGCCGGGCGAGGCGGCTCGACCTCTCGAGCTGGCGCGAATTGCTGAGGCCGACGTGCTATTTTGTTCGATACCACCGACGAACTTCGCCGCGATGCGGAAGGTGAGCTGGGTGCAGGTTGCCTCGACCGGGTATACGCAGCTCTTCGGCCTCGATTTGCCCGCGCGGAAGATCAGGGCAACGAATTGCCGGGGGTGCTTTGATGTGCCGATTGCCGAGTGGAATATCTCAATGATGGTGAACCTCGCGCGTGACCTGCGGCAGATGGTCCGCAACCAGGACGCCGCGGTGTGGGATCGTTCAGCGGTCTTTCAACGCGAGATTCGCGGGCTCACGGTCGGATTATGGGGGTATGGCGGAATTGGCCGCGAGACGGCGCGGTTGGCGCGGCAAATGGGGTTGCGCGTCCACGTGATGGCCCGGAATGGCGTCGGACCGCGCGGGGATATTTACACCGTGCCCGGGACGGGCGATGCCGAAGGCGTGTTGCCTCATCGCGTTTTTCGAAACGGTGAGGAGACGGAATTTTTGCGCGATCTGGATTTTTTGATTGTCGGTTTGCCGCTTACGAAAGCTACGGAGGGGCTGATCGGAGAGCGGGAACTTCAAGCCTTACCCTCCCGGGCTTGGGTGCTGAACCCGGCTCGTGGCCCCATCATTCGGCAAGACGCGCTTTTGCGGGCGTTGCGGGAGAAGTGGATCGCCGGTGCGGCGTTGGATACGCACTACCATTATCCGATGCCGCCGGATCACCCGCTGTGGAAATTTCCCAACGTCATTTTCACGCCGCATATTTCGGGCTCGAGCCTCAGTCCAAATTTCAAAACCCGGTTGTGGGATATTTTTTCGATCAACGTGGAACGCTTCGCGCGCGGCGAGTCGTTGATGAACGAGCTCACCACCGCCCAGCTCGAAGGGGCTTAAGCTTCCCGCGTCGCGTCCATGGAGTGCGGGCTTCGACGCCGCTTTCACCGCGTCGGGCGCGACCGACGCGTTCGGAGGTCCGGACTCTAACTGCCGATTCGACCTCGGAGGATCCGCCTAATCGGCGATCGATCCTTCCTCTCTCACACCACTCGCTCCTCTTCGCGCTGGCTTCCGCCCAAGCCTGTCAAAACGCCGAAGGGTCTGAGCTTTTTAGGGCAGCACTTCCTTCCTCCGACCATCGCTCCTTCGCGAGACACATTTACCGTCCGCTCCGGCTGCTCGTTAGTCTCTACCGTCAGATCAGCCGGTTCATCTTGAACGCGAACGCAAACACCGTCGCGGCAATGCTGATGCAGCCGTGCAGCCCGAACACGATCGAGCACCCGATGGACGCCGCCCGGCTGACAATCGCCAAAGCGCGTGGCCGCCGTTGATTTTTATGGTCAGCGAACGGGTTGCTCAATCAGCGCTGCCGACGAGTTGCACCGCGTCGATTTCCTTCCAGCCGGAGACGGCCGTGAGGTTGAGCGTGATCTTGATCTTCGCGACGAGATAGCTCGTCCGCGGTACGCGGACGCCGAACCACACGATCTCACGGATCGCCGGGACCACATACGGATCTGCGCCCTGCCACCAAAGATGCGCGGTGCTGTCCGCTTCAATCGCTTCGACTCGAGCGACGCACCCGGGCGTGTCGTTCTGGCGAAGCCTCACCTCGGTCGCATGCATCGGTTGCGCGAAGGTCACCTCGATCCACTCGGTGCCTTCGTTCTTATGGGCGGGTGACCAGGCGTCGGGGCTGTTGCCCGCGACTTTGATGTTCGGCGCGCCAGTCGCCTGCGCCGCAGAGTAGGTCTTTCGATCGTACTGGGAACTGGCAACTGCGGCCGTCGCCCACTGGCCGGCGGAATCAGCACTGACTTTCGCGTCGGTGAGCTCCGCGGCGGCGATGACGATGCCGTCAAATTTCTCCACCGACGCGGGCCGGACCGTCGCCGCGGTCGCAGAGGCGGACGGATCCGGTCCTTTTGCCGGCGCGGTCGCCACGGGTGTCGGCTCCACCCGCACCGGGCTCGTTGCGGGCTTCGGAGGAATGGGTGTTTGCGCGGTCAGCGCCGACGCTGCCGGCGGTGCGATCCGCACCGGCTGCAAGAGGACGTTCGGAATCTGACTCCAAGCCGGCACCCCGCCGGCCGGCGCAGCCTCGTCGGTCGCCGATTCGATGCGCTGCGCCAGCGCGTGGATCTCCGCCGACGGTTCTTCGCCGGGTCGGTTGGAAAGCATCAACGCGCGCTGGATGCACACCCGTGCAGTATTTCGGTTGCCGCCTTCCAGAGACATCGCGGCATGCAGCACCAACGCGACGATCTGATTGGGCTCCGCCTCGAGCACCGCATTCAAAATCTCACCGGCTTTCGCCGGATCACCGCCCAGCAGGGCGGCCCTGGCGCGCGCAATTTTACGCTGGGTCACGCGTTCGGGATCACTCGACTGCGGCACCACTCGTAGCGCAGCCGGGTCAGCGATGACCTCGCCTTTCCAACCGGTGCCATCGCGAATCCGCAGTCTGGCTCGCACGGTGTAGTCACCGACGCCAACCGACTGTAGGTCCGCTGGCGGAAACCACCAAAGCGCGTTCGCCGGATTCTCTTCGTCAACGACCGTGACCTGCCGGGCGGTTTGCGGCGCCGGTCGCGCCCGCGCGGATACCGTCTGCCCATCGGCCGTGGTTAACTCAATGGTAGTGGCATCGAGCCAGGAACCGCTGGCGGGCGCTAATTCCAGTTTGGTCGTCGCGTTTTCGGACGCATCGACCCTGACGGCGACGCGGAAAGATTCACCCACTTCGATCGCACCGTCCGCAAGTCCGCGAACCGAGAGGCTCAGTTCGGGCGCCCGGCTGTCCGCGGCGGTCACGCCGACGGAAGCGAACATAACTCCCCAGAAAGCCAACGCGACCAACAAAAGCCGCGCGAAAATAAAGTGGAGAGAGTTCATAGGCGTCGGGCGGGGATCGCGTCGTTGGGACATATGTACTGAAAACAAGCGCCGCGCTGGGGTGCAGAATCGCCAAACCGCGACTTGGGCTTGTGGTCAGAAGCATTCTGACCCGTGCCCTCGGGACTTTTGCAGAGTTCGCGTCCGGCACGATTGTCTCCCGGCCGCACCAGGTAGTAGGCGTTTTCGCGCCCAGGTACCGGATACGCGTTCGCAAAATAATATCGCATCAGGCAAAGTTCGTTGCCGGAGTCGGCCTGGCCCATCCGACCGATCGTGGCGTAGACTTTGAACTGTTCGTGATTGTTGACGGCGTAATCGAAGATTTCGGTCTCCCTCCAATAGTGAGCATCCTTGCCTAGATTGGGGAAACGGGTCGCCCGGCTCCCCACGTCATCGGCGGGTGGATTTGCCGCAAGCCGCGCCCTGGCCGCAGCGAGGGTCTGCTCGAACTCCGCCGCCAGCGATTCGGCCACATCGCGACCCGTGTCTTCCCAGATCAACGTGATGGTGGTCGGCCGCGCCAGGACCTGAGCCGTCACCGGAATTCCTCCCAGCCATTTATTTTCGAGGTCCGTATCATCAATTCGCGGCAGCTTGAGCGTGAACCGCGCATGATGGGTGGGATTATTCGGGTCACTCGCGGACTGAAAGTAGAAAGCACTTCGTTCCTCCCCCTCGCCATGGTGGTCGACGCCGACCGCGTGAAGCAGTTCGTGGGCGACGCCGCGATCGTAGGCGAACAGCGCGTCTCGCGCGCTGAGGTTGTAGAGTGCAGTGCTGCGATCGGTTGAAAAAATCCCATCATAAGTTCCTGCCTCCTCCACGTGCACCAACTGCACCTTCCCCGGCCGAAACGCATAGCTCTGCTTATCATTATTCCGCACGCCTTCCGTTCCTCCTCCGCCACTCCGGAAACCGCTGGTGTTGATCATGTGTACCGCATGCTGATTCACGCGGTGCGGAGCGTCGCGGTGATTGAGATTCATGACTCGCTCTCCTTTCGCCTTCGAATCGGATTCTATCTCCGTCATGGGCAGCACGACGATCTCCGTTTTTCTCAGCTTCGAATGCACCAGCAGCTTCGAAACCCGCTCGAACAAGGCGATGCCCCCTTTTGCATCCGCGCCAATCTGGTTGAGCACGAAAAAATCCTTCTTCTTCGGATCGCCCGTGATGTGCTTCCCGTTCTCCACCCAGCCGCGGTACTCCTCGTAAAGGGTGAACCCGTCGCCGTTCATCGACTGGCCGGCAACCTTTTCCTCGTCGTCGTTCGCGGCGAGATTGATCGCGTCGTTTTCCTTGCGCCACTTCTCGGCCACCCAATCCGGCCCACTTCGCTTCGGGAGACGCACCAACTCCTGGCCGCCGCCTTCGCCTTTCATCAGGCCAATGATCTCGCGGCCGTCCTTCAGTACGCAGATCACCCGCAGCTCCGACTTCGCGCCAAAATCAAAACACTCGATCGCGGCCTCCGCGAAGGGCTGCCCGCTCTTGTCTTTCGGCGGGTCCGGCAGCTCGCCTTTTTGTCCGCCCTCGGACACTTCCGGGAAACTCCACTGCGGCATGCCACGGGTCGGCAGGCTCGCCAGATCGTAGTCCCCCGACGAAGACATGCCCCATTCACTGTAGAATGTTTTCAACGCTCCCAGTTGATCGGCTGATGCGCTGCTCTTGAAATCAGCGAGCCGCAGATCGAAATCGGAATCCTTCGCCTGCAGCGGCCAGTTGAGGCAGATCCCGGGTTCGCGCGACGTGTCGAGCAGTTCGAAACGAAACCGCTCCACCTCCGGAAGCTCTCTGGTCTTGCCGTCCTTGGCTTTCAAGACTGCGCGCGCGATCAAGGCGTTGCCCGGTTTCTTCGGATCGGCGATCGACCCGCGCGGCAGCCAGTCGGCGTAACCCTCAATCGTCACCTCACACTCCACGTCGTCGTAAATCGGCGCGAGCACAACCTGGCTGCGGTCAACACTGTCCCCGCCGGTGACATCGTGACCGCGACGCTCGCCGGTAAAGACGAGCACGCCTGGACCACCTTGCACGACCGACCAGCGCTTCAGCTTGCCGGCTTCGTCGTGCGGCGTGAAGAACGTCCGGATGGCGCCCGGATTTGTTTCATCGATTACCCGCTCCGCGTAGTGGAACTTGCCGTCACCGCCGCTTGCGGCGGAAACGCCGTGCCCCTCACGTTTCTGCAGAATCCGCCCGGTCGGTCCCTCGCCGGGATGTAACGATGCCGAGTGCAGGCCCAAATTGATCTCGAATTCAACGTTTCGCATGGGTTCCTCGCCACCGTCGGACTGGCGCCAATCCTCGCCGATCATGCGTTCGCCGTACGGCTCCCACTTCGACCAGGTCTCGTTGCGCAGGCCGTGAGCTGTGCCCGAACCTCTCCAGCCAAAGATCCCGCGCGACGGTTCCCAAGTCACAGTGCCCGAGCCTCCCGGCACCGTGCGGGTTCGTTCCTCAGTCTCACGCCACAGCTCAAATTCACCGTGCGCGATCGCTTCGTAGACGTTCGTCCGGTAACCCTTTCCGTTCGAGACGGAGATACTGCGTGTCTCGGAGATCTCCCAGAGGCCCAGCCAGCGGGCGACCCCCGCGTAGCGCCGCGCCACGTCCGCGTCGAACCGCTGGTCCGCTGCGGACGCCGCCCCCGGCGCCACCAGGAGCAGGAGAAGCGCTACGCACGCGCAGTTCGGCCGCCGAGCACGAATTCGGGAGCCAAACCTCAAGGTGTTCATTCGCAGCATCGTTTCAGAGGGTTGACTGGACATAAAGTTGATCAGCTCACCAGCAAGACCTCGCCGACCGCCCGCGCTCCCAGTGAGCCGCTGTCGATCGCGGCCGTCCGTTCCCGCGTTCCTGAGTTCAACATTCAATTCACGTCTTGCTCACTCGGAAGCGCCTACTTCGCTGCCGGCGAGATCAGGTAGTTGATCAGGCTGAAGAGATCCTCCTGCGACAACGTGGTTTCGAATACACCCGGCATGAGCGAAGTCGGGACGGGGACCACGCTGCTCACATCGTGTTTGGCCAGGGTGATTGGCTGGCCGGCAACGTCGTTTAACGTGAGCGAGTCGCCCTGCGGTTGCAGGTTCATCCCCATCCGCGTTTCGCCGTTGCGCAAGGTCACGGTTGAAAGCCGGAATGTCGGATCGATGTTTCGGCTCGGATCAAGAATGTCCTCCATCAGCCGTGAAACGCCGCGTGACGCGAGTCCGTCCAAGCTCGGGCCGATGCTTCCGCCCGTGTTGCGCAGTTTGTGACACACCGCACACTGCTCGGTGAAAACGGCGCCGCCTCGCGTGAGGCTCGGCCTGGCTCGACCGTACGCCATCGCGCGCGCCGCAATTACGGCGTCGAGCCGCGCGTTCTCCGACGGGAGATTCGCCGTGAGCTGCGCGACGCGAGCTTGGAGCTCACTGCCTCGGTTCAGCAGTGCCGGAGCAACGTAGCTGTGCGTCAGCAGGCGAGCGGGAACTTTTTCCGCGGCGACTTCACCGACCAGCAGCGGCGCCCCCGTGTCTGACTTGGCGAGCGCGATCGCAATGCTCAGCGCCAAGTCGGACGATGCGCCTGGCAGCGCTTTGATCAACGCGGACTCGGCGCTGGTGCGAGGCTCGACCTTGCCGAGCGCCTCAGCGGCGATTTTGCGCAGGGTCGTCGTGGCCACGCCATCGTTGAGCACCGTGTCGAAAACCACTTCGTTCTCTGCCACCGCGGGCAACGTGCGCAGCGCCACGTCTCGCAGGGGATATTGCTGGATCTTCGGGTCGAGGGACAGCCGTCGAACAACCGCTGTCATTTCTGGAAAGAGAATCGGTTTGGCTGCGTCCAGCGCACGACGTGCCAGCAGCCAGTCCTTCCCGGCCGCATTTTCCACGAGAACGCGCTTCATCCAGCTCTCAACTTCGGCGGGCAGGGGACGGCTCTTGTCGGCGGCGGCAAGGGCAAGACCTTCAGCGAGGGCGAGTTGTTGGGCCAGCGGCGCGCCTTGTAACGACTCCACGAGTACGCTGATGGCATCGTAGCGGGCGGGTGGAAGATATTGCACGGCGTGACGCGCGAGCTCGCCCGCGTTGTCGGCTTTGAACTGAATGCGTTGCAGGTAGCCGAGAAGATACTCCGCAATCAGAGGCCGCGGAACCGCCAGACCCACACTGGCGAGGACGGCGCCGGCATGCGGGTTAATCGCTTCGAACGACGTCAGCTCCTCCAACGTTGCATCCGCGATCGACGCTTTGAGCGCCAGGCGAATGGCGTAGACCAGCTGTTCGTCATTGTCTGGAGTGCGCTCGCGCATTTGGAGCAACAGCGGCGCCTGCCAGGTGGCGGGGTGACGCGCGAACACTTCAGCAATCCCGCGCCAAACGAAACCCGGTTGGGTTTGCGCGAGCAGCGCGCGGAAAAAAACTTCTCCGCGGCCGCCCAGGTCCGCGCGATTTGCGAGGATCCGGAGTGCGGCGATGCCGGTATTGTCGCTCGCATGGAGCAGCGTTTCGAAAAGCAGCGAGTCGTCGCCCGCTCCGAGGCGTTCCATCGTATTCGCGATCGCCAGTGCGGCGGGAGTGTTGGGCTGGGCCAGTGCGGTTTTCGCCGCATTGCGCAGCTCGGGAAGCGCGGCTGGTCCGACGCGGTCGACGAGCTCGTTGGCGGCAAGCGTGCGAACCGCGAGATTGGGGTCAGCGAGTAACTGCACGAGGGCTTCGGCACCGGCGCTGCCGAAATTCGGCAACGTGGGAGCGGGAATTTCGCGATTCAATCCGCGCCACACGACACGCCAGATCCGGCCGTGCGCATGATCGCGGTTGGGATGCGTCAGCGGGACCTCATAATGGCCGATGATCGGATTGTAGAAGTCGGCGATCCAGAGGGCGCCATCAGGTCCGAGCTTTACCTGCACCGGTCGGAATACGGGATCATCGCTCGACACAAAATCCGGCATCCGTACCGCGCGTGGACTCGAGCCAGTCCACTCCAGGCGGTCGCGATTCACGCGGCCCGTGACCGGGTTACCGTTGAAGAGGTTGCCACGATATTCCGCCGGGAAATTGTCCGCCGCGTAAAATGCGATCCCCGCGATGGCGCTTGAACCGTGATCGTCCGCCGTGATGGCAGGCGCGAAACCAAGGCCGTCGTGCTTCTTGCTGATCCCTTCGTAGTACCCGCGGGGTTGCACGAGGTACACCGGCTTCGAGTGCGAATCTGCGGTATAGATGTCGCCGCGTGAATCAAACGTCAGTCCGAACGGATTCGTCTGCCCCCAGGTCCATTGCTCGAAGCTCGAGCCGTCCGGTTTGAAGCGATACGTGTTGCCGCTATCGAGCACGGTCAGGTTACCTGCGCGATCCCGGACTTCGCTGTGATTGGCAAAGCCGTGAGTGCCGTAAATCCAACCGTCCACCCAGTAGTTGTAGTTCGATGACATGCCATGGGTGTCCTTGAACCCAAAGCCCGTGTACAGCGGTTCGCGGTGATCGGCGACTCCGTCTCCGTCGGTGTCGGTCAACCGCCAGATGGTGGGAATCGAATACGAGATCACCGAATCGCCTTTGGACCCCGATGCGCGTGGCAGCGGCATGATCCCGACTGGGATGTTGAGTCCGTCGGCGAAGACGGTTGAGTGGCGTGCGTGGCCATCCGGGCCGAAATCACTGAGAACGTGGACGCGATCCTCGCCATGCTCGGCGGGTTTCGGGGGCGAACTGGCGGCCCGGAAAGCGAGTTGGTTTGCGTCCCAGTTTTCCGTGAAGGAAGCGATCGCAACGTCCAACGCATCGCGTTTCGCCGGCCACGGGTACAAGGACGTCGAACTCA